>JASGGD010000001.1:0-90887 GCA_047605225.1 Novosphingobium sp.
GCATCGAAGTGCTGCGCGGGCCGCAGGGCACGCTGTTCGGCAAGAACACTTCGGCGGGCGCGGTCGTCGTCACCACCAAGTCGCCCACGTTCGAGCCCGAGGCGGGCGGCGACGTGACCTTCGGGAACTACGATTTCCGGCAGGTCCACGCCTATGCCAGCGGCGCGCTGGTGGACGACCTGCTGGCCGCGCGCCTCTATGTCTCGAAGACCGACCGCGACGGCTACATGACCAACCGCTACGACGGTTCGGACACGCAGGACTACCACGATTTCGGCCTGCGCGGGCAGTTGCTGTTCACGCCTGCCAGCAATTTCAAGCTGCGCCTGATCGGTGACTACGGCCGCCAGCATTCCAAGACGGCGGCGGCAGTGCTGACCGGCGTGCTCACCCAGTACGACAACGGCACCACTTTTGCGAACAACTACTACGACCGCGCCGCGCGCACCGGCTATACGCCGCTGGCGATCGATCCTTCGGCGCGGCAGGTCGATGTGGACGCCAACCCGCGCTACAAGATGAACCAGTGGGGCGTGACCTCGATCGCCGACCTGACCATTCCGGGCAACACGATCACCTCGGTCACCGCCTATCGCGCGTGGAACTGGTATCCGCACAACGACGGCGATTCCACCAGCCTCGATGCCGGTTCCGACTTCCACCAGAGCAACGAGCAGCGCCAGTTCAGCCAGGAACTGCGCATTGCCTCGGAAGGCACGCGCAAGGTCGATTACGTCGGGGGCCTCTACTACCTGTGGCAGTCGATCGATGCCGAGGCGCTGAACGCCTATGGCAGCGATGCCGCCGCATGGTTCGTAGCGCCCAGCGTGGACCGCACCGCCGCTGCCGCCGCGCTCAACGGCTACACCATCCTCGGCCACTCGCGCCCGGTGACCAACAGCTACGCCGCCTTCGGCCAGACGATCTGGCACGTGACGCCTACGCTCGATCTCACCACGGGCCTGCGCTACACCTACGAGACCAAGACCGGCTGGTTCGAGCAGACCGCCACCGGCGCCAGCCTCGACGGGCTGACCACCGCGCAGTTGGCCGCCGCCAACACGATCCGCTCGCGTTACGGCGTCGCCAATTCCTATTCCGCCAGCACCAAGGAAGGCCGCCTGTCCGGCTCGGCGACGCTGTCGTGGAAGGTGACGCCCGATGCGCTGGTCTATGCGACCTACGGGCGCGGCCACAAGTTCGGCGGCCTCAACCTTGCCAACATCGTGACGACGGGCGCCTTCGCAGCCGATCCGGTCATCAAGCCCGAGACGATCGACAGCTACGAACTGGGCGTGAAGACCGCATGGTTCGGCAACAAGCTGACCGCCAACCTCGCCGCATTCTGGACCGACGACAGCGATTACCAGACCACCGTGGTCGACACGGAACGCAACAACCAGTCCTACTTCACCAACGTCGGCAAGGTCCGTTCGCGTGGTTTCGAGGCGGACTTGCGTGCCGCTGCGGCTCCGTGGCTGTCGCTCTATGCCTCGGGCGCGTTCACCGATGCGAAGTACGTGGACTATGCCAATGCCCCGTGCCCGATCGAGGTCACCGGGCAGACGACCTGCGACCTCAGCGGAAAGCGCCTGCCGGGCGTATCGAAGTGGGCGGCCTCGGCAGGAGGCGAAGCGCGTCAGGGCGTGGGATCGGTGCTGGGCCGCGACAGCGAGGTCTACTTCGGCGCGGACTACAGCTACCGGTCGGACTTCAACACCACGGCCAGCCTTTCGCGCTATTCGCTGATCCCCGGCTATTCGCTGGTCAACGCGCGCATCGGCTTCCGGGCGCTCGACGGGGTGCTCGACGTTCAGCTTTGGGCGCGCAATCTCACGGACAAGCTCTATTATCTGAGTCTGTCGGCCGGAACTACCGGCGCCGTCACCGGGACGCTGGGTGATCCGCGCACTTACGGCGTCACGCTCAGGACGAAGTTCTAACCTCCAGCACACGGTGCTGTAACCCGCACAAATTCTCGAAATCCGGAAGCACTTCAAGACGCACTGCGAACATCAAAGCTTATAGAATTCGAAAGAATGGCCGGTCGAAAACCCAGCCATTTGATCTTCTGCCAAAATTCCGACCGATGCTCAGTTTCAATTCGCACATTGGCGCAATTAATTTATCTATTTATGATATTTTACACCTATTCTGAATTCGAGGTTCCTACCGGTATCTGACGGGCATGGCCAAAGCTGGTGAGAAGCGCCTCATTCAAGTATTCGTCGCGCAGTCGAGCATTGAAACTCTCGATGAAGCCGTTCTGCTGCGGCTTGCTTGCCCGTGCTGCGGCATCGTTCGGCTGTAAGCGAACAGGCAGGTTTTGAGGCGACTTCCTGCGGCAGCTGCCATCCCACCCCACGCATAGCTGGGCGGGCGTGGGGCTATCGAGCCCAAGTCTATAACTGCTCGCTCAACTGCTACCCCCTCCCAAGACATTTATCGTGAAGGCCAGCACGCCCAGATTGAATACGAAGGCTGCGAGGCAGTGGATAGTGGCTACACGCCGGGCAGGAGTTGAGGTCATGGCGACGTCGGAAGTCTGGAAGGTCATGCCCAGAGTGAAACTGAAGTATACGAAATCCCAATAGATTGGCTCTTTGGTATTGGGAAAGTCGAAACCCCGCGAATCTTTCTGCTCCGCGCCGTCCCCATCGGTGTCGGTTTTCATATAGAACATGTGCGCATAATGAAGAGCGTAGACCATGTTCGAGAACATCCACGCCAGCGCCAGCGTCGCGATGACCAAGGCCATCGCCGTGAAACGGGGATCGCTCTTGTCCTGAAGCTCTGAGAATACAGCGACCAGAACCACCAGCGATACCGCACCGGTAATCCCGAGGAGAAGCGTGCGGTTTGCATCGTTGCGCTCGGCGGAACGGCGCATCTGATTCGGCTCAGCTCGTTCTAGCAGAGGCCAGATCGAAAGCAGGAATATGAACGCAGCCACGTCGAAGCCTGCCATCATGGCATGGCGCCAGCCCAGCAGCGGATGGAGCATTGGAATGCTGACGCACAAAATCGATGCGAAAGCAAGGAAGCGTACTGGCGCGAGGCGCCTGCCAAGATCGAGAGCCATCGTCATCCTTATAGCGCGCCCCGGTCGCGCAGAATATCTCTTCCCGATGAAGAGCGACATCCCTTGCCCTAAATGAAAGAAAGCACCGCCATTCGATAGCACCCCTGAAAGGATCAATACGGGAGCATCGCGACCATAAAAGATCGAAATCTGACTGGGCGACCGAAAGCGGTTGGGTTTGGTGCTATCGCCTCGCGATACTCAATTCAAAAACGCCAAGTCACGCCTTTCCTGTCGCGACCCGTTCTTGTCATTCGAGCGTCAATTTCCGAACCCCAGGTCCGGACGTTCTGCTCAGCCATCATGAAGGTCGATGATGGCCGTAAGCAGTCGGAACGTTTAAGGGCTGATCCGGGACATTTCTCCACACGCCTCAGTTCAACCCATTTCACTGCAGAAGGCGTCATCAAGCCCGACATGACTTGATGAAGCCTTTTGAGTGCTGATCAACACGGCCAGCAGCCCAACTCCCGATGCTACCGCTCCTGCGACCGCGACGAAGGGCAGGCTGAGGCCCGCCGCGATCACCCCTCCCCCCACTGCGGCACCGATCGCGTTGCCCAGGTTGAAGGCGCCGATGTTCATCGAGGAAGCGAGGTTCGGTGCATCCGCAGCCGCGCTCATCACACGAACTTGCAGCGGCGGCACCAGTGCGAAGCTGGCAATGCCCCACAGGAAGATCAGCACGGCCGTCGGCCCCGCGTGAGGCATGGCAAAGGCGAAGGCGACGAGGATCGCCGTCAGCGCGCCCAGAGTCACGATCAGTGTCCGGTCGACTGAACGATCGGCAAAGCGTCCGCCAAGCCAGTTGCCGATGGTCAGGCCCAAGCCGTAGACCACCAGCATTGCCGTCACGAAGCCGATCGAGCCATGGGTCTGCTCGCGCAGGATCGGGGTGATATAGGTGAAGACGGTGAACATCGCGCTTGCGCCGACCACGGTCAGGCCCAGCGCCGCCAGCACCGGCCCGCGCATCAGCACCCGCAGCTCCGAGCGCGCATCGCCGTCGGTCGGCGTGGGCAGGTCCGGCAGGGTCAGGCGCAGCGCCGCGATGGTCAGCAGGCCGAGCACGGAAATTCCCCAGAACGCCGATCGCCATCCCATGACTTCGCCCGTCCAGGTCGCCAGCGGCACGCCGACGACATTGGCGATTGTCAGCCCCATGAACATGGCGGCGACCGCGCCCGCCTGCCGCTGGGGCGGGACCAGGCTGGCCGCGACGATAGATCCCACGCCGAAGAACGCGCCGTGGTTCAGCGAGGTGACGATCCGCGCGAACAGCAGCATGCCATAGCTGCCGGAAAGCGCCGCGATCAGGTTGCCCACCGTGAAGATCATGGCAAGGGCGATCAGAAGGGTTCGGCGCGGCAGCCGCCCGGTGGTCAGCGTCATGAGCGGCGCGCCCAGCATTACGCCGATGGCATAGGCGCTGATCAGCAGACCGGCCGAAGGGATCGAGACGCCAAGGTCGGTGGCGATGACGGGCAGCAGGCCCATCGGGGCGAATTCAGTGACGCCGATGCCGAAAGCTCCGGCTGCCAGCGCGAGAAGTGGTGGGTTGATCTTCATGATGCTCCTCCCGTCAGACAAGCGGCGGGTTCAGGCGGGCGAAACCGTCCTGTTGGTGATAGGGTGCATGGGGATAAGCAGGCATCTGGTAGCTGGCCTGATCGAGCCGGGCGATCTGCTCGGTGGTGAGCGACCAGCCCACCGCGCCAAGGTTCTGGCGCAGTTGCTCCTCGTTGCGCGCCCCGATGATGACCGATGACACGGTCGGCCGCTGCAACAGCCAGTTGAGTGCGATCTGCGGAACCGTCCTGCCGGTTTCCGCCGCGATTTCGTCCAGCGCATCGACGACGCGGTACAGATGCTCGTCCTCCACCGGCGGCGCGAAGGCGGCAGTCTGGTGCAGGCGGCTGCCTTCGGGGATCGGGCTGCTGCGCCGGATCCTGCCGGTGAGGCGTCCCCAGCCGAGCGGGCTCCACACCAGTGCGCCCACGTCCTGATCTGCGGCGAGCGGCATCAGGTCTGCCTCGTAGGCGCGGCCGATCAAGGAGTAATAGACCTGATGAGCCACGAAGCGCGGCCAGCCATGACGGTCCGCAGTGCCGAGTGCCTTCATCAGCTGCCAGCTGGGATAGTTGGAAACACCGATATGGCGCAGCTTGCCCGCGCGGACGAGTTCGTCCAGCGTCGCCAGCAGTTCCTCCACCGGAGTCGAGGCATCGACAGCGTGGAGTTGCAGCAGATCGATGTAGTCGGTGCCGAGACGGTCCAGCGCCGCTTCCACGCCGCGGATCAACCGGCTGCGCGAGACGCCCCAGTCGCCCGGCTCGTCCCCGGTCGGCAGGCCCAGCTTGGTGGAGATCAGCACGGCGTCGCGCCGCCCCTTGATTGCCGCGCCCAGCACCTCTTCCGACGCGCCGCCCGAATAGACATCGGCGGTGTCGAACAGGGTTATGCCCGCATCGAGGCAAATATCGACCAGACGCCGCGCCTCCTGCGCGTCGCTATTGCCCCAGGCCCCGAACAAGGGGCCGGAACCGCCGAACGTGCCGGTGCCGAAACTCAGCGCCGGAACCCGCAGGCCCGATGCCCCCAATTGCCGATATTCCATTGTATTCCCTTTTCATTCCGTGATGGGCGCATAAATGGAATGGAAGGCAGCCCGAGTTTAGGCGGCCACGAGGCGAAAGATCTTTGCTTTGGATGAAAAGATACCCTTCCACGCCGACCGGGCACGGGCACTGGAAACCTTCGCTGCAATAGTGTCGGAAGGCAGTTTCTCGGCCGCGGGACGATTACTGGGCCTCACCCCCTCGGCGGTCAGCCGCGCGGTGGACCGGATCGAGGATCGGCTGGGGGTTCGCCTGCTGCTGCGCTCCACCCGTGCCTTGACGCTGACGGCCGAGGGACAGGCCTACCTGACCAGCGCCCGGCGTATCCTTGCCGATCTCGACGAGGCCGAACAGTCGATCGCCGATCGCGGCGCCCCGCGCGGACGCTTGCGCGTAAGCGCCGCCCATTCCCACGGCCGACTATGTATCGTGCCGCTGCTGGGCGAGTTTGCACAGTTATATCCGCATATCGTGGTCGATATCAGTCTCAGTGACCGGCTGGTCGATATCGCTGCAGGGCAGGCAGATGTCGCGATCCGGTTTGGCCCCTTGACCGACAGTCCGCTGACCGCTCGCAAGCTTGGCGAGAACGGCCGGGTCATCGTCGCTTCGCCAACATATCTACACCGCCACGGCACCCCCACGACACCGGAAGATTTGCATGGCCATAACTGCCTCAATTTCAACTTCCGCCGTGCCGAGCCCGTCTGGCCGTTTCGCAAGGATGGGCGGGATTATGCGCTGAGCGTTCGAGGCACGATCGAGGCGAATAACGGTGAAACGCTAGGCCAGCTCGCAGCCGACGGTGTCGGCATTACCCGCGTAGGCCGATTCAGTGTCCAGCCAGAGCTGGCATCCGGCCAGTTGGTGGCGATATTGGAAGACTATAATCCGGGCGACATCGAAACAATCCATGCCGTTTTTATGGGCGGGGCGAACGTACCGGCCCGGGTCAGGGTTTTCGTGGATTTTCTCGCAGAGCGTCTGATCTAACATGGTTCGGTGCTCCAGCGTTTGGGTCGCCGACTGAAACAACTTTCAGCAGAACAGGCCCCACCCCGGTCAATCGACGACGTCATCCATGCAAGGATGAAGCGCTTGCTCCTGTCAAATACCGTCATCAGAGTGGCTGCATCGGGAACGACTGCCTCTGTCCCAACCCGCACCATACGAGGCTAAGTCCGGCGCTTTCCGGTCGTTCAGTAGCCAATCGTACGCTCTCAGGTGCAGACTGGCAGCTTTCCTTCTTCCGAATACCCAAGACCGGCCATAAGGAGAATGGCAGATTCCGGATTTCGAAAGTGGGTTGGCTGCTATTGTCGCAAGTGCCGCGCGAGATGGCCAAGCTATTAGCCCTCCTCCACCGCCGTCACATGCTGAACGGTCGTCGACGTGTCCAGCACGAACGCGGCTCTAGCTTCTTTCTACGTACGCCCCGCGGTGTGATTATCGAATTTGATACGCGTGCGGATGCTGACGCCCGATATCACGGTAATTTCGAATGACGTGCCATTCTTTGGGCCTGCCAGATCGCATCGGGTCTACCTGCGCGCGCGACTCTGGAAAGCCGTCGTTCGGTGAGGGGCGATCGAAATGATGATCGGTGGTTATTGCGATCAACTCGCAATTGGCTTAGGGGCGGCGCATGACCTGTCCTTAACTCCATGCCTACCAACGCCCTCATCCTTTCCCAACTGCTCGTCCGCGAGCGCGCGTCGCTGCTGAAACGGCTTCGGCGCCTGCTGCGTGACGATCGCGAGGCGGAGGATGTGGCGCAAGGGCTCTGGTTCAAGGTCCGCTCGGTTCAGGACGATCCGCCGATCGACAACCCGCTGGGGTACCTGCATCGTCTGGCGATCAACGCGGGGACCGATGCCTTGCGCGCATCGCGCCGCAAGGACGCGCAGGTCGATGCGGAGATCGCCGATATCCTCTGGGTGGAAGACGACAAGCCTGCCGTGGATAGGATCGTGCTGGGTCGCGACATGCTCGACCGGATCATGGCGGCACTGTCCGCCCTGCCCGAGCCAACGCAGGAAATCTTTCGCCTGAACCGCTTCGAGGCCATGCCGCAGCGTGAGATTGCCGAGCGTTTCGGCGTCTCGACCACCGTGATCGAGCGGCATATCCGCCGGGCCCTGCGGGCGCTCGACGCCGTACGGAGCGCGCCATGAGCGATTATTCCACATCGCTGTTAGGACACGGCCATCCGCAATCGTCTGGACAGACGAGGCTCCATCTTTTTTCGCACATGAGGCGCGCATGGCGATGACACCCCAGGACGAACCGGCGGAACAGGCCCGCACATGGCTGACGCGGCTGGCATCGGGCGACATGGATGCGCAGGAACTTGCCCGGTTCAAGGACTGGCGGGCGCAGTCGGCAGACAACGACCGCGCTTTCGAAAGCCAGCGCGCGATCTGGCGCGCGATCGGATCTGCAGACGCGAGCACTTCGTGGTCGCCGCCCGCGCCGCCGCGTCCCCCAGGCCAACAGCGCGCGCGGCATCGCCTCGGTTGGCGAGCGGGCACTCCACGGAAAGTCCTGCCGCGCGCTGCAGGCGTGGCGGTGGCGGTGCTGGCAATCGCCTATGTGACGCCCGATGCGATGGTGCGGCTGAACGCGTCCCACACCACCTCCATCGCCGTGAAGAGCGTGACCTTGCCGGACGGCAGTGCAGCGATTCTGGATGCCGGGTCGGCGATTGCGGTTTCCTTCGACGAAGGGGGACGCCATGTTTCCGTCCTGCGCGGCCGGGCCTGGTTCAACGTCACCCACGGCGATCGCCGGCCCTTCAGGGTCAAGGCGCTGGACGGTGTCACGCAGGATGTCGGCACCGCCTTCGAGGTCAGCCGGGCGACGGACGCCGTATACGTCGGCGTTACGGATGGGCGCGTCATCGTCACGCCGCCGCGTTCATCGAACGGCCTGGCCATGCACGCGACGCAGCGGCTGCGCTATACCCGCGACGGACGGATCGAGCGGATGCCCGAAGCCGTGCCCGCCGACATTGCGCCATGGCGCAACGGTGAATTGCTCCTCAGCCGGGCAAGCGTGACGGATGCGATCGAAGCCATTTCCCCTTATCGCCACGGACCGGTCTTCGTGCTTGGCGCGACGTCGCGCACACCAAGGGTCAGTGCCGTATTCCGCACCGATCGCACCGACGAGGCGATCGACGCCATCGGCCGGACCACCGGCATGAGCGTCCACAAATTCATGGGCGTCACCGTTCTGAAGGCGGCCGGAAAATAATTTTTCGTCACGCTGTTAGGAGCCGCCGGACCCTCAACGTCAATCAGAGCGAGGGGCAGCTATTGCGCCGCACTTGCAACTGAATGCGCGTATCCGTTCGCGCCGACAATGGGGAATTTCCGAATGCCGCTTGATCCGCAACGCCGCCCGAGTGGCGCTTTCATCCGTGCCCTGCTGCTGGCATCCTGCGCTCTGGCCGGAGCAGTTCCAGCGGCCGCACAGGCGCAAACTGCCGAAGCCCGCCGCAGCCAGTCCTACGATATTCCCGCACAGCCGCTGCCGGGGGCGCTGCGTCGCTACATGCAGCTTTCCGGCGTGCAGGTGGCCTATCCTGCCGATCTGGGCGATGGCGTCACGTCCAATGCCGTCAAAGGCGAATTTGCGGCCGCCGAGGCGCTTTCGCGGTTGCTGGCGGGCACGGGCCTGACGTTCCGCTTTACCGGCGCGGGCACCGCGACGCTGGAGCGGGCGCCGCGTTCCGGTGACGGCGCGATCCAGCTGGGACCGGTCCAGGTCGAGGGCAATGCGGGCGGCGGCGCCATGGCCGCGACCGGCCTGACCGCCGACCCCTACGTCACCGAAGGGACCGGTTCCTACACCGTGCGCCAGACCAGCGGCGCCACCCGCCTTGGCCTGTCGCTGCGCGAAACGCCGCAGTCGATGACCGTGGTGACCCGTCAACAGCTTGAAGACCAGCAGCTTCTGAGCGTCACCGATGCCCTGCGCGTGGTGCCCGGCATCGCCCTGTCGCATGACGACAGCGACCGGCACTTCCTCTATTCGCGCGGGTTTTCCACCACCATCGTCCAGGTCGATGGCCTCCGCTCGTTCGACCAGGACGCCAGCGCCAGCTTCCTGACCCAGGTGGACACCGCGACGCTGGATCGCATCGAGGTGATCCGCGGTGCCAGTGGCCTGCTCAAAGGCGTCGGCAATCCGTCCGCCGCGATCAACCTCGTGCTCAAGCGCCCGACCAGCGAGTTCAAGGCCTCGGCGTCGGCCAGCGCGGGATCGTGGAATCGCTATCGCGGCGAGGCGGACGTGTCCGGCCCACTGAACGCGGCAGGCACTCTGCGCGCCCGCGCCGTCGCCGCCTTCGAAAGCCGCGACAATTTCTCCGATTACTACCACAAGGAAGCACAGACCTATTACGGTATCGTCGAATACGACCTGACGCCTGACACATTGATCGACGTGGGGGTGGAATCGCAGACGCAGGACACCAGCGGCTCGACCTACGGCGCCATTCCGCTGTTCTGGTCGGACGGCACCCGCTTCATCGTCGATCGCTCGTGGAGCCCGTCGAGCAAGGGCGCGTACCTGGAATCCAAGAGCCGCAAGCTGTTCCTCGACGTGAAGCAGCAGATTTCCGCCGACTGGCAGGCCCGCGTCCGCCTCACCAGTTCGCGGCTGATCCGCGACATGCTGGTGCGCCAGATCTACGGCTCGGTCGCCCCCAACCGGCAGACCGGCGAAGCGACGATCTACAACACCACGATCCAGCCCGATCGCAAGGCCAAGGGTATCGATGCGCAGGTCACCGGTCGTGTCGATCTGGGCGGCTGGGACGCCGACATCGTCGCGGGCTATTCCTGGACGCGCGGCGTGCTGCATCGCCGGGACGCCTACAAGCTGGAAACCACCACGCTTGCCGATTGGGACGGCACCATCGATCCGCTAGAGGACTGGACCGGGGCCACCGTATCACAGCGCCGCACCGAAGAACGCGAGACCAGCCTGTACGGCACCGCGCGGCTGCGCCCGTTCGACGGCCTTTCGGTGATCCTGGGCGGAAATCTCGCCACCTATCGCCTGCTCGACGTCGTCAACGGTGCGGTCAGCCGGCGCATGCACGAAGGCGGCAAGTTCGTGCCTTATGCAGGCGCGGTGCTCGACTTCACGAAGACCCTGTCGCTCTACGCCAGCTACACCGACATCTTCTCTCCGGCGACGGCCTACGATTCCAACGACCGCCTGCTCGATCCGGTCACGGGCTCGAACTATGAGGCCGGGATCAAGGGCGAGTTCCTCGACGGCAAGCTGAATGCCAGCCTCGCAGGCTTTTACATCAAGCAGAACAATGTGGCCGTCGCCATAGCCGGCGTCACCACGCCATCCGGCGCGCAAGCCTATGAAGGCGCCAAGGGAGTTACCAGCAAGGGCGTCGAATTCGAGCTTTCGGGCGAGATTCTGCCCGGCTGGCAGGTTCAGGGCGGCTATACCTACCTCCATGCACGCACTGCGGCAGGCGCGCGCGTGAACACCGGTATGCCGCAGAACCAGGGCAAGTTCGCCACTTCCTACCGCTTCCATGGCGGTGCGCTCGACCGGGTGATGATCGGCGCGAACGCGACCTGGCAGGACAGCACGCATTACGCCACTTCCTATGGCACCGCGCATCAGGGCGCCGTGCTGGTCGCCGGTCTGATCGGCGGCTACGACGTGACCGAAAAGCTGAGCCTGTCGTTCGTGCTCAACAACCTGTTCGACAAGACCTACTACGACGGATACGGGCTGTTCACGAGCTATACTTACGGCGCACCGCGCAACGTGCTGTTCACTGCCCGCTACCGGATGTGACCTGACGATGACGGCGGTGTCCCCTGTTCCGATCCAGCCTGAGCCGGTCCGGCAATCCTTGATGCCGGAACCGGGGACACCAGCGCCCGCCCGATATGCCGATCAGCCGATGTCGCTGGGTACGCGGCTGTTCGGCATGGGCGGCGTGGCGATCGTCGCCTTGCTGGTCGTGGGCGGCTGTCTGTTCACATGGACGGTGTTCCATACCGCGACAGAGCCCGCGCATCTCAGCGTCTTCGACGTGGCGCCGCCCGCCGCGCCACCCGAACCCGCGAACGAAAAACCGCCCGGCCCGCAGCAGGTGCAGAAGGATCGCGCCGAGCCGGTCCCCGATATGCCCGTTATCCCGCCGCCGGACATTCAGCTTCCCGCGCCCAGTGCGATGCCGGTTCCGGTCGTGAAGCCCGTGGTCGATCCCGGCCCGCCGGTAAAGGACACGACCGCCCCGGAGGCCAAGCCGGAACCGCCGGCGCCGCAGCCCAGCAATGCCAAGCCGACCTGGGAGGGGCTGGTTCTGGGCGCGCTCAACAAAGTGAAGCGTTATCCGCGCGATGCCGCGATGCGCCGTCAGCAGGGCGTGCCCTACATCCGCTTCGTGATGGACCGCGAAGGCAAGGTGCTGTCGTCACGTATCGAGCGATCCTCCGGCTTCCGCCCGCTGGACGACGAGGCCGTGTCACTCCCCAAGCGGGCTCAGCCGTTGCCAAAGCCGCCTGCGGAGATGAAGGGCGATAGCATCGAATTGGTCGTTCCAGTCGAATTCTTCATGAAGTGAGGGAAGCGGGGCATGATCGTTTCGACACTTCCTGTCCGCCGCAGGACCCGCGCCGAGCGTATCGTGCTCGCCTATCTACGCGGCGATGGCCGCGCGCAAAGGACCGGCGATCTCGACGCACGCTTCCATCGACTACGCCAGGTCGCTGCACGTGCCGGCCTCGAAGTCATGGCGCCCGACAGTGCCTATGTCGGCCAGGGCGAACTGACGTTGCTTTGCTGGATCGCAGCGGCGCAGCGTATGGCGGGGCCGAGATAGATGCCAGATAATCGATGTCTGGCGGAGATCGTCCGGCGGTGTGCGGAGGCTCTCGATGCGGCGTCACTGCGTTTGCCACCGATGACGATGTACATCTCGCGATTTAGAGACACGAACACCCTGCAGGCTTAGCGCAACAGCCGGTTGAGGTGAGGTTAGCGCAACTTATGACCGATTTGGGGGCGTAGCAACCGCTTCCACTGTCGCCCCCTCCAAGCCATTCAACTGCCAATTCCAATCCCTAGATGCAGACGTTCTGCTATTCCGACGTCCCTGCCCGATAGCAGCCTTCCATCTTGGACACTCATTTCGAGCCCCAGATACGAGTCCAGGCAGCACTCGGCCCACCTTAAAGGTGGGCTGGGGTGGGGTGGGGTGGGGTGCTGAGCCGGACGGAAATGCCGTCCGGCTCCGGCTAGCCTCATTCCTTCAGCACAAATCTTTTGCCGAGATAGACCCTGACCGCATTGCCGCGTTCGAGATCCTGATGGGCCTGCCATTGCAACCTTTTTGCGCCGTCATTGGCTTGCCCACGCCGTTCTTCCAACATGATCGCCAGTTTCGTCCTCGCCACCCTTCGGTTGGCGTGTTGGGATCGTTGCTCCTGAGCGGTGGCCACCAGGCCGGTAGGCCGGTGCGTGGCGCGAATCGCACTGTCCGTCTTGTTGACATGCTGGCCGCCTGGTCCGCTGGCGCGCATCGCCTGATAATCGATGTCCTCATTTTTCAGATCGATGATCGCGTCAGGTTCGGGCGCAATCGCTACGCCAACAAACCAGTTCCGCCGCTTGTGGAAGGGGCGAAAGGGACTGATCCCGATCCACTGGTTGGAACCTATGCGCTTCGCAGCAAAGGCCGATGCTGCCTCGCCCTCGATGCGGAGGAGGATCGAGGACGGCAAATCCTCCAAACCATCGAGCGCTTCGCATTCAAGGCCCATGCCTCTGGCCTCCTTTGCGAAAGCACACGCCAGTTGCGCCACTACCCAGTGACATTCCCTGGGGCCTTTGCCTGCCGAAATGTGCAGGATCACTTCGCTCATGCCGCCCTCGTCTTGTAGTTGAGAAGGGGGCGAAGCTTCGCGATGGCGCGGATTAGGCCGGCTCCCTCCAGATCGGCGATGATCATGCCGATGTCCTTGTAGGCATCGGGAGCTTCTTCGAAGATCAACCTGCGGTCCTCGCAGATCACATGGCTGCCAAGGGCAGTGCGTTGCATTTCCGCGACGTTGAAACGGCGCGAAAGGCGGGCATGGGCATCCTTGCGGCTCCACTTGCGACCTGCGCCATGGGCCAGCGAATGGAGCGCCCTGTCGGCATTGGCAAGGACGGGTTCCACCAGATAACTGAAATCCCCCCGCGAACCGGGGACCGCCACCAATCCCCGATCAGCAGGCGCCGCCCCCTTGCGGTGCAGCCACCCGCCTTGATGCGGCGTCACGCTATTATGGCAAATGTCCAGCACCGGACGGCCGCCAATCCCAAGACTTTCGCAAAAGCGCCGGGCGATGATCCGGCGGTTCACCATCGCCCATCCCAGCGCGGTGTCATGCTCGGCAAGGTAGGCGATGGCCTGCGGACTGTCTGCCGGTATTCCATCGCTGATTTTCGGCTGTCGATAGGCTTGCAGGACGGCTTGCCCCAGTCCTCGCGAACCGCTGTGCACCATCATCCAGACCCTGTCGTGCCGCAGGCCGAGGGCGGCAAAGCGTGTTTCGTCCTCCACCGTCTCGATCCGCTGAAATTCGACGAAATGGTTGCCCCCGCCAATGGTGCCCAGTGCCGGGCCAGCCAGATCGGGCGGCAATCCCGCTTCTTTCAGCGCCGCTTCGCCATCGCCCGACCAGGGAGCATCCAACCCTTGCAGTTGGCGCTCCACGCTGCCGAGCCGAAATTTGCGCAATGGCGAAGTGGTCTCCCACAAGGCCATACCGCAACCTATGTCGCTGCCTACCAGATGGGGCCAGATGCGATCCGGCGACCAGAAGGCCGCGCCCACGGCGATGCCATTGCCGGCGTGGAGATCGGGCAGGCCGACGACGCGGGCCATGCCCTCGTAATCTGCGGTTGCCTGGAGTTGGTCGAGTGACAGCGGATCGAACCGCGAGGGATCGTTGGCGATCAGGGAGATCGGAGTCATTGTGCGCCTCCCTGGCCATTGCCCGTTCCGGAGGCCAGCATTGCTTCAAGCACAGCCATGTCCTTGAGAATCCCGTTACGCGGATCGACGAACAACTCGCGACGCCGGAACCACTGGCCTCGGCAACCGAGAACCTGGCCTTCGAACATCCACTCGCCATAACGCCCGATCGAAATGCGGGTCAGCACGAAGTCCTCGATATGTTCGCGCACGTGCATCTTGACCGTGCTGCCCGTGTCGAGCCTGGCGCAGATCTCGCTGAAGACCGCGTCCCATCGGCGCCCGCGCTGGCGCCGCAGGTAGCGAACCAAGGGGGCGAGGTTCTCGTTCAACGACTTGGTGTAGGGCGCACCAATGCGGGCATGGCGCTTGAGCCCGATATGGCGTGCGTCGGTGTGAGGCATACTCTTCAATTTGGGAGAAGCGGCGTGGCTCGCGCCCCAACGGGGGCGCTCGACGATCACCTTGAACATGTCATCACGCATGACGAGCCTCCCCGAAAAGAGGAGTGACGACGGCGGCGAGTCTGGAAAAATCAGCGGCGCGAAAGCCGCGAAAAGCAATCAGGCGAGCAGTGTCGCCCTTGTGGCAATTGCCCATGCAATCTGTTCCTGAAGACAGGGAAATAAGAAGTTGTTTTCGTCGCGGTCAAATGCTGCGCGCATGGTCTTCTCCTTTTCTCGTTCAAAAACAGGCCGATATTGGCTGACGTCCAGCTATTCCAGATTGTCGATAGATGCAAGGCCTGCGTCAAAACCCAATCGATACACGCCACGGAGCCCGTCATTCGCCACCCCTTCCCCCGGCATTCTGCCGCCGAATTCTCGTCCCGGGAGCAGATGTTCAATTTCTGATGTCCACTCGCCTTGATGACTTTGCCAGTTTTCCAAGTGGCAAATGGCACAAAAAAGCCGCCGAAACCCAACTGCGCGATAACGCAATGGCTTTCGACGGCAGTTGGGTTGAACTTCTGGGCAGGATGTCAGTTGCCGGACCCGATACCCCGATTATCGTCGCGATAGACCTTCCCGCTTTTCATCACGAAACTGATCGTGCGCAGCGCCGAAATATCCTGCGCCGGGTTGCTATCGAGGGCGATGATGTCAGCATACTGGCCCGGCTTGAGCCGCCCGACATCGCTATCGATACCCAGCATGCGTGCGGGCTGGATAGTGGCAGCCTGCAACGCCTGCAGCGAGGTCATCCCCGCCTTGGCATAAAGCTCCGCCTCGGCCACCGTCGCCACGGTGCCGTCGTTCGGCTCGAACGGAAACTGGTCCGATCCCAGCGCAATGTTCACGCCCAGCTTGATGGCCGTCTGCAGCATGGCCCAATGCTCCTTTCCGACCGACTTCACACGCTCCAGATACCAGTCGGGTGAACCGATCTTGCGATAGAATTCCAGCGCGCCCGGCTGGCTTACGACCATCGTGGGCACCAGCCAGGCTCCTTGCGCCTTCATCTGTTTCAGGTTGTCAGGCGTGAGGAAGTATCCATGCTCGAAACCGTCGATACCGTACTTGAGCGCCTGTGTCGCGGCCCCGGATGAACCGTTGTGGGCCGTCACCTTGACACCCAGACGGTGACTCGCATCGATCAGGCTGCTGATCTCGGCGTCGGTCATCACGGCGCCTGCGATCGCACCGTGGCTGTCCGAAATGCCACCGGACGTAGCGATCTTGATGAAGTCGGCTCCGTATTTGATCTGTTTGCGCGCCAGATTGACGAGCGCATCCGCACCGTCAGCCTCGATGTAGCCATGCCCGCCGGTGATCGAGATGATCCCGCCAGCCGTCTTGATGCGCGGACCGTCGGCCTCGCCGGACTGGATGGCACGGCGCAGTTCGAAGTCCACGCCATTCTCTTCGCCCGTCAGACGCACCGTGGTCGTGCCGGCCAGCAACGACTTGCGTGCATTGGCGGCCATCCGCAGCGCCTGCGCCGAAAGCGTCTCGTTGGCGAGCAACGCCCCCTGCATACCGGGCAGTTTCAGGCCAAGATGGACGTGCATATTCATCAGGCCCGGCGCGAGGAACTTGCCCTTCATGTCGAGCACCTTGGCACCCTGCGGTATCGCCGCCGCCGTGCCGATGCTCTGGATGTGACCTTCCGAAACGACGACGGTGGCCTGCGGCAGAACCTTGCCCGTATCGACATCGACCACGTTGGCGTTGGTCAGCGCGTAAACGGTGCTGGAGAAGACCTCGCTCGCCGGATTATCCGCGGTGCGCGCCGCTGCCGGGGCAAACGGCAGCATCGTGCATGCAGAAAGGGAAAGCAGAAGACGCTTGAATGCAAATCTGGCCATGAGGACGCTCCCGTTCAGAACTTGTATCCGGCGGTGACGCCAAAGTTGCGGAACGAAGGTTCCACCTGAACCCCACTGTAGAACGCCTTCTCGTAGGCGCTGTTATAATAGTGCGCGTCGAAGAGATTCTCGACGTAGAATTCCAGCCGCATCCTTTCGTTGTCGATACCGATGCGTGCATTGACGTTGTGGTAGGACGGCGCCAGGAACGGCTCGCCAGCAACGTTCTTGTAGAGATAGTAGTACGGGTTGGAGATCGTCGCGGCGCGGTAGTTCCATTCCGCACGAACGAAGCCGTCGAAGTCTGCGAACACCGGTGCGCGATACTGGGTCTGTGCGCCAAGCGTCCAGGTGGGAGCATTCGTCAGCTTTTCGCCCGACAGGTCGAGCACGGTGCCGTCGATGAGCGCACCTTCATAGTCCCGGAACTTGGCGTTGTTGTACCCGACCTGGCCGCCCAGCGTCCAGCCACGCAGCAACGTCGCGTTGAAGCTGCCTTCCACACCGTAGCTGCGTGCCGAGGCGGCATTGGCGATCCCGGTGACCGAGACGAGGCTGCCGTTGACGATCGACTGGAAACGGATGTTCTGCTGCACGTCCTTCCAGTCCATGTAGAAGCCGGTGATATCGAAGCGCACCCGACCGTCGAACAAATCGAACTTGGCGCCCAATTCGTAGTTCCAGAGTGTTTCCGGCTTGTACGAATTGGCCAACACGGTCGAACCCGAGGCCTGCGTGCCACCCGCCTTGAACCCGCGTGACGCAGTTGCGTAGATCATCAGGCCGGGTTGCGGCTTGTACGTCAGGGTGAAGCGGGGCGACACGTCCTCGAACGCAGCGGAACGATCGTTCGTGCTGTTGACGACGCCATTCGATCGGCGGACACCGACATTAGCGGTCTTCTCCCATGAATAGCGCACGCCGGCGATCAGCGAAAGCGTATCCGTGAAGTTGAAAGTTCCTTGCGCGAAGGCGGCGAAGTAACGGCTCGATGCATCCGCATCATTGCCGGTGGCCTCCAGGCCCTCGCAGTCGCCATTGTAGGCCGCCGGGCAGATCGGGCTGTCCGCACCGTGGAAGGTGGACTGCCGCATGACCCCGGAATCCTTGCCGATCATCAGACCCAGGCTCCAGTCGAGGAAATGCGAGCCGGTCGATTGCATGCGCAGTTCGCCGCTGGTCGATTTGCGCTTGAGGTTCAGATCTTCATAGAAATAGTCAAGGCTGCCGCCATCGACGTCGCCGTAGTTATAGGTCGTGGCTTCGAGATGACCGAGAATACCGGTCAGTTCCACCGGCCCCAGATCCCAGGCAGCCCGGGTCGAATAGAAGTGAAACTTGGTGCCGACTTCCTGCGGACGATCGAAGTTCACTTCGTTATCGTTCTCGGGGAAGAAGCCGACGCCATCCTCGTCGCCGATCAGTCCGGCGGATGCCTTGTAGTATGTCGAGGCCCAGGTGCGGGTAACGAAGCCGGTCGGCACGCCGTTGCGCATGCCGATCTTCTCGTTGGAATTGCTATAGGTGAAGTCCCAGGTCAGTCCATCTGCCGGGGTAAGGCGCGCCTCGATGCGACCCGAGTAATAGCGGCCGTCGTTGCCGCCACCGATCGCGTTGACGTTGCGGATATAGCCGTCGGTCTTCTCGTACATGCCCGATGCGCGCACCGCCAGGAGGCCGGGAACCACCGGCACATTGAGAACGCCGTCGACATGCCTGGTGTCGAAACTGGAATAACCGAGGTTCACTTCGCCTTCGAAGCGATCCACCGGCTTCCTGGTGATGACGTTGATTGCCCCGCCCACCGCGTTGCGCCCGAAGTAAGTGCCTTGCGGGCCTCGCAGCACCTCGATCCGCTCAAGATCGACGATCTGCGGGTTACTGGTGCCTGCCGCAACGCTGAACTCGTCGATATAGAACGCGTAGCTCGACTGGCGCACCGGCGAGTAGGGATCGAGTTGGTTGGAAATGCCGCGGATCGACAGATCCTTGCGGTCACGCGAACCGTTGCTCTGGAACGAGACGTTGGGCGCCATCGCGAACACATCGTCGATGCCCTGGACATTCTGTTCCTTGAGTTGCTGCGCACCGATCGCGGTGATCGCGATAGGCACATCCTGAATGGATTCGTTACGGCGCTGCGCGGTCACGACGATATCGGTGGAGGCGTTGGCTTCGCCGGTGGCGTCCTGCGCAATGGCAGGAACTGCAACAAGCGCGAGCGGCATCGTCGAACACAGCAGGGCGAGCCTGCTCATGGCAGTATTGGAAATCATGGTAGAACCCTCATGTTCAGGAAGATCGGTGAGCGGCACGCCGTGGTTCGGCGCTTGTCGTTATCGAATGCCGGTGATGAGCCTCAGGAGGACCAGCAGTCCTTGTCCCAGGGGCCCTTCGCCTCGTCGAGCGGAACGCGAACGAGCGTGATCGAGGAAATCAGGCCGTCGCGGAGCGTCGCATCGCCGGCGGCCAGCATGCAGGCTGCCTTGCCATCGCGCATCGAACGGATGACGTGGTAGCTGTAAATCCTGTCTGCCGCCGTGAAGACGGTCTTGAACGGCACGACGATTTCGACTTTGGCGCCCGAACCCTGGATGCGCCGAAAATGCGTCACCCACCCGTCGATATCGCCGATGACCCGCTCCCCGTTGATGGTGAGCGTCGCATCGGGGGTGAAATGCCTGGCGAATGCCTCGCGCGTCAGTGCGCCCGGCGTTGCCATGGCGCCATTCCACCACAGAAACATTCGCGAAAGCGCATCGGACTGCTCGGCCTGCGCTGGCGGTGCAGATTGCGCAGGGGCCGTCCCGGATGCCGACCCAAGGCCGAAAAGGACAGAAAGGGAGATAAGCAGATGTCGGGCACGCATTGTTCGTCCTCCGCCGTCAGAAAGCCGAGACTGCCGTGTTGCAGCGCGATGGCCGCATGAAGCCCGATGATCCGCAATGAGACAATGACATGACTTTCCAAGAGTTGTTGCGCCTGGAGCAACATTCGGATATCGGATCCAGAATACCATATCGAATCTTTCAGGCATTTTTTTGCCGAAAAAGCAGAGCACGAGGCGTTGTCCCGAATGCAACGAGAGCCATCCGAGAATGTCGTTGAGCAATCCGTCGCGCTGGGGGGACATTGCCTCGCCCGCACCCGGACAACACGCCTGCGCCGCATGCTGGCAGGGTGTGGTGCGGGACTGGTCATGGCCATCACCGCACCGGCCGTGGCAAAACCCACCCCGCACGACGGCGCGCGCCCCAATATCGTCGTGATTCTCGCCGACAATCTCGGCTACGGCGATCTCGGCTGCTACGGTGGACTGCGGGCGGCGACACCACGGATCGATGCGTTCGCCGGAGAAGGTGTGCGGCTGCGCGATTTCCAGGTGGAGCCTGCATGCACGCAATCACGCGCAGCATTTCTGACCGGACGGATGCCGGTGCGATCAGGCACCTCGGCGGGCACCAACAAGGGTGGGCTGGACCCGCGCGAAATCCTGTTGCCCGAACTGCTCCATAAGGTCGGCTACGACACCGCGCTGTTCGGCAAGTGGCATCTGGGCACGGCTCCCGAGCGCCAGCCTCAGGCACAGGGGTTCGACCGGTTCTACGGCATCCTGACATCCAGCGAACCGGTCAACCCGGCCATAGCGGGCTATGCCGACGTCAAGGTACACCTGCAGGATATCGTGACTGCCACCCCCGGCCATGCGGCAACGCCGGTCGCGCAGATGACGTATGAAATGCGCGGCAGGATAGACCGCGACCTTGCCTCGCGCGGGGTGGAATACATCAGGGAGCACGCCAGGGGCGGCAAGCCGTTCTTCCTCGAAGTCTCGTTCATCAACGTTCACCACCCGGTAGTCCCTCATCCGGATTTCGCCGGGAAGTCCGGCGGCGGCGCTTATTCCGATGCCCTGATGGAAATGGACTACAACACCGGCCTTATCCTGGATGCGCTGCGCAACGCCGGGCTGGAGCAAAACACGATCGTAATCTGGATGTCCGATAATGGTGCCACCCGCCGGTCGCCCGATCCGGACCAGAACGCCGATCCCGGCCAGTGGTCGGGCGATCTCGGCTCCGCATGGGAAGGGAGCCTGAGGACGGCAGCCATGGTCCGCTGGCCGGGGCGCATCCCCGCCGGACGCATCGGGGACGGCATGATCCACATCATGGATTTCTACCCCACTCTGGCCCATGCGGCCGGAACCGACATCCCTCACGATCGGCCGGTCGATGGCATCGACCAGACCGGTTACCTTACCGGCAAAATCGCGAACTCGCCGCGCGACGGCCGTCTGGTGGTCTATCTCGATCGGCTGGTCGCGATACGCTACAAGCAGTTCAAGCTGCACAAGACCATCTTCCCCCGCTTCGCCGGCGCGCTCTCGAAGGGGGAGGATCTGGAGGTACCCCAGGTCTACAACCTGCGTGGCGACCCCAAGGAGATGTTCGACCTGCTCAGCACCTCCGGCGGACTGCCCGTGGCCAAAGCCGTCATGAGCACGGCGGACGCTTATCTCGAAAGCCTGAAGGCATTCCCGAACGAGGACTATTCGAAGATGAGCGGAGACAAGTGACCGACGGTGCCTCAATTCGTACCGCGTGGACCGAACAGCAAGCGGCCACCCGACACCACCGCCTGCGGCTTGCCTAGCGCTTTCAGGTCGGCTTCGGGATCGCCTGCCAGCAGGATCATGTCGGCAATCATGCCGGGCGCTATCGATCCCAAGCGGTCGCCCATGCCCAGAATATCCGCGCCGACGCTGGTTGCGCTGGCCAGCACCGCGCGGTTGGGCAAACCAGCCTGATGCAGATAGTCCAGTTCCTCGAAGTAGGCCTTGGGATAGAGTTCCTCGGTATCGAAGGGAATGTCGGTCCCGACGCCGATCCGGACCCCTGCCTTCCAGGCGGCATGAACGTTGCCCAGATTTTGCGCGAAATCGATGCCGTAGCGGCGCGAGAACGTGTAGAAGAACGCTCCGGGCCGGATGCCCGCCGACGGATACCCTCGCACGAGCAGATTGCGGAATGCACCGAGCGTCGGGTTGAAGCCGGTACCATGCCTGGCCAGCAGCGAAACTTCATCCTTCGGCATGTCCAGCGTATGCTCGACGCTGTCGACGCCTGCTTCGATCGCCCAGTCGGTGTACTTGCCGAAGCTGTCGATCGCCACGCGCAGGCCGTGCTCGTGAGCCTCATCGACCGCAGCCCCGATTTCTTCGCGGGTAAAGGGCGCGCTGACCTTGATCCAGTCGACCTGTCGGCGGATCTGCACGCGTACCGCCTCGCTCCAGCCTTCGGCGCCGTTCGCGACATATGTGCGGTTATTCGGAACCTCCGGCTTCCACTTGCCAGTGGCCGTGCTGGTAGCCTCGTCGCCATGCCCGCCGGTGGTGGCGATCATCGCGCCCGACCAGAAGACGCGCGGCCCCTCGATCAAGCCGCGCGCCACCGCCTCCTTGACGCGCAAAGCCACGTCGCCGGTCGTAGCGGGGTCGCGGATGGTGGTGATCCCCGCCCTCACCAACGACCCCGCCAGCACCGTGGCGCGAATTGCCGCCGCAGCATCGCTGTCGGGATAGCGACCGAAATCGGCGCCGCGCTGCGAGGTCAAATGGACATGCAGGTCGATCAGACCCGGCATCAGGAACAGCCCGCGCGCATCGACCGTGCGTGCCACATCGGGGGGCATCGCAACACTCCCCGCACGCCCCGCCGCAACGATACGATCCCCACGAATGACGACGACCGCATCGGGAACCCGCGCGCCCTTTCCGTCGAGCATGGTGGCCCCGGTAATGACCAGCGCGGGCAGTGCCGCGCGATCGACCGCCGGCACCGGCACCCGGCGCAAGTCGTCGGACAAGTCGAAAACGGCCTGCTGGCCCGCCGCCGATACCGCCACCAGCAACGCCGCCGCCGAGACGGCAAGCGAAATCCCGTACAATCTCACTTGTACCGTATCCCATCCTTGATGACGACCGCCACGTTGCGCATCGCACGGATATCGTCGAGCGGGTTGCCTGCGACCACGATCACGTCGGCGACCTTGCCGGTCTCCAGCGTCCCGAGTTCCTGCTGCTTGCCCAGCGCCTGCGCACCATTACGGGTGGATGCCAGAATCGCGTCCATCGGCGTCATGCCCATCTCCACCATGTATTCCATTTCCAGCGCATTGGGATCGTCCTGCTGGAAGTTGAGGAACGAGGTGCTGTCGGTCCCCATCGAGAACTTGACGCCCGCCCGGATGAAGCGCCGCATGTTTTCTCGCGAAGTTTCCCGTGCCTTGAGCTGGTCGTTGAGCGAAGGGCCGGACTGGCCGAACATCGCGCTCTGCGATGCCCGCTTCTCATAGATGGCCAGCCCGCGATGATCGGGATTGCGCTTGTTGTAGAGCATCCGGTCGCGATAGGTCATCAGGGTGCGATAGTCGTCCGGCGTGGACGACATGATGTAATCCGTCGTATTGAAGCGGTTCGGATCGTTGGCATGCTCGGCACCGGCCACGCGCACGCGCAGCAGGGTGGCGGCGATGACACCTTTCTTCGCGAAGCCCGCGATGGTCTTTTCATCAAGCAGGAACCCGCCTTCGAAGGGGTGCTCCAGCGTGTCGATGTCGAACTTGAGCAGGCGCTTGAAGCCTTCGGGCGTGGCATTGGCATGGACGTCGATCTTCTTGCCCAGCTTATGCCCCATCTCGATGATACGGCGCAGCTGAGCATCGGTGAAATCGAGCGAACCATCCGCGCTGCCGCCTGAAATCTCGTCCGTCAGATAGAGCTTCCAGTAGGAGAATTCGGGGCCTTTCAGCGGCTCAAGATCCTTCTCGATATCGTCGACCACGAAATAGGCGAAGTCATTGCGCAGCCAGTTCATCGCATCGGCGGGCGTACGGTTCTTCTCGGTATAGGACTTGAAATGCTGCGGGCTCATGATGAGGGCGCCGCCCAGTTCGATGCGTGGACCCGCAACTTCGCCACTGTCGATGCGACGTTTGATCGGCAGCAGCTCGCGGTAAGGCCCGCTCGTCTGCCGCATGGTCGTGACGCCCTGCATCAGGTAGATGAATGCCTTCTTCTCCATGTTGGAGAAGTTGTTCTGCCAGCGCGCATGAAGCTCATCCATCGGCAGATCGGCTGCCGGCGCGGGATAGAGCGGGTTGAGCTGAACGTGCTGGTTGGAATTGATGAGGCCGGGCATCACCGTCATCCCGCTCGCGTCGAAGCGGCGCGCATTGGCCGGGATAGTCACGCTGCCGTCCGGGCCGATCGCCTTGATCCGCCCACCTTCGATCAGCACCGTATGTCCCGGCCGGGCCGCGGCGCCGGTCGCGTCGATCACCGTTCCACCGACCAGCGCGATGGGGGTCTCCACCTTGTAGGGCGGCCGCTGGGGCCCGAACCATGCTGCGGGAGGTTGGGCCACGGTGGTTGCGACCGCGGCCTCCTCGTCCGAATGCGCCAGCACCGACGACGCGCCAAAGGCGCAGCCTGCCAGCATGAGAGTGCTCAGATGCCGTACAAAGATGGACTTCATGGCCATTTTCCCCTGTTGTCCGGCCCCTCGCCGGCCCTGTCTTCAGATCACTTGAAGCGCACCCCGTCCTTCACGACGTAGGCGACGCGCTTGAGCGCGGCCGCATTCTTGAGCGGATCACCGTCGAGCGCGATGGCGTCGGCAAGCTTGCCCGGCTCGATCGTCCCCAACCTGTCGAGCATGCCCAGCGCCTCTGCACCATTGCGCGTGGCGGCGAGGACGGCGTCCATCGGCGACAGCCCCATGTCGATCATGGCCTGGAATTCGCCGACGGTCGGATCCTCCTGATTGAAGTTGAGGAACGTGGGCGTATCCATGCCAAGGAAAAGCTTGGCTCCCGCCTTGACGAACCGCCGCATGTTCTCGCGCGAGGTTTCGCGACGCTGGAGCAGCTTTTCATAGGAGGGGCCAGACAGGCCGAAGCTGTCGCCTACTTCCCCCGGCTTGACGTTGCCCTGGTAGATCGGCAACCCGCCCTGTGCGGGGTGGCTGCGGTTGAACAGCATCTTGTCGCGGTACTGCAGCAGCAGACGATATTCGTCGGGCCGCATCGACATGAAGTACAGCGCCTCGTCCAGCCGGTGCGGATCGGTGGTCCGCTCGGCATTCGCGACCATGACCGTCAGCAAAGAGGCGACGAATACGCCCTTCTTCACGTAACCCTCGATCACGTCGTCGGCCATGATCTCGTTGGGATAGAACGGATGTTCGAGCGTATCGACGTCGAACTTCAGCATGCGCCGCATGCCAGCGTTGTGCGGACCGGTGTGGACGTCGACGGTCTTGCCCAGCTTGTGGGCACGATCGATCATCCAGCGGATCTGCTTGTCGCTGAAGTCGTTGCGACCATCATAGATGGCATCCGACATGTAGAGCTTCCAGAACGCGAAGTCGCTGGATTCGAACGCCGCCGTATCGCGCTCGACGTCGGTGATGACATTGTAGGCGAACTCGTCGCGCAGCCAGGGTATTGTCTCGGCCGGGGTCTGGTTCTCCTGTACATAGGCGTCGAAGTGCTGTCCGCTCATGAACAGCGCTCCGCCCAGCATCACACGTGGCCCCGGCAGTTCTCCCCGGTCGATCTGCTGCTTGATCGGGAGCAGCCGTTTCCATGGCCCGCTGGTCTGGCGGATCGTGGTGACGCCCTGCATCAGGTAGACGAAGGCGTTCTGCGGCATCTTTGCGAAGTTACCCTCCCACCGTGCCTTGATCTGGTCGAGCGGCAGGTCGGCGGCAGGCGCGGGGTAGAGCGGATTGAGCTGAATATGCTGGTTGGAGTTGATGAGGCCGGGCATGATCGTGAGCCCGGTGGCATCGATGACTTCCGCGCCTTCGGGGATCGCCACCGAGGCCGCGGGGCCGACGCGGGAAATACGCTTTCCCTCGGTGACGACGGTGTGTGCGGGCTTGGGCGGCGCTCCCGTTGCATCGATCAGCGTTCCCCCGACGAAGGCCACCGGACGATTGCTCGCGAACGGTGGTCCCGGCGGCCCGAAGCTGCGCGGCTGCGCCACTTGCGCGATCACCGGATCGCCACGCCCGGCAACGACTGCGCCCGCCAGCGCGGCCATGAACGATTTGCCGAAGTTACGACGATCCATACTGTCTCCTGTTTCTCGACCCGACCTGATAAGTGGCGCCGGCCCTAGAGGCTGTTGAAGAATGCCGCCATGCGGTCCATCGCCTCGGCCATGCGCTCGGGGCTTTCCGAGCCGAAACAGACGCGCAGATGATCGCGGCCCGTCTCTCCGTAAAATGCGCCGTCCTCGACCACGACATGCGCCTCTTCAAGCAATCTCAGCGCGGCTTCAGTGGATTTCAGCCCGGTCCCGGCGATGTTCGGGAAAGCATAGATGGTCCCTTCGGGTGCCTCACAGGTCACGCCCGGCATCTGGTTTAGGCGCTGGACGATCATGTCGCGCACCACACAATCGGCATCGACCATGCCCCGGACATGCGCATGATCGGCCGTCACCGCCGCGATGCCGCCGTACTGGATGAAGGTGTTGACATGCGTCACCGCATTCATCGCGATCTTCAGCATCGCCGGGATCATCGCCGGATCGGCAACGACATATCCCAGCCGCCACCCGTCCATCGCGTAGGCTTTGGTGAAGGCGAACAGGGAAATCGTGCGCTCCGCCATCCCCGGCAGCGCGGCGATGCTGATGTGCTGCGCTCCGTCGAATGTGATGTACTCGTAGACCTCGTCGGTGACGACCAGCAGGTCATGCCTAATGGCGACGTCGGCCAGTTCCTGCAATTCCTCGCGGGTAAAGACACGGCCCGTGGGGTTGGACGGATTGACCATCACGATCATGCGGGTGCGCTCGGTGACGGCAGCCTCGATCCAGTCGCCGCGCAGGCGGAAATTGTCTGCGGCATCGAGTTTGGCGAAGACCACCTTGCCGCCGGCAAGTTCGATCTTGTTGATGTGCTGCGGATAGTAGGGGTCGATCAGGATGACCTCGTCACCTTCGTCGATCGCTGCCATGAATGCGAGGTACGAGGCCTGCGTCAATCCGTTGGCGACCAGCACATGATCGGGCGTGGCAAAGTCCATGCCATTGAAATCGCGCAGCTTGGCCGCGAGCACTTCGCGGAACTGCGCTTCTCCCCTCACGTCGCTGTAGTGGACCTTGCCATCCAGCAGGGCCTCGATCGTGGCCTGCTTGATGTGCTGCGGCGTGTCGTGGATCGGCTTGCCGAATTCCATATGGATCAGATCGATTCCCTGCGCCTCCAGCGCCAGCGCCTTCTCGTACATGCCGAAGGTCTTCGGGGAGGTGTTCGAAATTCGGTCTGCCGGCCACTTCATCGTTCTGTCCTGATTGTGAATCGAAACGCGACGCTCCCGGCGCCCCACCTGCTCTCCACCATGGATCGGATCCAATTTCAACATAAAATGAGATATTGGATCCGATTTGTTGACAGGGCCGTTCGCCAGCGCCATACGTCGAGCATCAGGGGTGATTCACTTCGACACAGCGCAGGGCCTCGCACACCGGTTTCGGCGGCGCACCCTCTTGCCTGCAGACATCGGGAAACGGATAGAACTTGTCGTCCAGCGCAATACATCACGCATATTGGCACGAAAGCGTCGATCTCGACGCGCCAGAGCCGGGCGAGCGCTTTTCGGGCACCGCCGATGCGGAAGTCGCCGTTATCGGCGGCGGTGTCGCCGGGCTGGTGACGGCACTCAATCTAGCCCGCCTGGGCCACGTGCCGCTGCTTCTGGAGGCAGCGACCGTCGCATCGGCAGCCACCGGCACCAGTGCCGGGATCGTTGCACCGCAACTCGTGCGCAACAGCCCCGCCAGTGTCCGCTCCAAGCTGGGCGCCGAGGCGGGAGACCGGCTTCTCGCGATGCTCGCGCAAAGCGGGGACTACCTGTTCGAACTCGCCCGCGAGTTGCCACTGGATTGCGAAGCGCGGCAGGACGGCTTCATTGCCCCGGCCATGGGTCGCAGCGGCGTCTCCAGGCTACGCGCCGCTGCCGAGGGGTGGCGCCCCTATCGCTCCGACATGGACATGCTTTGCGCGGCGGAAACCCAGGAAGTGACCGGCACTTACGGGTACGCCGGGGCCCTGCTTGATCGCAGCGGCGGAACCGTCAATCCGCTGCTCTATGGGCGAGCGCTCGCTCATGCCGCGATCGCTGCGGGCGTGCAGCTTCATACCGCCAGCGCGGCACTGAGACTTTCGCGCCACAACGACTGCTGGATGATCGAGACGGCAACCGGGTCGATCCGCGCCAGAACGGTGATCCTGTGCGCCAATGCCGTGAACGGCGATCTCCATCCGGCGCTGCGCGGAACCACGCTTCCCCTCGAAGTGTGCGAGGTTGCCACAGCCCCGCTCGACCCCGCGCTGCGCAGCCGCATCCTGCCCGGAGGCCAGTCGCTTACCGATGTGGAAGCCGATGTCTTCTCGATCCGCCACCACGCCGGCGGTGGTCTGGTCACGGCCTACCCGGCCGGCAGCGAGGTCGATGATGCAACCGTCACCCGCGCGATCAACGCCCGGCTCTCGGCCGCCATACCCGGCTGGAAACCGCTGCCGCTCACACATATCTGGCGCGGCACCGCTGCGGTCAACAGTTCGCTCCTGCCGCGACTGGTGCGCGTGGAGGATGGGCTTATCGCCGTGCAGGCGTGCAATGGGCGGGGATTGGCGATGAATACCATCCTTGGCCGCGAACTGGCGCGCTGGCTTCATGCGCCCGGCGCAACACCGCCGCCATTGCCGCTCGAAAAGCCGAGCCGTATCTCGGGCTTCCTGCTGGCCAGGCATGCCCCGAAGCTCATCATGACGGCGGCGCTGCTGGGCAAGCGTCTGCAGCAATTCGTGGCCGGTCCGCGCAAGACCGCACAGGAAAAGGAATGACCATGGACAACCTGATGGCCACGATCATGCCGGTAGTGGGGAGCATCCTGCTTCCCGCCTCGCTGTGGACGATCATGTTCACCATGGGCCTGTCTCTGATCCCCGATGACTTTCGCAAGATCGTGGCGAACAGCCGGGGCTTCGTGGTGGGATCGGCCAGCATGCTGTTCCTGGTTCCGACGGTCGGGAGTGCGATAGCGGTCGCCTTCGCCCCCACGCCCGCGCTGGTCATGGGCTTCATTCTGCTGGCGACCTGCCCCGGCGGCATGCTGTCCAACCTGCTGACCGACCTTGCCAAAGGCAACCTGGCGCTTTCGGTATCGATCAGCCTGTTCGTCAGCGTCGTCTACATCTTCGCCCTGCCCTTCGTCGCATCGTTCGCGCTCGAGGCGGTGATGGGCAAGGGATCGGCGGTGTCGGTGCCGCTGGCATCCTCGCTCAGCCACATCCTGACGATCACCGTCCTGCCGATCGCGGTGGGCATGCTCGTGCGCCGCTTCCTGCCGGCATTCGCGCTGAACGCAGGCGGCCGCATCAAGACCGCCGCGACGATCCTGCTGACGGTGATCTTCGGCCTCGTGGTAATCGACGAGATCGACACCCTGCGGGCGTCGTTCGGTGTCGTTCTGGCGATGGTGGTGGGCATGAACCTCGCCAACTTCCTGATCGCGATGACCGTGTCGAAACTCGCCCGGCTGCCGCGCGCCGACGGCGTTTCGGTCGCGATCGAGCATCTCATCCGGCAGGAGGCCACGGCAGTCTATGTGGCCGTCACCCTGCTCGGCCGCAACGACATGTCGCTGCCGATGATCATCAACACTTTCGTAGGGATGGCGGCGTGCGTGACGTTCGTGGCCTTCCTCAAGCGACGCCGCGCGTCAGGCCAGGACATGGTCCGCGCGGCAACGGCGCCCTGATCGGGACCGGCACACCGCAACGTCACTCGCAGGCGGATTGACCACGCAATCGGACCGTCAGGAGACGGCCGGGCATGCACAGGGAATGAAAAGGGGTCATCGTATGTTTCACAAACTGAAGACGAACAGCTTCCAGCCCGTATCCGGCAAACTGCTCTCGGGCACCGCGATCGCCATCGCGCTGCTTTCCTCGCCCGGCATTGCCCAGGCACAGGAGGAACCCGGCAGCGATATCATCGTCACCGCAGAACGACGCGGCCAGACGCTTCAGACCGTGCCTGCCTCGATCAGCGCTTTCAGCGGCGAAGCACTCAAGGATCTGCGAGTCACCCAGGCCGAAGACCTGACCAAGCTGACACCCGGCCTCACGCTGCGCTCCACCGGCGTTTCCGCTGACCCGCTGCTTACCGTGCGCGGCGTTGGCATGAACAACGGCGAGACCAACCAGAACCCCGCCGTCACCGCCTATCTCAACGAAATCGCGCTGCCCAGCCACGCTTTCCTCGGCTTCCAGATCTTCGACATGGACCGCGTCGAAGTGCTCAAGGGCCCGCAGGGAACGCTCTATGGCCGCAACACGACCGGCGGTGCGATCAACTTCATCACCCGCCGCCCCAAGCAGCAGTTCGAGGCGAACATGCGCGTCGACTACGGCAACTACAACATGCTGGAAGTCGAAGCGGGTGTCAGCGGCGGGCTCACGGACACTCTGGCAGCGCGCGTCGCCCTCAGCAGCTACACCCGCAACGGCTGGCAGACGCTGATCCTCGGCGACGAGCACGGCGACGTCGACTCCCGCAACGGGGACATCGATCGCAAGGCGGTGCGCGGCACGCTGGTATGGGAGCCCACGCCGGGCTTCGACGCGACGCTGATCGTGGACTATGCACGCAACAATTCCGAGACGCTGGCCTACAAGCACGCCGGCAACCTCAAGAACGACGGCAGCCGCACGGCATGTTCCTACCCGTCCACCGGTGTACGCGACGATACGACCTGCGGCTCCTACTCGATCCCGCGTGACGGCGTCGGCGGACCGGCGATCGACGGCGTCGAGATCTTCTCGGACCCCAGCAACGACCCGCGCCTCGCTTACGGCAGCTTCATCTTCGGTAACGACAACGACGCCAAGACCGGCGGTGCGACGCTGCTGCTGAACTATGACATGGGCCGCGTCGGCCTCAGCTCCGTGACCGGCTATCGCAAGCTCAAGCGCACCATCGGTGGTGACGACGGCTCCCCGGCGATCCTCAGCGACGTGCTGCGCCACCAGAAGCTGAGCGTGTTCAGCCAGGAACTGCGCCTCGCTTCGGACGAGAGCTGGGGACCGCTGAGCTGGATCGTCGGCGGCTATTTCACGCGTGACACCAATCACGACCAGGCGATCTTCAACCAGAAGGACCAGTATTCCTACTCGGCGCTGTTCGACAGTCGCTACAGCCAGAAGACCACGGCGTGGGCCGTTTTCGGTCAGGCCAGCTACGAGATCCTCGAAGGCCTCAAAGGCACCGTCGGGCTGCGTTATACCGACGAGAAGAAGGACTACTGGTACGACGGCACGGTGACCGGCAGCGGTTCCTATCCGGTGCCGATCCGCGATTACTCCAACAGCATCTCGGCCAAGAAGGTCAGCGGCAAGGTTGGCCTGGATTATCAGGTAAGCTCCGCAGTCATGCTCTACGGCAACGTCAGCCGGGCATTCAAGGGTGGCGGTTTCCCGGCCACCATCACCTTCTCCCTGAACGAGGCACAGCCCTTCGCACCGGAAGAGATCACGGCCTACGAAGTCGGCTTCAAGGCCAGCGTCATCCCGAACGTGCTGCGCGTGAACGGCGCCGGATACTTCTACGACTGGAAGGATTTCCAGGCGACCACGCAGGTCAATCGCGGCGGCGTGCCCGTCACCGTGCTGGCGACCGCGGGCGATGCGGAGATCAAGGGCGTGGAAGCCGAGATCGTCTTCAACCCGGTCCCCGACATCACCTGGCGCAGTGGCGTCAACTGGATGGATTCGGAGATCAAGAACGGTCGCTACGAAGGCCAGCGCACGCCGAATGCGCCGACCTGGACGGTCACCAGCGTCCTGCGCGTGGAGCCCGTCGGCGATATCGGCCCGGTCCGCCCCTACTTCCAGCTCGACGGCAGCTGGAACAGCCGGACCAAGACCGCCCTGCCCAACACCCTTGCCACCGAGGAACCGGCGCTGCTGCTTGCCAACTTCCGCGCCGGCCTCAAGTTCGAGAACGGGCTGGAACTGGCAGGATGGATCCGCAACCTGACCGACAAGGTCTATCGCACGCAGATCCTGGGTCCGGGGTCCGCGTCCTTGCCGGCGCGCTTCATCTACGGCGATCCGATCACTTACGGTGTCAGCGCTTCCTTCAGCTTCTGACCCGGATGCGCGAGCCGGGCGGCCCGAATGCCGGCCCGGCTTCCATCTTGCCGATTGACCGGACGCGGCATTATTGAAAGAGAGGGCTAATGCGAGCCCCACAGGTTACCGACCGATGAAGTCACAGGCCCTCGGCGAAATCGACACGTCCGACAAGATCGAGCGCAGCACCACGTCCAACGAAGTTGCGCGGGTTCTGCGCCGCCGCATCCTGAGCGGCCGTTACCATGACGACCAGTTCATCCGGCAGGAAGTGATCGCGCAGGAACTGGGCGTCAGCCGCATCCCCGTGCGTGAAGCGCTTGCCCAGCTCGAATCGGAAGGGCTGGTCATCCGCGTGAAGTATCGTGGGGCGCTCGTCCCCAAGCTCTCGATCGAGGAGATCGAGGAGATTTACGAACTGCGCTCGATGCTGGAGCCGTATCTGCTGCGGCATTCGATCATGAACATCACCCCCGAGCAGATCGCGCACTTGCGCGACATCGTCGAGCGATCGCGCGGCACGACGGAGATTTCCGACTGGGCGGGAATGAACGTCGACTTCCATCGCAGCCTGTTCGAAGTCGCTCGCAAGCCCCTCGCCCTGCAGACTCTCGACAATCTGCTGACCCGCGCCGACCGTTATCTCAAGATGCAGAGCTTCAATTCCACCACGACGAAGGAAGAAAGCGACGAGCAGCACGCGCGCATCCTCGACCTTGTCGAAGCGCGGGACATCGATGGCGCGTTGGATGCCCTGCGTGAACATATCGGCTGGAATGCCGCCGACGTCAGAAAAAGTCTCCCCTTCGCCGGCGACTGAAGCACCCGTTCAGACGTCAGGGCGCAGAGCGGTCACCTCGATCTCGACTTTCGCGCCCGGTGCCGGAATCCCGCAAATCAGTGTCGTATTGGTCGGCGGGCAATCGCGGAACTTCTCCCCCAGTACGCTGACGACTCCCTCCAGATGCGCGATGTCGGTGATGAACACCCTGCTGCGCACGACATCCACTAGCGTCGCCTGCTCCCGTGCCAGCACATCCTCGACGATCGCGAAAATATTGCGCGTCTGCGCTTCCACATCCTCGGGCATGATCTTGCTGACGGGGTCGAGGCCAACGGTGCCGGACACGTAAATATACCTATCATCGGTCACTGCCCGGGAATAGGCGGCCATCTCCTCAAACCGCGAACCTGAACTTATACGCTGGACAATTTGTGGCATCCACCAAACTCGCATATTGGATCCAATTTTTTTGCGATAGCAAATGTCACGTAACCTGCAAGCGGGAATTGTTCGCCGCGAGCGCCTCATTCCCGGTCGTTCGACTCAGGAAAATCAGATGTTTCTGCCATCACCTGTTGAGAATGGGTCGCAAATCGAATAAGCGGCCGCATCGAATTGCTTAATGTGGATTGTATGAGGTGGCACAGAACGCGCTTAAACGCTTGTATCTGACGCACCGCCGCTCCATCCAGGACTATCTCATGCGCAAACTGCGTGACTCGGCATTGGCCGCCGATCTGACGCAGGACACGTTTCTACGCCTTGCGGAACATGGTCGGCTCGAGAATGTATCGAACCCCCGTTCGTACCTCTACCGGACTGCGCACAATCTGGCGGTCGACCATGTTCGGAGACCGGAAAAACGGTTTATCACGCAGTCTGAGGACAGTGTTCTCGAAACCGTTGCCGAGGATGTACCGGCGATCGATGACGCAGTGGCAGCTCGTCACATGCTCGAGCGGCTACAGCATATCGTCGGAGAATTACCGGAGCGCACCCGTCATGTCTTCGTGTTGATCAAGATCGACGGCCTAAGCTATCCTGAAACCGCCCGGCGTATTGGCATTTCGGAAAGCTCCGTGCAGAAGCACCTGCGCATGGCTCTTGCCCATGTCATCCAGCGCATGAAGCTGCAATAGGCGTGGCCGTGCAACTCATTTTACTCCCTGCTTCCACTTCAACCGTCCTATCAGTCGGGCGCACCATGTGCTCGCGCTGCGGGGAGTCGTGACCATGCGGGACAGACCAACACATGCCGACGCGCAAGCACAGATCGACGATACCGCGATCGAGTGGGTAATCCGCAAGGGTGCAGGCACATTCGAGGCGGGCGAGCAGGATGATCTCGATGCATGGCTGGCGGCAGATACGCGGCATGCCGCAGCCTTCAGGCATGCCGAACGCACCTGGACCGGACTTGATGTACTCGCCCACAATCCCGGACGCCTGCGTGACGATCTCCCGACGGCCTCACTTTCAAACACGCGCCGGTTCACCAGGCCTTCCCCATTCGTCTTCAGGCCGGCCGCGATCACAGCATGCGCAGTCCTCACGATCTGCGGCGGCACGTTCTGGTTCGGCGATCCGCTGACGGCGATGCGCTCGGACTACCGCACCGGGATCGGGGAAATCCGCATGGTCACGCTGGAGGATGGATCGACCGTCAAGCTTGGTCCGGATACGGCGATTGCGACCCATTTCGACGGACGGGAACGCCGGGTGGAACTGCTTCGCGGTGTCGCCGCCTTCACCGCGGTACCAAAGGCACGGGCGAACAACCTTCCCTTCGTCGTCACCGCCGCCAATGGGGAGGCCCGCGCTCTCGGCACGCGTTTCGTGGTCGATCGTCTGCCTGGCGCGGTCGATGTGACCGTCGAGGAACACAAGGTGCGAGTATCGATCGAAAACCATACAGCGCTGCATTCTGCGACCGTTGCCACGCCAGGGCAACGGGTCCGCTATGACGCGAACGAAGTCAGCGATCCGATCGCTACCGATCTTGCTTTGGCGACCGGATGGCAGCGCGGCCGTCTGATCGTCGATGCAGTCCCGCTTGAAATCGCCATTGCGCAGTTCAACCGCTATCGGCGTGGTCGCATCGTGCTTGCCCATACGGCAATGGCACAGCGCAAGGTCAGTGGCGTTTTCGACACCCGTGACATCGATGGCGCAATTGCCACGATTGCAGGCGAACTGGGCTTGCGGACGGTCAGGATCGGCCCTCTGGCCACCATCCTCTACTAATTCGTCAAAACTATTTCGAAAAATTTTTACCGGGTTGGCCGCCCTCCCCCGTCATTACCCCTGAGCGGCGCTAATGCATGTCATTCGCGCCGGATGTTTCACAAAGGGGAATTTCAATGGGGGTTACTTTTCATCCGCGTACCAGCAGCACGCGTATACAGCGCCTGACTGCCGAGGCGGGTCTGCTGGCGCTGCTCGCAACCGGCGTATCGCTGCCTGCCTCGGTGGCCGCGCAGACGCCGGCGGCCGGACGTCAGACAGCAGTCGCCTTTGACATTCCCGCGCAGGATCTCAACAAGGCCCTTCTGACCCTGACCGACCGGGCGGGTCTGCAGATCTTCTATGATCTCGGCAAAGTCGCGGGCAAGCAGAGTTCCGCCGTGCGCGGAGATTTCGCCCCCGCAGAGGCGCTGTCCCGATTGCTGGCCGGAACCGGCCTCACCTTCCGCTTCATCGGCAGCAGCCGCGTCCAGATCGAGCCCGCACCCCAGGCCACAGGCGACGCGGTCCAGCTTGGACCTGTCCGCGTCGAGGGATCCGGCAACGCTGTCGGCACTGGTCTAGCCGCCAGTTCTGCATCCGACATGCTCGCCTCCGAGGCGACCAGATCCTACACCGCACGCGGTGCAGTGACGTCCTCTAAACTGCCGCTCACTTTGCGAGAGACACCGCAGTCGGTGACTGTCATCACCCGCCAGCAGATCGAAGATCGCAACTTCATGACCATCGACGATGCCGTGGAAGCTGCCACCGGCATGTCGGCGACGACGGCGAACCTTGGATCCAACACGTTCAATGCGCGCGGCTTTTCGGTCGGATCGACGCAGATCGACGGGGTTCCGGGCGCCGGCGGCACTACCGGCGGCTACACTCCCAATGCCGCGATGTTCGACCGGATCGAGATCGTGCGCGGCGCCGCAGGCCTTGTCACCGGCACCGGCAACCCCGGCGGCGTGGTGAACCTCGTGCGCAAGCGTCCGCTCGAAGAGGCCCGCTATGGCCTCGTCCTTCATGCCGGGTCGTGGAACCAGTACCGCGCCGAGGCCGACATCAGTGTCCCTGTGACCGACTGGCTGCGCGTGCGCGGCGTCGCCGCCTACGAGGACCGCAAATACTTCGTGAAGTTGCAGCACGCAAAGAAGCCGCTGTTCTACGGCGTCGCGGAAATCGACGTGACGTCCACCACACTGCTGACCTTCGGCGGCAGCTACGAGGACAACCGGACCGACGCCTTCTTCAATTCGGGCCTGCCGCTCTATTCGGACGGCACCGATCCGGGCCTGCCCCGATCGTCACGCGGACTGGCACCGGGCTGGAACTTCTTCGACGTGAAGGCCACCAACGTTTTCGGCAGCATCGAGCAGCAGTTAGGCGGCACGTGGAAGGCAAAATTCACCGGCAACCGTCAGCATTGGGAGCAGACCTACGTCTCACCCAACATCAACGCCGCGATTGATCCTGTGACCGGGATAGGCCCCAGGCTGACCTCATCGATCTCCAAGATATTCAACCCGCGCGACCGGCTAGGTTTCGATGGCCAGATCAGCGGCGAAGTCAATCTTATGGGCCGCGCGCACGAAGTCATGCTCGGCGCTTCCTATGCCAGCGAAACCACGAAAGACCCCTGGACGGCAATCGGCACCACGACGCCTGTCGTCCAGTCGATCTTCGACGCCGATTTTTGGGCCACACCGGAGCCTGTGTACGGCGCGGCCACGCTGACCGGCCGTTACAGCAAGACCGAAGAGACCGGCATCTACGGCGTTGCGCGCCTCAATATCGCCGATCCGCTAAAGGTCATCGTCGGTGGCAGGCTGAGCACCTACAAAACGACTTCGCGGGCGAACCTGACATCGTCGTTCGAACGGACGAAGGAGAGCAATGTCTTCACGCCCTATGGCGGCGTGATCTTCGACATAAGCCGCAACTGGTCGGTCTACGCCAGCTACGCCGACATATTTCGCGTTCAGAATACGCTCTATACGGCCAATGGCGACACACTTGAGCCCGCGGTCGGTGCCAACTACGAAGTCGGCGTCAAGGGTGAGTTCTACGACGGCAAGCTGAACACCTCGTTCGCGCTATTCCGCGTGGTCGAAAGCAACCGTTCGCAGGAAGATCCCGACAACCCATCGCCTTGCGCGGGTTCGCCAACCGGGGATGCCTGCTATATCGCCGACGGCAAAGTGCGTGGCCAGGGCTTCGAAGCCGAAGTTTCGGGCGAGGTGCTCGCCGGCCTGCAGGTGATGGCGGGGTACACATTCGTTAACACCAAGTACCTGAGAGACCGCACCGCCACCGGCGAAGCCAGTGCCAACGAAGGTCTGGCGTTCAACACCACCACGCCAAAGCACTTACTGCGCGCGTGGGCGACGTACAAACTTCCCGGCAAGCTGGATCGCCTGACGGTCGGAGGCGAGGTCAACGCCCAGAGCCGCATCTATCGGGTATCCGGCATCTACACGATCGAACAGAAGGCCTATGCCCTGTTGAGCGCCCGGATCGCCTTCGATCTCGACGAGCACGTCAAACTGTCGGTCAACGCCAACAACCTCCTCGACAAGACATATTACCAGCGCATCGGCACCCTCTCTTCGGACAACCGCTATGGCGAGCCGCGTTCGGTAATGTTCAACGCCCGGATCACGTACTGATGCGGCAGTCCGGCGGGAGCGGCGCGTGAGGGAGAGCTTTCGCCAGTCGATGGCCTGGCTCCACACCTGGACTGGGCTGTTGGTAGGCTGGGTGCTGTTCTTCGTGTTTCTCACGGGCTCGACGGGATACTTCGACGATGAGATCACTCGCTGGATGCAGCCCGAACGGCCGCTGGCGGTAATTGCGCCTCCAGTGGCGCCTGCCGAGGGCGTGGCGCGGGCGCAGGCCTTTCTCGAAAAGGCCGCGCCCGGAGCCGGGCGCTGGTCGATCGGCCTTCCCGGCGGACGGGGTGAAACGGCATGGACGCTGGCATGGCCGAGCCCCGAAACCGGCGGTGATCGTCCGCAACGTCGAGCACGAGGCGAACACGGCGAACACCGCGCGCGGTACTTCGTCTTCGATCCGCTGGCGGGTACCGCAACTCCAGCATCATCTCCCTTTGATGGACGAGCTACAGCTGGCGGGGTCGGGCTCTATCGCTTGCATTACCAGTTGCACTATGTCTCGCACGCCAGCGCGATCCTGATCGTGGGCGCTGCCGCCATGCTGATGCTGCTGGCGATCCTCAGCGGGGTCATCACGCACAAGAAGATCTTCAAGGACTTCTTCACGTTCCGCCCGGCCAAGGGGCAACGCAGCTGGCTGGATATGCACAACGTCATCAGCGTGACGGCCCTGCCGTTCTTCCTGATGATCACCTACACAGGCCTCATGTTCTTCATGTACGCCTACATGCCGGCGGCGATGAACATGGCCTATGGATCGGGTCGGCAATGGGACAACGACGGCTATTCGAATCCCCTCAACCCCCGCGCCAATGGTCAGTTCGAGCCCGGAAGCACAGAACGTCGGCGTCGTCACGGCAGAGTTGCAGTCGAGGTCAGCGGCGTACCAGCCCCGCTTACCGACCTGTCCCGCCTCATCCAACGCGCGCAAGCGCATTGGAACTCGGGCAGGATCGAGAGCGTGGCGGTGGAGCGCCCTGACGACGGCCGTGCGCGAGTGACCATCGCGCGCAACAAGAGCGGCCTGATCGGAGGGACGGACGATCACCTCACTTTCGACGGCGTCACCGGCACTCTCCTTGACACCCCGCCACCCCACGCACGCCGCACCTGGCAGGTTCAGGATACCATGATCGCGCTGCACGAAGGGCTTTTCGCCGGACCGGTGCTGCGCTGGTTCTATTTCGCCTCGGGCTTGCTGGGGTGCGGCATGGTGGGTACGGGACTGGTGCTGTGGACAGTGAGGCGCAGGCAGAAGCAGATCAAGTCGGCGCGCACCGACTATGGTTTCCGTCTTGTCGAATGCCTGAACATTGCCGCCATAGCAGGGCTGCCACTGGGCATCGCCGCCTATTTCTGGGCCAACCGGATCCTGCCCGCCACGATGGAAGCCCGTGCCAATTGGGAATTCCACAGCCTGTTCCTCGCCATCGGTGCGATGTTGCTGTGGGCTTCATTGCGACCATCCGCAAAAGCGTGGGCTGAAGGTCTGTCGCTGTGTGCGACAGCCTATGCGCTGCTTCCGGTTCTAAACGCGCTAACCACCCAGCGTCACCTCGGCATCACTATTCCCGCAGGCGACTGGGCGCTGGCCGGTTTCGACCTGACCATGCTGGCGATCGGAGCGCTTTTCCTTTTCGCCGCCTGCAAAGTCTCAGCACGGCAGCCGACCGACGGTTCGCGGCGCAAGGATGAAAGTGCGATGACCACGCGCCCATCTGCGAAGGTGCCGGCATGACCTGGAATCCGCGCAACCATTTTCGCCTGTCCATTCTCGCCCGGACAGGTGCGGCGCTGGCCGGCGCCTACGTGCTGACAGCGTTGATCGCGATACTCGCCTCCCAGCTGCTGATGCTGGCGGGCATGGATCGGACCGAGGCCGTTCTCGCGGCAACGATACCGTCCTTCCTGCTCTACGCGGGGCTCGTCTGCGCCATATTCCATACGCGCAGCGCAAAGCTGGCATGGGCGCGGCTCGCTGTGGCTTGCGCCTTTGTCGCCGCGCTTGCCTCGCTTCTCGCGCAGGATTTTCCGGCATGGCAGTGATCGTTTCCATGCTGCTGTGCATTGCCGCTTTCACGGCATTGGCGCTTTCATTGCCCCGCCATCACCGCGAAGTTTTTGGCTGCGCGCCCTCGTCAGGACGCGAGCGGCGGTTTCGACTGCCGGGCTGGACGCTCATCGTCCTGTCGCTTGTCCCGGCCATCGCACACTCGGAAGCGGGAATTGGTCTGGTATCCTGGTTCGGAGCGGCAACGGCGGGCGGTCTCTGTACCATGGCGCTACTCACTTACAGGCCGCGCCTGATTGTGCGTGCTGCCTTGGCGTCGGTTCCCCTGTCGCTTGGTGTAGCATGCATGTTCTGGAAGGCTTGATGGGACAGATACTACCGATAAACCTGCTCTCGGCAGATGAAATCTCTCCCGCTGCTGGCGCCCACGGCAACGCCCGCTACAGCACTTCGCAGCCAGCACGGTACAAGGGCGTCGTCTTGACCTTGTTGGTGTACGTGCTGCCCGCAGGCATCGCGCTATTCCACTGGCAGAGCCGCTCTCCGGCACTGCCTCCGCCAAGCCTCGCCACATTCGACATCGCGCCGCCCGCAGCGCCTCCGCAGCCCATTCGCGAAGTACCGCCCGGCCCCGTGCAGGCGCAGTCCCAGCAGACGCCCGCGCAGCCAGATACGCCGAAGCTGGCAATCTCCACAGTGCCGATGTCGACGCCGCCTCCCGCTCCCGCTGAACAACTGTTCGAAGTCGTGAAGCCCGCACCTCCGGTGGAAAATACAACCGCGCCCGAAGCCCGGCCAGCCCCTCCCGCCCCGCAACTCAGCAGCGACAAGCCGACGTGGGAGGGGCAGGTGCTGGCCGCTCTCAACAAGGTCAAGCGCTACCCCCGTGAAGCGCAGTTTCGCAGACGGCAGGGCGTGCCCTATATTCGTTTCGTGATCGACCGCGAAGGCCGCGTGCTTTCCTCCTCGCTGGAACGCGGCTCCGGTGACCGTTCGCTCGATGCAGAAGCGGTATCCTTGCCAAAACGAGCGCAGCCCCTGCCCCGCCCGCCCGAAGAACGCAAAGGAGTGACGATCGAACTGGTCGTACCTGTCGAATTCTTTCTCGGCACCTGAACCACTAATTCGATGCGGACCAGCTTTCCAACGCACCTGTCTACAGAGGCCTTAATACCCACAGGCTAGGGGCGAGGAAATCTTTCTGCCGATCGACCAGCATCATGTGCCCGAGTTCCCGATGTTCAACAATGCGAAGTTGCACTGCGATGCCGCCGTCGATCTGGCGCTCGGTTCAACCTGACCTTATGAACAGCGCGGCGTTTACTGCCCCATCCGAACGAAGTTCTACGAAAGCCAGTCATGATCGCCTCACTCATCACTTATTCGGCAGCCCTCGGCATTGCCGCTGCAATTCCAGGCCCCGGTGTCGCTGCGGTCGTCGGCCAGTCCATGGGCAATGAACTGAAGGCTTCCCTGTTCTTGCTCGGCGGGATCATTCTCGGTGATCTGACATACCTGACCGTGGCGATCGCGGGGCTCGCCGGCATCGCCAGGACCTTTTCGGGCGCCTTCCTGGTCGTCAAGGTGCTGGGCGGCTTCTATCTCGCCTATATCGCGTGGAAGATGTGGACCAGTTCGGATGGCATCATTCAGGCGCGTGCCAAGGGAAGCCCGACCGGTCTCGGCTCATTTCTGAGTGGATACTCGCTGACGCTGGGCAACCCCAAGACCATCGTGTTCTACCTTGCCTTGCTGCCCACCGTTCTGGATCTCGGCGCGGTCGGGCTGGCGCAATGGTCGGCGCTGGCTTGCATGACGGCGTTAACGCTGGTGGTCACGCTGGCGCCATATGCGGTCCTTGCTGATCGCGCGCGAAGCCTGATCAGTCGGCCATCGGCGCTGCAGCGGATCACGCGCGCGGCGGCCGCCATTATCGGGGGCACGAGCGTGATCATTCTGGGCCAGGCCGCTCGTGAGGTCGCGCGGCGGACGTGACGCGCAAACCGGACCACCGGAACCGATCGCCGATTGAAGTCGCATTTTTGAGATAGGCAACATGTTCAATTTTCGCACGCTGACTGCTTTTTCAAGCTTAGCCTTCCTAATTCCGGGAGGCAGCTTCGCAGCCGATCCGGTCGCGCAGCCCGACTTCTTCGCCGCCGCCCTTTGCGAGCCCTCTTATACCTTCGGCCTTGCCACACAGCTTTATGAGGCAGCCGAGAAGATTGGATCGCCCGACACATCAATGCTGGGCGCTGCTATCTACACTTTGCCGACTCCCATTAAGCGCGACGGGTTCACAGCCAGCGCCGTTGTGTTCGCAGGGACTTCGGTCGGCGTCCTTGTGGATGGCGAAGTCGCAGAGGAGGCAGCCCAGCGCTACCATCTCGCCAAGGAAAACAACAACCTGCTGGGCGCATCCAAGCGCGGGTTTTCCCGTGAACTGCCCGATCAGCAACAGGCAATGAAAGATCTGGGCCTTATCTCGGCAGTGGCACGGGAAGGCGCAGCGCTGCAGGACAAGACGCTACTTGCCTGTGAGTTCGTATCACACGAGGATCGCATGGCACTGCAACGCTTGAAGCCGAGGTAAGGAACCAGGCGCGGAAAAGAGGCACAACCACCCTCACAGGAACCACACTGAGCCCCTCCGAGCTGGCACCCCATCGGATGTTCGCCCTATCCAAGACACTCAACTCCGATTTTTCTGATCTCAGGTGCGAACTGGCTTCCTGCAGCGAACGCGACTATTGCGAATATATCGCAACAAAGCTAATCGCGCGTTCGATGCGTACCAATGCAGCTGCCCTGACACAATTGCTGCTTAATGAACGCCGCGCTCTTGTGCGGCTGGCACAACGCATCGTTGGTAGCGCGCCTGCCGCTGAAGACATCGCGCAAAGTCTCTGGTTCCGGGTGCAGCGCGTGGAGGACGACCCGCCGATCCTCAACAAACGTGCCTTCCTGTACCGGCTCGCCACCAACCTTGCGACCGATCACGCCCGCGCCGCCGCTCGCCACGGACGGATCTTCGAAAGCGGTGATCTGCCCCAGGATGTGAAGGCGGACCTGCCCTCCGTAGAGACGCGGCTTGTGGACAGGGAAAGGCTGCGGCGGCTCGAACAGGCACTGGATGAACTGCCCATCCGATGTCGGCAGGTCTTCACCTTGCGGCGCATCGACGGGCTATCCGCGCAGGAAACGGCCGACCGGCTTGGCATCACGCTGAACGCCGTTGCCAAGCACGTGCGTGTCGCGGTGCGACATTGTCATGCCAGACTTCAGGATGATACGGACGCATGACATCGATCCGCAGCAACGCCCAGTCCCGATCCGCGCCCGCCGGACGTCTTACCTGTGATGGCCCGAAAGACATATGCGGTGATGACTGACGCTTCCATCCCTGACGACATCGCCGACGAGGCGGCACGCTGGTTCGCCGAGCGTGACAGCGGCCTGCTGGCCGACGATGCAGCGCTGAATGCCTGGCTGCAGGCCGATCCGCGCCATGCGCTGGCCTTTGCCGAAATGGAGATCGTCTGGTCGGACCTTGGCGCCACGCCGGTCCCGCCCGAGGTTCGCGCTTCGCTGAGCACCCCCGGCGCACCTATGGCCACGGCGAGCCGCCTGGCGCTCCGTTCCCCCCGCCGGTGGGTGCCGACGGCGCTGGCGGCGAGCCTTGCGCTGATGATCGGCGGCGGCGCGCTCGACTGGCCCACCCGCCTGCGTGCCGACGCGATGACCGCCACCGGAGAGCAGCGCACGATCACCCTGCCCGACGGTTCGCGCATCATGCTCAATACCCATAGCGCGATCGCGATCGACTATGCCGCCAGTCGCCGCACCATCCGGCTGCTGACGGGGGAAGCGGCATTCACCGTCGCCGCCGACCGCACCCGGCCCTTCGTGGTCGAGGCGAACGGCGGCACGACCACCGCGCTTGGCACGCGTTTCATCGTGCGCGAGGACGATGACGTGACACGGGTAAGCGTCACCGAACACCGCGTACGCGTGAACTTCCCGACCGGCAGGGGCCGATCCGTCACCGTGCGCGAGGGGCAGAGTGTCACTTATGGCGACGGCTCCAGCATAGGCTCTGGCATCGGCGTCCCGCAGGACGGCACGGCCGCCGACGCCGATGCCTGGACGCAGGGGCTGCTGACCTTCGAGGATCGCCCGCTCGGGCAGGTCGTCGCGGAGCTGAGCCGCTACCACAAGGGCTACATTCAGGTCATCGGCGCTGGCGTGCGCGACCGGCGGGTGAGCGGCGTGTTCAATGTCAACGACCCGGTCGGCGCGGTGGACAAGCTGCAGGCCTCGCTGGGTCTGAAAACGGTACGGCTGACCGGCCGGATCATCTTCATCTACGACTGATCCACCCGTTTCCGACGCAGCCGCAAAATTTTTATCCGTCGAAGTCCCGTTTGCAGATCCTCGGGCGTCATCCTCCTAAGAGCGCGTCGCATTAGCGAGGCCTCGCGCTCCCATTCGATCCGATTTGCCAGGGGGTTTTCCGTTTCCGTGATTTCGAACTGCATGCACCGCGCCGTCCGTCCTGCCGGCCGAAGCCTCGTTCTTGGCCTTCTGGCCACGTCCTTCCTGCTGCCTGCCGGGATCGCCGCGATCCCGGGCGTCGCCCTGGCGCAGACCGCGACCGCCTACGACATCCCTGCAGGATCCCTGTCCGCCGCGCTCAACCAGCTGGCGCGGCAGGCACGGATCGAACTGATCTATGACGCGCCGCTGACGCAGGGTCTGTCCACCGCCGGGATCGAGGGACGGTTCGGGCCCACCGAAGCGCTGTCCCGCCTGCTCGCGGGCACCGGCCTCACCTTCCGGCAGACCGCCCCGCGCACCTACACGATCGAGAGAGCGCCCGAAGTTTCCTCCGGCACCACCCAGCTCGGCCCGGTGCGCGTGCAGGGCGACGGTGCGGCCATAGGCAGCGGCACCGACGGCGCCGGCCTTGCCCTCACCATGACCGAAGGCACGAAGTCCCTCGCCGGCCAGTATGCGCAGGTGGGCGGCAAGTCCGCCGAGCGCCTGCGCGACATTCCGCGCAGCGTCACCGTGCTGACCGCGCAGGAGATCGAGGACAAGGACATCACCACCGTCACCGCCGCGCTCGATCAGGTGACGGGCATCTACGTGGCCTCGTACAATACGCGCACGCCGGTATTCTATTCGCGCGGCTTCCTGCTGCAGAACCTGACGATCGACGGCGGCAGTCCGATGCGGATGCATGACGGCCTGCAGTCGATCATCAACGGCGTGGGCCTGCCCAACCTGCTCGCCTACGACCACGTCGAGGTCATGCGCGGCGCGGACGGGCTCTATTCGGGAAACGGTGACGCCAGCGGCACGGTAAACCTTGTCCGCAAGCGCCCCACTGCGGAGCGCCAGATCAAGTTCGCCGCTTATGCCGGAAGCTGGAACAACTACCGCGCCGAACTCGACGTCGGCGGCCCGCTCAATGCGTCCGGCACACTGCGCGCGCGCGTGGTGGCGGGCTGGCAGGACGCGGATTCCTACTTCACCGGCGCCTATACCAAGGACAAGTTCGGCTACGGCATCATCGAATGGGACGCAGGCGCCCACACCACCCTTTCGGCCGGGGCCAGCTACGACGACCTGAATGCGCAGAAGTACGATCGCACGCTGGCATGGCGCTCCGGCAGCCTCGGCACGCCGGAGAACCTGCCGATCCTGTCGAAGCGGGATTCGTGGATGCCGGAATGGGCCTATGACAAGGCGCAGACCCTGCAGTATTTCGCCAAGGCCAGCCACGACTTCGGCGCCGACTGGAACCTGACCGTCAACGTGACCCGCAGCGAAGTCGATTCCGACGAACTTTACGGCTACTACGGGATCGGCATCAATTCCGACGCGGAAACGCCCAGCGGCTATTTCATGCGCTGGATGTCGCACGGCTATTCCAACCAGACGATGGCGGATGCGAACCTGAAGGGCAAGTTCACCCTGTTCGGCCAGCAGCACGACGTTGCAGTCGGCGCGAACTGGTCGCGCAGCGACGCCAATTCCACCAACCCGATCGGCGGGATCGCCGGCGTGACGCTCGACGAATACCTGACCTACTACCGCTACGCCAAGCCGACCAAGGCCGAAATCGCCACCTGGAGCGGCTATGGCGAATGGGGCAGCGTCTACAGTGATGATGGCTGGGTCACGAGCCGCTACGGCTTCTGGGGCACGCTGGGCATGCACGTCGCCGATCCGGTCAAGGTGATCGTCGGCGGTCGCTACAGCCGCAACAAGAACTTCCGTGGCCAGTCGATCGGCAAGTTCGTGCCTTATGGTGCCGTGACTTACGAGGTGTCGCCGGACTGGACGACCTATGCCAGCTACTCCGAAATCTTCGAGCCGATGCAGAACATCGTGCCGATCGGCCAGTGGTACGAGGACGCCACGCAGATCACCTTCTCCGACAAGCCGACCACCGGCCGCAACTTCGAGGGCGGTGTCAAGGGCGACCTCAGGAACGGCACGCTGCAGGCGGCCTTCTCGGTCTTCTACATCGAGAAGAACAACGTCTACGTGAACGACGAGACGCAGGGGCAGGTCGTCATCCCCGGCTACGGCACCACCTATATGCAGCGCGTGGCCAAGCTGCAGACCAGCAAGGGCTTCGACGCCGAACTGAAGGGTGCGCTGACGCCCAGCTGGCAGATTTCGGCGGGGTACACATTCAACGTCACCAAGAACAAGGAAGACGGCGGCGAACCGATCCTGCTCTGGGCACCAAAGCACTCGGCGCGGGTGTGGAGCACCTATCAGCTTCCCGGCGCGCTCTCCGGCCTGCGTCTGGGCGCAGGGGTGCGCGTGTTCGGCAACTCCGACCTGCGCAAGGGCTATGCCGTCATCGGGGCAAGCGCCGACTACGAGATCGACCGCCACCTGACGCTGGGCGTCTATCTCGACAACCTGGCGAACGAGACCTACCGCGTCTCCACCAGCAGCGCGGCTACCTACGGCAATCCGCGTAATTTCATGGTGACGCTGCGCGGCGCGTACTGAGGCCATGGCACGCGCGAAATCTCCCGGCTTCCGGCAGTCCATGTCGGCGCTGCATACCTGGACCGGACTGCTTCCCGGATGGCTGCTCTATGTCGTATTCCTGTTCGGGACGACTGCCTTTTTCCAGCAGGAGATTTCGCGCTGGATGCGCCCGGAGATGTCAGGGCCGCTTTCGCTTTCCCGGGTACTGCCCGCTGCGGATACACTGCTTCGCCAGAGGGCTGCGGGCGCGCAAGAATGGACCGTCTCGCTCCCCGTGCGCAGCGGGCAGGTCGTGCGCGTGACATGGAGTGGTGGCTCCGGGCCCGTCGCCGAAGGCAAGGCTACGCTCGACCCCGCCACCGGGCGCGAGATCGCGGTACGCGACACCCAGGGCGGCAGCTTCCTCTACAGCTTTCACTACAACCTTTACGCAATGCCGCGCCAATGGGCGCGCCTGGCGGTGTGCATCGCTGCCCTGACCATGCTTGTGGCCATTCTTTCGGGAATCGTGACGCACAAGAAGATCTTCGCCGACTTCTTCACCCTGCGTTTTCACAAGGGGCAGCGCAGCTGGCTCGACAGCCACAACGTGACTGCCGTGCTGGCCCTGCCCTTCCACCTGATGATCACATACACAGGGCTGGTCGCCCTGCTGTTCACACTGATGCCCTGGGCGATCTCGGCGAACTTTGCCGATCGATCCGCCTTTTTCGACATCGCCTATCCCGACGCGCCCGAAATTGCCGCCACCGCTCAGCCTCGGCCATCCCTACCGCTGGCGCAACTCGTCCACCGCGCGCAGACCGTCTGGAACCGGGCAGGCTGGAGAGGTTCGGTGGGCGGGATCACGGTCACCAATCCCGGCGATGCCAATGCCACGGCGTCAGTCTATCCAGCCAGGGATCAACTGGGCGAGCCGGCTCCGCGCCTGATACTGTCCGCAGCAAACGGCGAGGTGCTTCATGCCTCACCGCCCGAAGGCGGCCCCCGGACCGCGCAGAGCGTAATGATCCTGCTGCACCTCGGCACCTTCGCGGACACATTCCTGCGCTGGCTCTATTTTGCGTCGGGTATCATGGGCACCGTCATGATCGGGACGGGGCTTGTGCTATGGACGGTGAAGCGCCGCAAGCGCCTGCCCGATCCGGCGCGCCCACCTTTCGGTTTCCGCGTAGTCGAGCGCCTCAATATCGGCATGATGCTGGGCCCGGTCGCGGGGATCGCCGTTTATTTCCTCGCCAATCGCCTGCTGCCGCTGCACCTCGCCCAGCGCGGTGAGCGGGAAATCGCGTGCCTTTTAGCGACATGGGGCGGCGTGTTTGCGTGGAGCACGCTTCGTTCGCCCGCACGCGCGTGGATAGAGATCATGCGAGCCTGTGTCGCCCTTTACGCGTTAATCCCGCTGATCAATGCCCTGACGACTGACCGCGGCCTTGTGCCAAGCCTTGCCGCAAGGAAGTGGATCTATGGCGGCTTCGATCTCGTCATGCTCGCGATAGCAGGCCTGATGGCGTTCGCCGCCGCACGTCTTGACGCCCGAAACGCCCAGCTTCCGCAACGGCGCATCACTCCAGCTAGGAGAAAGTCGGCATGACTGCCTTGCTCGCCCACGCCGCAGCCAGCTCTGTGCCTTCCCCGACAAATCCTAAGCCAGATCCAACGCTCGCGGGGCCGTCTAGCCGATACGCCGACCAGCCTCTTTCTCTAAGCACGCATCTGGTGGGCCTGACAGGCACTGGATGCATCGTTCTTGTCCTTTGCGCGAGCTTGTTTCTGACGTGGCGTGCCTATGCACCGCCCGCCCCTCAGGTCAGCATCGTTGCTTTCAACGTTGCATTGCCCGCCGCTCCGCCGAAGCCGGTGCGCGAGATTCCTCCTGGGCCTGAGAAGATGAGAAAGGACAGGCCTTCGGTCAGGATACCCGAAATCGAGGTGGCGAACAGCCTTGTGCCCCGGGAGAACACCCTGGCGGCTGCCCCCCCTTCCAAACCCAGCCCGCCGGATCCCGGTCCGCCGGTCAGGGATACTACGGCCCCGCCCGGCAAGCCGGCACCGCCAGCTCCGAAGGTTTCAAGCGGAAAGCCCACGTGGCAGGGTCTGGTTCTCGGCGCTCTGGACAAGGTAAAGCGATATCCGCGCGACGCCCGCTTCGCCCGGCAGCAGGGCGTGCCCTATATCCGCTTCGTCATGGACCGCCAGGGCAAGGTGCTGTCGGTGAGGCTGGAGCACTCAGCGGGCGTGCGATCGCTGGACAGCGAGGCGTTGTCTCTGCCGAAACGGGCGCAACCTCTGCCCAAGCCGCCTGAGGAGGTGACCGGGGAGACGATCGAACTGGTCGTGCCGATCGAGTTCTTCATGACCTGATGGGGCCTATTGCATGATCGTCTCGACGCCGCGGATGCACGGGCGCACGGGAATTGAGGTGATGGATGCCGCCAGCGGTATTTTGCTTGGCTGGCTGCTCGATCCGAATGCTCTCGCGCTCTATCGGATGATCGTCGCAGATACGGCACAACATCCCGGTCAGACTCTGACGGTCGACGGTGCGTTCCAGCCCGCGAACGAAGCTATCGCCACCATCCTTGCCGATCGCGAAGAACGGTCTGCTGAAACCGTCAGGCTGGGCGCCGACACGTTCGTGCGGCTCGTCGCCGGTGAGGCCCTGGACCGCGCCGCGCGGGGGCTGGTTCCTGCCAGGCCTCTGCTCAGACCCGGAAACGCGCCCATAGGCGGTCGATTTCTTCCTTGAGGGCTGGAAATCCTGGAGTCTTTTCAAGATCCGCCTGCCAGTCCTCGTCCATCGCCAGCCTCCGTCAGAGCTTGCTCCCCATGGATCACGCAATCAACGCCATGGGAATCCCAAAAATCACACTTCTGCCAAAGTAGTGCTAGATGCTGTGGTGCGTAACAGAATCCCAGTGCCACGCGGAGTGCCGATACGCCCGGTCGCCGCCGACGCGTCCTGACCGGGCAGCAGCAGATCCACCGTAACCGGATCGTCACTCTGCACCAGGGCTACCGCTTCGGCCTGCGTCCCAACCGCCGGCGGCGATCCACGCAGGGGCATGCCTGCCGTCTCCTTCACCGTCAGCATCGTCAGCAGGCCGATCGTCGCCGCACCCATCAGGTAATAGGCGGGCACCAGCGGATCGCCGGTCTTCTCGACCAGCCAGGCGGTAAGCAGCGGCGTGGTGCCGCCGAACAGCGAGACCGAGACGTTGAACGCGATCGACAGCGCACTGTAACGCACCGGCGTATAGAACAGCGCAGGCAGCGCCGAGGGCATCGAACTGGTGAAGCACACCAGCGAGACGCCCAGCAGCATGAGGCCAAGGAAGATCAGTCCGTCATTGCCGGTGCCGATCAGCAGCATGCACGGGATCGACAGCACGATCAGCGCCGCGCAGGCCCCGATAATCATCGGGCGACGGCCCAGACGGTCGCTGAACAGCCCGCCGAGCACGTTGAGCGGCATCATCACCATCATGACGAGGATGATGAGCAGCAGGCCCTTGCTCTCCGCATAGCCCATTGTCACGCTGAGATAGTTCGGCATGTAGGTCAGCAGCATGTAATCGGTGACGTTGAACACCAGCACCAGCCCCACGCATTTCAGCAGCTGCGCGCGGTGGATTCTGAACAGGTCGCCCAGCTTCGGGCGATCGACCTCGCGCTTGTCGACTTCCTCGGCATAGGCCTGGAAGGCGGGCGTCTCCTCCAGCCTCAGCCGCATGTAGAGGCCCAGCAGGCCGAGCGGCCCCGCGACGAGGAACGGAATACGCCAGCCCCACGCCAGCATGTCGGCAGGGGTCAGCGTCATCTGCAGCACAGTGACGGTGCCCGCGCCCGCGATATAGCCGCCCAACGTGCCGAATTCGAGCCAGCTGCCCATCTGCCCGCGCCGCCGATCGGTGGAATATTCGGCGATGAAGGTCGCCGCGCCGCCATATTCGCCGCCGGTGGAGAAGCCCTGCAGCAGCCGCGCCGCCAAGAGCAGCAGCGGCGCGGCGATGCCGATCTGTGCGTAGGAGGGGATCAGTCCGATCGCGAACGTGCCCGCCGCCATCAGAATCATCGTCAGCGCCAGGATCTTGTGGCGACCATAGCGGTCGCCCAGCGGACCGAACACCAGCCCGCCCAGCGGCCGCACCAGAAACGCCGCCGTGAAGGTCGCGAACGTGGCGATCAGCTGCACGCTGGCGCTGCCGGTGGGGAAGAAGACGTGGCCCAGCGTGATGGCGATGTAGCCGTATACGCCGAAGTCGAACCACTCCATCGCATTGCCGAGCGCGGCGGCGCCCACGGCGCGGTTGAGGGTGGATCGGTCGACGACGGTCACGTCGTCCACGGTCAGTTCGCTGCTGCGTTTGAACCAGCCGTATTGGGCGCTGAGCGCCTGGCTAGCGGACATGTTTTTCTCCGGTTTCCGCCGAAAGCGAGCGCGGGAAAGCGCGCGATGCACATGACGGGTGAGGCCGACGAATGGCCATGGATCTGAAGCGACGCCGAAAACGACATCAAGCGGGTCCGGAGGACCTAGACAGGTAATCGCGCCAGCGGGGCAACGGATGGACGAACCGTGCGTCAGCCGGGGCAAGCCGACTGTTGGCCGATTTTAACGGCTTGCAAAGAAGCATTTGCGCCGACCCGGCCATCGGAACCGCTTCCACGAAGCCGACGATCGGGTCCGCGCAAGACTCACTGGCCCGCGATGGCGTCCAGTTCGGCGCGGATTTCCGGTGGCAGTTCCAGGCTTTCCGATGCCAGGTTCTCGGCCAGATGTGCAACGCTTGACGTGCCGGGTATCAGCAGGAGATTCGGCGAACGTGCCAGAAGCCATGCAAGAGCCACCTGCAGCGGACTTGCATCAAGACGTGCCGCAATACGGGACAGCGCATCCGACTGGATCGGGCTGAACCCGCCCAACGGAAAGAACGGCACATAGGCTATGCCCAGCACGGCAAGCGCCTCCACCAGGACATCGTCTGACCGATGGACGAGATTGTACTGGTTCTGCACGCAGACCACGGGTGCGATCGTTTGCGCTTCGGAGATTTGTGCGGCAGTGACATTACTGAGGCCAAGGTGACGGATCAGACCCTGCTCGCGCAATCGAGCAAGAGTGGTGAACTGCTCTTCCAGCGAACCTTCGCTTGGCGCGTGGACGTCACCCATCATCCGCAGATTGACAACGTCCATCTGCTCCAGCCCAAGGTTGCGCAGATTGTCATGCACTGCCTGCGTCAGCTGTGCCGGATTCTGGGCCGGCAGCCACGAGGCATCTTCGCCGCGCACCGCGCCGACTTTGGTCACAATCATCAGGTCGTCGGCATAAGGGTACAGCGCTTCGCGGATGATCTGGTTGGTAACGTGCGGGCCATAGAAGTCGCTGGTGTCGATATGGTTCACACCGGCCTCGACGGCTGCGCGCAGGACTGCAAGCGCTGCGTTACGATCCCGCGGCGGGCCGAACACACCCGGCCCCGCAAGCTGCATCGCACCATAGCCCATGCGGTTCACGATGCGGTCGCCGAGTTGGAAGGTCTTCGCGGTGGCGAGATTGGTCATGCGGGTTCTCCTGTGACGATGCGATCCGCATATGGACCTGTTGCTAACGATCGATTAGCCGTGCAGTTCAGCACGGGCCGTACGAGAATTCGCACAATGGCAACTGAACTGGATGACCTTTCCGCCTTCGTGACGGTGGCGCGCGCAGGCGGCTTTCGAGAGGCCGCTCGCGTATCAGGCCTGTCCGCATCCGGACTCAGCGAAGCGCTGCGTCGGCTGGAAACGCGTCTGGGTGTGCGCCTGCTGCACCGCACAACGCGCAGCATCTCCACCACCGAAGCGGGCAGGCGGCTGTTCGAACGGCTCTCACCCGCGCTGACCGAGATCGATGCTGCGATAGACGCGGTCCATATCGAGAAGGACCTGCCGGCGGGAACGCTACGCCTGAACGTGCCAGCGAACGTTGCAAAGACAGTCCTGCCCGGCATCCTGCCGACGTTTCTGAAAGCACATCCGCAGATCCGCGTGGAAGTGACGGTGGAGGACAGCTTCGTTGACATCCTCGCTTCCGGGGCAGACGCTGGCATCCGGTATGAGGAGAAACTGGAGCAGGACATGATCGCCGTGCCGATCGGTCCGCGATCGCAACGGATCATCACCGTCGCCGCCCCGGCCTACCTCGCCGCGCGCGGCCGTCCGCAGCATCCGCGCGATCTGCTCGACCATGCCTGTCTGCGTCTGCGCTTCTCCAGCGGCGCCCGCGCCACCTGGGAGTTCGAGAAAGACGAGGAGGTGCTCCGCATCGACCCGCCCGGCCCTCTGCTGGTTCAGCCCGGATCCGCTAGCGATCTTCTGCTCGAAGCAGCAAAAGCCGGCCTTGGAATTATACGCCTGTTCGAGGACTGGCTTGCCCCGGGCTTGCAATCAGGTGCGCTGGAACGAATACTGGCCGACTGGGACGAACCGTTCTCGGGGCCCATGCTCTATTTCTCCGGTCGCCGCCAACTGCCGCCTCCACTCAGGGCCTTTATCGACTTCATCCGTACAGAACCAGCCATGCCGAAGACGCCAAGGTAAAGCCCGATCGGCCACAAGCCTCCGACGTCGCACCGGGATGGGTGGAGGCGCGGCTGATCCTCAACGAACTGCGTCGTCGCCAGTTCGACGTTGCATACCGCGCCAGGCTCATGCCCCTAATCTCCTGCACCATCCTCTCGTGCAAGCCGAAGGTGCAGCCTTGCTTCGGCCAGCTTGCCTGCAAGCCCGATTCGAGTGGCCACGTTGTCAAAGCGGGATCGGGTGGCGTCGATCAGTTCGATGACCGAACCGCCGCCCAAACGGTAGGAATCTTCTGCCATGCGGCCTAGCGCGTCGAGCTTTCCGCCGACCCTGCTGTTGAATGTGTCAAGCGCCGTCGCGCGTGTTTCCACCAGCTCCGTGTAGCGGTCGATCTCCGCGAGCGCCTTCGCTCTGGCAATTTCGGTGCGTAGTTCGGCAGCCCGGGCATCGGCCTCGGCTTTGCGGACTGCGCCGTTACGACGGTCGAACAGCGGCACTTCCAGCGTCAGCCCCGCCATGTAGGTCGCGCCGAACGGGCTGGTCGTCCAGAAACGTCCACCATTTATCGAGACTTCGGGGAAACGCTCGCGCCGGGCCGTGAGCACATCGGCTCTCGCGGCGTTCTGTTCGTCCTGTGCGGCGACGACTGCGGGCAGAACATCGGCGGACTGGGCAGGACTGAACCCGGTACCGGACACCTCATCGAGCGTCCCGGTCGCCACGGGATGCCAGCCTGCAAAACCCAGGGCATTGGCAAGATCGGTACGGGCCGAAATCACATCGCTTTCGGCTTCGACCAAGTCTGCACGAGCGGATTCTATCTCCACATCGACGCGCGCGACATCATAGTCGCTGGCCATTCCCGATGCCCGCCGTCCCGCCACAATGCCGCGAAGCCGGTCCAGTTCGGCCATCGCATCCCGGCGCACGCCGACCATCTCCTGCGCGCCCAGAAGGGCCAGGAAGGCGCTACCTGTGTCGCTCATGAAGTCCAGTTTGGATACGGCAAGACGTGACCGCGCGGCATCGATCCGGCGATCCGCAGCTGCGACCCTCGCGCGACGCTTGCCACCCAGATCGAGCGGCATTTCCACGGTCGTCTCGTGTGCACGCCGCCCTTCGAAGTTGGTGATCCCTCCCGGCTGGTATGATCCGGAATAGGAAATCGAAGGATTGGGAAGCGCGTTCGCCGTCTGCCGCTCCGCCTGAGCGCCCGCGATGTCCTGTTCCTCCGCGCCGACGCGAGGGCTGGAGGTTCGCGCCAGCGTCAGCACCGTCTGGAGATCAACGGTTTCTGGGATGGCCTGCGCCGCCGCTGGAAAAGACAAGGCCAGCAGCGGCAGCACGGAAATTTGTCGCCAGTTCATGCGTCAGCCTCCTCGGGGGTCTGGAGTTTACCGGGCGTGATGTAGCTGTAGATCACCGGCAGGATGAGCAGCGCGACAATCAGCGTCGTCACCATGCCGCCCACTACGACAAGCGCGAAGGGCCGCTGCGTCTCGCTGCCTATGCCGCTGGAGACGACCATCGGCAGCAGGCCCAGCATCGCCAACGAGGACGCCATCAGTACTGGCCGCAGCCGGTCTACCGCACCTTCCAGCAGGGCGGGTAGCAGGTCCATGCCCGCCCGCCGCCGCTCTTCGGCAGCGGACAGCACCAGCACGCCCATCAGCGACACCTGCCCCAGCAGGGCGATGAAGCCCACCGCCGCGCTGACCGACAAAGGCACGCCGGCAACCAGCAATGCGAAGGCGCCGCCGGTCAGGGCGAAGGGGATCGTGGCGATGATGGCGATGGCGCTGCGCCCGCTGTTCATCGCCGCGTAGAGCAGGCAAAGGACCAGCAGCAGCGCGACGGGAACCACGATCTGCAACCGCTTGGCCGCACGCTGCTGGTTCTCGAACTCGCCTCCCCAGACGAAGTAGTGTCCTTCCGGCGGCTTTACCCGGGCATTCACCGCGGCAATCGCATCGTTGACGGTCGAGCCCATATCGCGACCCTCGACGTTGAACTTGAGAGCGAGGAACCGGATATTGCCCTCGCGCACGATCGTGGTTGGACCGTTCTCCACCGTGATCCGCGCAAGCTGGCCCAAAGGAACGCGCGCGCCGCCCGGGGTCATGATCGGCAAGGCGCGGATCTTGTCGGCATCGTCGCGCGCTGGTGACGGCAGGATCAGCCGCACCGGCACGGGACGTTCGCCGTCCCAGAACTCGGTGGTGACGCGGCCCGCCAGCGCCGTCTCGATCGTCCGCTGTGCATCTTCGATCGAGACATCTGCGCGAGCCAGCGCGGCACGGTCGAGTTGGATCTGCAACTGCGGCCCCAGCGCATCGCGGTAAAGGTCCAGTTCCGTGACGCCCGGGATCGGCTTGATCGCATCGACCGCCTGCAACAGCGTGCGACGCATCGCGGTCAGGTCAGTGCCGAAGATCTTGAGCACGACTTTGCCGCGCACGCCTGCCACCGCTTCTTCGACGCTGTCCTTGATCGGCTGCGAGAAGTTGAACCGGACGCCGGGAACCCCGGCCAGGGAATGCCGCATCTGTTCGATGATCTGGGCCTTGGTTTTGCTGGTGCGCCAGTTTTCCTCGGGCAACAGGCGGACAAAGGTCTTGACCATGTTGACGCCTTCGTTGTCAGTCCCGTCCTCGGGTCTCCCGTGCTCGCTGTGGACATCGCGCACTTCCGGGATCGCGCGGATACGTCGGTGGACCTCCTGCAGCACGTCCTGCGCCTTTTCCAGCGCAATGCTGTTGGGCATCTCGACGAAGATCGCGATATCGCCTTCATCGAGTTCGGGCAGGAATTCGGTGCCGAGCCGGTCCACCGCGATCGCGCCCGTTGCCAACAGCACAACCGCGCCCACTACGGCGATCGCACGCTGGCGCAGGATGCGATCCAGCAGCGACCGGTATCCGCTGCGCAGTCTACCGATCCAGCGCGGCTCGACGATATCGGCGTGCTTCGGCTTGAACATCACGGCGCACAAGGCAGGCACCACCGTCAGTGCGAACACCAGCGCACCGGTCAGCGCGAAGGCATAGGTCAGCGCCAGTGGGCGGAACATGCGACCTTCCACCGACTGCAGGGTGAAGACCGGCAGCAGCGCGGCGATGATGATCAGCATCGAGTAGAACGTCGGGCGCCCCACGTCGATGGCAGAGGCGATCACCAGCTTGAGGATCGCCTTCTTGTCCTGCGGCCTTTCGGTCTGCATGGCGTGCATTACAGCCTCGACCAGCACCACCGCGCCATCGACCAGAATGCCGAAGTCGATCGCACCCATGGAGATAAGGTTGGCCGGCAGCCCCAGCAGGCTCAGGCCGATGAAGGCCGTCAGAAGCGACAGCGGGATCACCACAGATACAACCGCCGATCCGGTCACGCTGCGCAGGAACAGCCAGACGATGGCAATGACCAGGATGAAGCCGTGGAGCAGGTTGTCCTGAACCGTCCCGATCGTATGACTTACCAGTTCGCTGCGATCGTAGACGGGTACGATCTTCATGCCCTTGGGCAGGATCGTATCGTTCAGCCGCTTGACCTGGTCATGGATACCGTCGAGCACCAGCGAGGGGTTCTCTCCCCGCCGCATCAACACCAGCCCTTCGACCACCTCACGCTGGTCGTTGTAGGATACCGAGCCTCTGCGCGGGGTCGGTGCGGTCTGGATCGTGGCGACGTCGCCCACGGTCAACGCGGTGCCGTCCTTGGCCTTGAGCGGAACCTGCTTGATGTCTTCCGGCGTCTGGATCACGCCGATGCCACGCACCGTCAGTTCCTGATCGCCCGTGCGCAGGAACCCGCCGCCGACGTTGAGGTTCGCCTTGTTCAGCGTCTCTTCCAGCGTGTCCAGGCTGATGCCCGCCGCGTAGAGTTTGGCCGGGTCGGGCTGGACCTGGATTTCCTTGAGGTAACCGCCGAAGGGCACCACATCGGCCACGCCCTGAACCTGCCGAAGCATGCGCGTCACCGTCCATTGCATCTCGGAGCGTATCGCGAACAGATCATGGCGGTCGCTGGTGATGCGGAAGCGGTAGATCTTGCCCAACGGCGTCGATTCCGGCGCCAGCGCGGGCGTTACGCCTTCCGGCAGTTCCGCATCGCCAAGGCGCTGGCCCACCACCATGCGGCTGTCGAACGGATCAGCATCGTCGTCGAAGACCAGCGTGATGATGGAAAGGCCGAACAGGTTTTCGCTGCGCAGCAAGGTCATGCGCGGCGTGCCGTTCAGTGCGCGCTCCAGCGGGATGGTGACCTGCCGTTCCACTTCCGCCGCAGCATAGCCGGGCATCTGGGTGATGACCTGCACTTGCGCGTTGGTGACGTCCGGGAAGGCTTCGATCGACAGATTGTGATAAGCCCGGATGCCGAACACCGCGAGGATGCCCGCAAGCACCAGAACCACGACGCGGCGGTGAACCGAGAACTCGATGAGACGCGACAGCATGGCGAGGCTCAGAGTTGCTGGCTGGCGCTGCTGTCGAGCAGCAGGGCGCCGTGCGTGATGATGATCTCGCCCGGTTTCAGCCCGGAGCTTATCACTATCCGCCCACCGCGTGACACACCGACCTGTACGGGTCGGGGATCGGCACCTTTGGCCGTGCGGACATAGACGACGCGCTGCCCCCCATCCTTGACGAGCACGGCATCGGTCGGAACGGTGATGGCGGTCTGTCCCGGCAGGCGCACTTCGGCCAGCATACCGGCAGTCATACCTGCCGGTTTACCGGAAAGACGCAGGTAAATGGGAATGCGGCGCTGGTCACTGTCGATCAGCGAGCCGACCCCATCAACCTTCCCCGGAACGGTGACACCGGCGACGGTAACTTGCGCGTCCATGCCGGGGCGGACCCCGGTCAGGTCGCTCTCGGCGGCATCGGCCACGACCCACAGGCGCGTCGGATCACCGATCTCCATGATCGGATCGCCGCCGGCATCGGCCATCGAACCTACACTGGCCTTGAGGCTGAGCACGGTGCCGCTCACTGGCGCGCGCAGCGTGAATGTGCCGCCATCGCCGCCACCGATCAACGCGGAGGCGCGGGAGGCGCGGGCATATTCGGCACGGGCTTCGCGCGCCGCGGTTTCCGCACCGAAGCGCTCCACTTCGGTCCCCACGCCCCGGCGCAGCATTTCGTTCTGACGGCGCAGCATGTCCTCGGCGGCGGCAAGGCGCGCACTGGCCTGCGTCACGTCAGATCGCGTGCCGGCCACTTCCGCGCCGACCAGCGTGACCAGCGGATCACCACGCTTCACGATCACTCCGGGATGCACCGAGATGGAGACGATGCGGGCCGCCACAGGCGTGTCGATTGCCGCCATGCCTTGCGCTTCGAAGGCCACGCGTGCCGGTAGCGGCAGGCCGAGACCGCCAGCGCCATCACCTACTCGCTCCACTTTGACGAAGCCCTGCCGGATCATTTGCTCAAGGCCCGGCATCGGGTCGGCCTGCTCGACCTCGGACTGGCCGGAACAGGCACAAAGGGTTGCCGATACCAGGAAGGTGAATAGAAGACGCGAACGCAGCGCCGAGCGCAATGCCATGTGAATAGTTTCCCTGCCATCGTGTCTTCCGGTGAAGACGGCCCTTTGCGGGCGATTATGGGGAAGCCCTGACAAAGTCCTGACTGGACCGGAGATTATGAATGCGGTTGCTGCTCGTCGAGGATGACGCGGACTTGCGCGAGACGATCACTCGCGCGCTCGAACTGGCCGGGCACAGCGCCGATGCGGTCGCGTCGGGAGAAGCCGCCGATCTGGCATTGCATGGAGGGGGGTACGATCTGGTCGTACTGGATCTGGGCTTGCCCGATGTGGACGGACTGGACCTGCTGCGCCGGGTTCGTGGTCGCCGTGACGCGACTTCGATCCTGATCCTCACCGCGCGCGATGCCATCGACGATCGCATTGCAGGACTTCGCGCAGGTGCCGACGATTACCTCGTCAAACCTTTCGCCCTTGGCGAACTCGAAGCGAGGATCGAAGCGATCCGCCGGCGGCTGTCAGGAACGGTTGTCCGGCTGTCCAACGGGCCACTGGAGTTCGATCCCGACACCAGACAGGCTTTCGTCGAAGGGCAGCCCATCGACCTGTCGCTGCGAGAAACGGACATGCTGGAAGCGCTGATCGGCCGCGTCGGCGAAGTCGTGCAGAAGACCAGGCTTGCCCAGCAGATGAGCAACTGGGACCGCGAAGTCGCGACCAACAGCATCGAAGTCTACGTCAGTCGCCTGCGCCGAAAGCTGGCCACCCATGCGGTGAGCATCCGCACAATTCACGGGCTTGGCTATCTGATGGAGCGTCACCGCAATGGCTAGGCGCCTCAGCATGCGCAGGCGGCTGCTGGCTTGGTTGCTGCCCACCACGCTGGCGCTGGCGGCGATCTGGCTATGGGCCGCCTATGCGATCGTCGTCCACTTCGTGAACGTGGCATACGATCGCTCACTCGAGGATTCCGTCGAAACGATCGCGCGGCAGGTGGTCCGTTCGAACGGCGCCTTTTCAGTAGACCTGCCGCCCGCTGCCCGGCAGATGCTGGAATTCGACCGGGTGGATCAGATCCTTTATCTGATGGTCGACGGCACCGGGACGCGCCACGCCGGCAATGCAGACGTCCCCGCGCCCGCGACTGTCAAAACGAACTCCCACGGCAACATTTTCTACGACGTCCGTATCGAAGGCCGTGACTTCAGGATCGTCCAGACCCGGGTCAGCGGAGACGGAGGGCGCTTCATGCTGGTGCGCGTCGCGGAAACCAGACAGAAGCGCAACATGCTCTCGCGTGAGGTCATGGCCTATATGGTCGCGCCACAGTCGCTGTTCATGATGGGGATCATCGCGCTCATCTGGATCGGCGTGGGCCGGGGCATCGCTCCGCTGGCCAGAGTGCGCGAAGCGATCGCCCGGCTCGATCCCAATGACCTGCGGCAGATCGACGATCACGCCCTGCCGATGGAACTGCACCAGCAAGTCGGCGTGATGAATGGCCTGATCGGGCGGCTATCCGAACTTCTTTCTGCCCAGCGGCGGTTCATCGCCGACGCCTCGCATCAGTTGCGCACCCCGCTTACGAACATGCGTACGCAATTGGAACTCGCGCTGCGTACCCAGAACTATGCCGAGATGCGGACGATGCTGGAAAAGGTCGATGCGGCCAGCAACCGTCTTGTAAGGCTCACGGCCCAATTGCTGACACTTAGCCGGATCGAAGCCGGTGCTGACGGCTTCGCCAATTTCACGCGCTTCTCCATAGATACGGCGATGGCCGATGCGATTTCCTGGTGCATTCCTTCAGCGTTGAAGAAGGGTATCGAGATCAGATTCGATGCTTCTGGAGACGACATGCACTTCTTGGGCGATCAGCATGCGATCGAGCAGATGGTGGCCAATCTGGTCGACAACGCCGTCAATTACACCCAGGCATCCGGCAAAGTCCTGATCTCGTTGCGCAGACACGCCGGGGCAATTCAGATCGTGGTGCGAGACAACGGCCCCGGGTTGAGCGAGGCGGACAGGGATCGGGTGCTGAACCGCTTCGATCGCGGCACGCGACCATCGGGTTCCGGTAGCGGTCTGGGCCTCAGCATCGCGCAGGAAGCTGTCCGGCTGCACCATGGCACCATCCGGCTGCGAAATGAGGATGGACATGGTCTGTGCGTGAAGATTTCACTGCCTATTGAAAGCAGGCCGGACCTTCCACATTAGCCCGTAAGCTCATGAACGGCGCGATCGATCTGTGCCTCGGCTGGGATCGGGAGTCTGCTGCAAGCGGCTCCCCTCTATCGGCACCGCACGCGGGATCCCTCATACCTAAACCGCAGGTGCCGGGCGCCGGACCCGGCACCTGCGGTGGGAGTTCTAGATGCGCGCCCGCAGCGTCACGCTGTAGCTGCGTGGCTCACCATATATCAGACCGTCGTAGAAACCGTACTGGCGATAGTATGTCTTGTCGGTGAGGTTGCTGACGTTGGCTGCGATCTGGATGTTGTCGGTCATCTGGAAGCGCGCCATCAGGTTGACAAGCGTGTAACCGGCCACGCTAAGGTTCGTCGCATCGTACAACCCATTGCCCAGCGGCCGGCCCGGGTTAGTGGACCACTCGGTCCGGCTCTGGGCGGAGATGCCGCCACCAATCGTCACCCGGTCCAGCGCTCCGGGCAGGGTGTAGCTCGTGGACAGACGCAGCACGCTATGCGGATCGCGCTGATAGCTCAGGCCCTTCACATCAAGGTAGCTGTAACCCAGAAACACGTTCCAGCCGGGCAACACTTCGCCCGAAGCATCGAAATCGATACCTTTCGAGATCACGCCATCGATCGTGCGGTAGACGGTGTTGCCGGTCGTGTCGTTGATCAGGCCCGTGCTTTCGGCAACGTTGCTCTGCTTGTTGCGGTAGAACGCCAGCGAGGTGTTGAGCTTCCCTCCCTGGAACACGCCCTTGATGCCCGCCTCGTAGCTGGAGCCGGTGACCGGATCGAGCAGGCTGTCGTTCTCGTCACGCAGATCACCCTGCGGCGTGAACACGTCGGTATAGCTGGCGTAGAACGATATCTGACGCGTCACGTCGTAGACGACCCCGACATAAGGCGTGAATACACCCTTCTCGCGCGTGGTCGTGGCATCGGGCGTGTAGACATTGCTGACGTTGTAGTCGCCGCCGTGCGCCTTGTAATCGCTGATGCGGCCGCCGACAATCGCGGAGAGCCCGTCCGCCAGGCTGAACCGGCCCGCAACGTAGCCACCGATGTTGCGCGTGCGATCGACGGCGCGCGCATCGGTGCGGAATGTCTCGAAGTTGGCGTAGGAACCATCCCAGGTGCGCCAGTCGTCGATCGGCAGGCCAGCCGCCCGATACTGGCAGCCGGTGTAAGGCGTGACGCCATTAATGCTGCAATTGCCCAGTGCACTGCTGAAAGTGTATTGCGTGACCTCGTCCCAATAGCCGTTGACGCCGATCATCAACTGATGCTCGCGTCCGAACAGATGGACCGGGCCGCTGGCGGAGACATCCATGTTGTCGCGGCTGTTCTCTGCTTCGGAATGGAAGGCGTTGAGGTAGGCGCCGGTGCCGTCCTGGTTCCAGAACCCGGCGAACCCGCCGACGCTGCGCGCCGCGTTGTTGACCTTCGCGATGCCCATGTTGTTGTAGGCGCTGCCGTCAGTGCGGGCATAACCCGCCTTGATGCGCCAGCCGTTATCCCATTCATGTTCGATGTTGGCGAAGGCTGTGGTCGACTTGCGGCGGGCGACGCTCCAGTCGGTTACCGGATTGGTGCTGCGCGGCAGGTTGGCGAGCGTGCCGTCCGCGAACCAGATCGACACGTTGCTGCCCCAGGTCGCGCCGTGGGTGATGGTGCGTTCATACTGGAAGCCGGCGTTCAGCACAGTCCTGGGCCCCAGGTTGACCGCGAAATTGGCGAGCACTGCCCGGCGGTCGATATGCTCGCGATCGCGGAAGGTGCCGGTGCTCTCATCAGAGAAGACGAGACGACTGCGCACCGTGCCATCTGACGTGATGGGCGCATTGAGGTCGCCCATTACGCGGCGCTTATCCCAGTTGCCCAACGTCAGCAAGCCACTGGCGCTCAGCGTAGTCGTTGGCTGCTTGCGCTGGAGATAGATCGTGGCAGAGGGATCGCCCGTCCCGCCCAGGAGGCCATTGGCGCCGCGCACGATCTGGACGCTGTCGTAAAGGTCCATGTTGGTGGAGGCACCGCCGCTGCTCAGGCTGCTCTGGCCGTCCACCTGCATGCCGTCGATGCGGTAGTTGGTGATCTCGAATCCGCGCGAACGGTAATTGGTGCGGCCTGCGTTATCGTTCGAATAGGACGTGATGCCCGGCGTGGTAGCGAGTACGTCGTCGATCGTCTCGATTTGCTGGTCGTCCAGCAACTGGCGTGTCACTACAGTCACCGTCTGAGGCGTCTCGCGCAGGGTAAGCGGCAGACCCACGGCGATGCTCGCTTCCTTGCCGGTGTAAGCTCCGGTATCCTCGGTGCGTTGTCCGGTTACGACGATGGACTGGTCGTCCTCATCGGCGAACGCCGCCTGCGGCCAGCCAAGGCCCAGTGCCAGGGCGGAAATCGAGCAACGCAGCAGCATGGAACCGGAAATCGGTGGTCTCACGTGATCTTCCCCTTTATAATGCAAGTCATTCTCAATGACCGGCGCACTAAGCGGCGACAGGGGTGGCGTAAATCTGTGATTTTGTTGAAATTTGTCAGTTCTTCCAGTGTTTTGTCATGGAATGTAACCGAGCCTGACACTGCGCCTTTGTTCGGTATGATCCAGCCATGACCCATGTTCTGGTGGTGGACGACGATGCCGACATCCGCGGACTGCTCTGCACGTACCTGCGGGCGGCTGAAATGCATGCAGAGGGTGCCTGCGACGGTGAGGCGATGTGGCAGCGGATCGAGGAGCGGCGGCCCGATCTCGTTGTCCTCGACCTCATGTTGCCCGGCGTGGACGGCTTGTCTCTCTGCAAGTCGCTAACCGAGCGCCTCGACATTCCGGTCATCATGCTTACAGCGCGCGGCACCCTGATCGACCGTATCGTCGGCCTCGAGATGGGCGCCGACGACTATGTGCCCAAGCCCTTCGATCCACGTGAACTGCTGGCACGGATCAGGGTTGTGCTGCGCCGAACCAGACGCAATACGGCAGGACCGGAGGCGGTGGCGTCCGAAGTGCTGCGCTTTGGCGGCTGGATACTCGATACCCGCCGTAATCTGCTGCAGCCCGAGGAGGAGCGTGAGGATCGCCCGGTTGCCGTCAGCGGATCTGATTATCTGGCTCTGCGAGCCTTGTTGCGCCGACCTTACCAGACGCTCAGCCGCGATTACCTCGCGAAGGAAGTCTACGGGCGGGAGCGCGACCCGAGCGACCGCGCGATAGACATGTGCATCAGCCGACTGCGCCAGATGCTGGGCGATGACGCCCGCAGCCCGCGCCTGATCCGTACGGTGCGCAATGAAGGCTACGTGCTGTCCGTGGACGTGGCACGCGAGAACTGAGATGCCTCTGCGACTGACGACTTTCCTGCCGGCCTCGCTGTCGAGCCGCATCGCCTGCATTCTCGTGATGGGCCTCGTTCTTGCGCAGCTGCTAACCAGCACGATCTGGTTCGAAAGCCGCCGCCGCCAGATGCTGGAAATCCCGGCCCGTGTCTTCGCCACTCGCGTGGCCGATACGCTGCGGCTGCTGGAAGCGCGGCCTGCAGTGGAGCGTCCGGGGCTGATCGCGGCTTTGAATGCTCCCGACTTCTCCCTGCGCCTTGCCTCTGAACTGCCTGTGCGACACAACGCGTCGCAAGATCTGCGGCGATCATCCGCACTGCTCGAAGATACAGTGCGGCTACACTTGCGCCACCCCGTCGAAGTGCGCGTCATCGCGGCTCAACTGCTGAACGATGCGGATCGCCCGGCGGACAGTTGGGCGATGATGGCGGATGGCCAGCCGACTGCGGCATTCCTGGTCGCCGTACGTTCCGATCCGGGCGCGCGCTGGCTGATCGCAGCGGGGCGCGAGGATGAGAACGGGGCCGATCTCGATCGTATAGGTACGATCATGGACTACGTCCTTCGCATCTACTTGCTGCGCATCCTGATCGTGGCGATGCTGACCTGGATCGCCGTCCGACTGGCGATGAAGCCGCTGAAACGACTTGCTCAGGCCGCCGAAAGCCTTGGCCATGACTTGCACAGTCCGCCCCTGGCCACTTGTGGCCCACGCGAGGTCCGCCAGGCGGCCGAAGCATTCAACCTGATGCAGCACAGGCTGATCGGGCATATCGAAGAACGCACCCGTTTTCTCGCGGCGGTATCGCACGACCTGCGCTCGCCGATAACCCGCCTGCGTCTGCGGACCGAACTCCTGCCGCTGGAAGACCAGAAGCCGGGCTTCCGCAAGGATCTGACTGAAATGGAAGGCATGGTGGAGGCCACGCTGTCGTTCATGCAAGGAGGCGTCGACGAAGATCTCCACGAAGCCATCGATATCGATACTGTCCTGGCCGGGATCATCAGCGATCTGAAGACGCAGGGCGCCGCCGTGACACTGACGGGCACTGCTGGCGCGGCGCTTCCGGGATTTCCGCAAGGGCTGCGCCGGTGCCTGTGGAACCTTGCCGAAAACGCCGTGCGCTATGGCGGTCGGGCGGACATCACCGTTTCCGATCACGTAGACGGGGTGACGATCAGGGTGAAGGACGATGGACCCGGCATCCCGGACGAAAGGCTGGAACTGGTATTCGAACCTTTCTACCGTCAGGAGAATTCACGGAACATTGCACTTGGCGGGGTAGGCCTGGGCCTCAGCATCGCCCGGAGCATCGCGGTCGTCCATGATGGAACCATACTGTTGCGCAACCACCCGGATGGAGGGCTCGAAGCGACCCTTCACGTGCCTCGGCGATCACTCGCAAGGATAAGGACGGCGACATAGCGTCAACCTCTCGCGCCGCAAGGCGACGGTGACGTGGAAGAATGCCCCCTCCGTCCATCCGCTGCCGTGTGGTTCGGCCAGTGCAGCACCTCCGCATCCGGGCCCTCAGCGGCTGCAGCATCAGGATCTGCGTCATGATCAGCACATGGATGCCGTAGGCCTGCGCGATGAACATCGACACGAAGGTCATGTAGATCATCGAGCCGTTGAGGAACTGTAGCCCAGCGGCAGGATGAAGCCTGAGCCACGGCGTGGTGGCCAGCGCCGTTACGAAATTTCAGCCGCCATTTGGGACGCTCGCTGGATCGGCTTGCAATCATAGCGTTTGGACCAGATTTGCGGACGTTAGTCAGCGACGGAAATTGTGCGGCATGGCTCGGCCTTGTACCAAAGCAGCGATCAATTGGCAGGAAATCTCGCCTCGGATCAATGAGCAATATAGGGCAAAGCGATATACGCAACTTCTCGTCGACGGTGCGACGCGCATAATACGTTGTATCGTGCGTAAAGGCATTCTCGCCGACAATTAACTGGGCGGTTTGATGGCTCACAGGCCAAGAATGGTGGTTACCGTAGCACTGGCGCATAAATGGCGCGGACAATCTGGGCGATGATGACCCGCGGAGAAGTCTACCGTTTGGCATGACGGTGCAATTGCCCGGGCGCTCAAGGTCTCGGTCCCGACAAAAAGATCGACTGATACTATGCGGCTAACCAGTTTCGGTGCGAGAGCAAATCAAGCTCGCTGAACCGATGTGGCCCGGATAGTTCGAACTGTGGCGTCAGCTATGCCACACCAGAGGCCTGACACACGACCACTGCTCAGTAGGATTTCGGCAGGCCTAGCACCTTTTCGGCGATGAAGCTGAGGATCATCTGCTCAGTGATCGGGGTTATTACCGGGAGGATAGATTCTCGGAATAGCCGCTCTACCTGGTATTCCTTCGCATAGCCCATGCCACCGTGGGTCATGACCGCACGCTTGCACGCTTCGAAGCATGCCCGTGCGCCCAGCAGCTTGGCGGCGTTTGCTTCCGCTCCGCAGGGCTTGCCAGCATCGTAGAGATAGGCTGCGCGCATCACCATCCAGAATGCGCTTTCCAGTTCGATCCAGTTTTCAGCCAGCGGATGCTGGATGCCCTGGTTCTGCCCGATCGGCCGGCCGAACACCTTGCGCTCTCCAGCATAGCGTACCGCGCGCGACAGTGCGTTCTGCCCGAAACCCACAGCCTCGATGCCGACCAGGATGCGTTCGGGGTTGAGGCTGTGCAGGATATAATGGAAGCCCTTGCCCTCTTCGCCGATGCGATCTTCGTCGGGGACGAAGTAGTCGTCGATGAAGGTGGCGTTCGAATCGACGGCGTTACGGCCCATCTTGGGGATGCGCCGTACTTCGATCCGGCTCTTGTCGAGATCTGTATAGAACAGCGTCATGCCGTCGGTCGGCTTGCGGCATTGGTCCTTGGGCGTCGTCCGGGTGAGCAGCAGGATCTTGTTGGCGACCTGACCGGAGGAGGTCCAGATCTTGCGGCCGGTGACGCGATAGCCACCGTCCACCTTGGTCGCGAAGGTCTTGATGCTGGTGGTGTCGAGCCCCGCATCGGGTTCGGTGACGCCGAAGCAGGCGCGATCCTCTCCGGTGATCAGGGGCCTGAGCATCCGCTCCTTCTGCTCGGGATTGCCGAAGACCACCACGGCGTGCGGGCCGAACAGGTTGAGGTGCAGCGTGCTGGCCGAATTGTAACCGCCGCATCCCGACGTGACGGTGTGCATCATGATCGCCGCCTCGGTCACCCCGAGGTTCGCGCCCCCCAGTTCCTCGGGCATGGTGATGCCCAGCCAGCCGGCATCGGCCATCGCCTTGTGAAACTCGAACGGGAAGGTCTTTTCCTCTTCGCGCGCAGACCAGTATTCGTCGTCGAACTGGTCCACCACTTTCTTGACGCCGTCACGGATCGCCTCGTGCTCGGGCGAAAGCTCGATTTCCATCTTCAGCCTTTCTGATGCCTATCGTTCGATGTCGACGAGGAGCCGGGTGAGCCGAAGCCGCGAGATCTTCCACGCGCCGTCCACCTTGCGGTATTCCTCGTGATAATGGCCGTAGCCGCGCGCGGTGCGGAAAGGGGCACCCTCGCCCGCGCGCAGCACGTCGGTCATCGCCCAGGTTCCGGTGGCGCTGTCCGGCCCGGTCAGCACGATCTCGGGCATGTAGCCCTGATGCGCGCTGACGAGGTGGCCGAGCCCCTGGCGGATGAACGCCACCGCCGCGTCGGCGCCGCTGATCGGCGGGTCGGCATAGACCGGGTCGGCCGGGGTCGCCTCCATGCCGCCACGCACGTCGAAGATCACGTCCTCGGTGAAGACGGTGCGGTAGGCGTCCCAGTCCTTGCCGTCCATGAACCGGAAATAGCGGGCCTTCAGTTGCCTGATCGCTTCGATATCGTCCATCGCCGCCTCCTCAGCTCGCCTTGGTGCTGACCGGCGGGCGGATGACGATTTCGTGCAGGTTGATCTCGATCGGCTGCTCCAGCACGTAGCGGGTAATGTTGGCGATATGCTGCGGATCGCCGACCAGTCTTTCGGTGCCGGGTCCGCCGAACTCGACCCCGCGCTCCTGGAACGAGGCCGCCACCGTCGCCAGCTGCTCGGGCTGGAAGCCGCGCGAAAGCTGGGTCGCGAAGCCGCCGGGTACGATCGTGCAGACGCGGATGTCGTCCTGCTCCAGCTCCTCGCGCAGGCTGACGCCGATGGCCTCCACCGCGCGCTTGGTGATGCCGTAGACTCCCGGCACCTCGAAGCGCGCCTGGACCGAGCCGACGTTGACGATATGCCCCGGCCTGCCATGTCCGCGCAGCGCCACCACCGCGGCCTGGCTGCCCTCCAGCATGGCCATCACGTTGATGTCCAGCATGGCCTGCCAGCGGTCGATGGAACCGCTCATGATCGGCTCGGGGTACATGACACCGGCATTGTTGATGAGCGCGAAGAAGTAGGGGTGCGTGCGCGCGACCTGCGCCACGAGTTCGCCGAGCGGCCCGCGCTGCCGCAAATCCATCGGCGCGAGGTGGGCCTCCGGCCCGCCAGCCTCGCGGATCATCCCGGCAGAAGCCGCCAGTTCACCCGCATCGCGCCCGACCAGCCAGAGTTCCGCGCCCGCCTTGCCCAGTTCGATCGCGACCGACCGCCCGATGCCGCTGGATGCGCCGGTAACGATGATCGCCTTGCCTGCCAGTGTGTTCGCCATCAGTCTGTCTCTCCCTAATCCGCCCGGACTTTGTGCCCGAAGCGTTCGAAGCTCGCCTGCGCCGCCGGAGTGGCGGTCGCGGCCATGAACAGTGCGTTCGCCGCATGGTCGCCGACCTCCGGCGCGTGCGGTGCGGCGAAGTAGTGCTTGACGCTTTGCGCCTGCGCGCGCGGCAGGGCGAGCAGGCTGCGCGCGATGTCCCGCGCCCGCGCCAGCGGATCGTCCGCCGCCTCGTCCGCCAGCCCGATCGCGGCGGCCTGCGTGCCGTCGAGCGTGTCGATGCCCCAGCTGAGCCGCCGCGCGCGGACCCGGCCAATCCGGGCGACCACGGCCTCCAGCCCCCATGCGGGAAACAGGCCGATCGGCACTTCGGGAAGGCTCCACCTCGCCGCCGGGTCCGTGACGACGATGTCGCAGGCCGCCGCCAGCGTCAACCCACCGCCGATCGCATAGCCATGCACCGCCGCGATGACGGGCTTCGGGAACTGTGGGACCAGCCGCGCCAGCCGTCCGGATGCCGCCTCGAAGGCGCTGCGCCCGGCGGCATCCATGCCTGCCAGTTCGCCAAGGTCGCTGCCCGCGCAAAAGCCGGTCCCCGCACCGTGGATGACGAGCACGCCGATGGCATCGTCGAAGGCCGCACGTTCCAGCAGCGTGATCGCCGCATCGACGAGCAACCCCGACATCGCATTGCGGCGCTCCGGCCGGTCGAGCCGGATATGCCAGAGCCCCTGCTCCTGCGAGTCGGCATAGCCGCTGATCGGCGCATTTCCGGCCATGACGCTCTCCCCCGTGGTCCCGGCACAATCAGGCTTGTTCACATTAGTACGTCTGTATATCATATGCCGAGATACAATAGGAGAGAATTTTCGATGGGAGCCTCCGCAGAAGCGATCAAGGCGGCCTTCGCGGCCGAGGAAGGGCGGGTCCGCCCCGTTCACCGGGCGGACGAAGTGCCGGCGACTTACGATGCCATCACCCGCGAATGGCTGACGGCGGTGCTGTGCGGCGCCACGCCGGGCGGCGAGGTCACCGGCTTCTCGTTCGATGCGCGTGACGACGGATCATCGAACCGCCGCCGCATCTTCCTTTCGTACAATGCGCAAGGCCAGTCGGCGGGACTGCCCGCCACCGTCTTCTGCAAGGCGGCGGAAACGCTGGAGAACCGCATCGTCCTGGGCGTCTCCGACACCGCAAGGGCGGAGGCCGACTTCTACAACCTCGTGCGGCCGCGCATCGACTTCGAGGCCCCCACTCCCCGCTTCGCGCGGTTCGATCCGGACAGCTTCGCGTACCTCATCATGATGGACGACGTCGCCGGCAAGGTCCACTTCCCGGACGAGCGCACGACGCTGACCAGGGCACAGGCGGAAGCGCTGGTCACCACGCTGTCGCGCCTGCATTCCTCGTTCTACGAGAGCCCGGAACTGGGTACCGCCAGCCTGCCCTTCAAGCACTGGCCACTGTGGTGGCGCGACATGATGAGCGGCGCGCCGGACTTTCCGGACTTCTGCGACAAGGGCTTCGAGGCCGCACAGGCGGTCCTGCCCCGGCGCCTGATCGACCGCCGTCCGGAAATCTGGACCGCGACCGAAAAGTCGGTCGCGCGGCATCTCGAACTGCCCCGCACCCTGATCCACAGCGATGTCCACCTCAAGAACTGGTACATCACGCCCGACGATCGCATGGGGCTGGCCGACTGGCAGCTGACCACGATCGGCCACTGGAGCCGCGATTTCATCTTCTCGACACTGACCGCGCTGACCGTCGAGCAGCGGCGCGAATGGCTGGAGGATCTGCTCCGGCTCTATCTCGACCTGATGGCCGAGCGCGGCGTGCCCCGCATCGCCTTCGACGAGGCGCTGACCAATGTGCGCCAGCAGATGTTCACCGCCTTCGCGTTCTGGACCATCACCATGCGTCCCACCGCCGACATGCCAGCCATGCAGCCCGAGCACACCACGCTGGAATTCCTCCACCGGATGGGCACCGCGATCGACGACTACGACGCGCTCGACGCGTTCTGATCGTCCGGCCTGTCGATGCGGCCGCAGCCGCAAAGACTGGCCCCCCGGCGCGGATCAGCCGATCTTCTGCTCGATCAGCGCCTGCGCGCCCTTGAGGAACGGCGGGATGTGCATGTACGGCAGGATGCTGAGCTTGAGGTCGTCCGCCAGCCCGCTGACGAGGCGGGTGGACAGGATGTTCGCGCCGCTGGCGTTGCGGACATAGGCCCAGACCCCGTAGAACCGTAAAGCGTCGTCGCTCACCGCCTTGCCGCCGGCGGCCTGATAGCGCGCCATGAAGCGGTCCCAGTCGAGCGACTGGCCGACGGTGACCTTGACGTAGCCCAGTTCCTCGGCCGGATCGCCGATATGCGCGAACTCCCAGTCCACCAGCGCCGACATGCGGCCTTCGTGCAGCAGGAAGTTGTGAAATCCGATGTCGCCATGGATCAGGCGCGGCACGCCGGGGCTGTCGGGTATGTTGTCGAGCAGCCAGCCGTAGAGCGCCACCAGCGCCGGTGACGGCGTGTGCTGTTCCCTCAGGTAGAATTCGTACCAGTTGCGGATGTAGCTGGCGACGCAGTCCTGCAGCGGCAGATCCCACAGCTCGGTGCGGATGGTGTCGGTCAGGTCACCCAGTTCGCGCAGCGGCTCGATACGATGAAGCTGCGCCATCTTGTCGGCCAGAATGTCCGCGAGGTCGTCGGGAATGGTGGTCTGGGCGCCGAAGAAATTGCCCGCGACCTTTCCCGGCGCCCGGCGCATGACGATGAAGTGGCCGCCGGGAAGCAAGCGGTGCTCGGTATCGAGCCACAAGGCGTCCGGCGCCGGAAAGCCCTGCTCGAATGCCGCGCGGATCACCGGATATTCGCGATGGATGAGGTGGCACGAGGTATCGAGCCCGGCATTCTCGCCGATGTCGCGCCGGATGACGTATTCGCCCGAGAGAGCCTTGCCTTCGGCCGCGAAGATGATCGTCTGCTTGCCGAAGCCACCCGCGAGCGGCTGGACCGAAGTGACCTGCAGGTCGTCCTCTCCGAAGCGGTCGCGCAGATAGGCGGTCAGCTTGTCCTTGGTGATCTCGGTTTCGGAATCCTCGATCGCGCCGGTCTGCGCGGCGATCTGCATCTCGCGGTCCGCCGTCTCCCACGCCACCAGCGCGGCGATGAGGCTGCGGCGCTGCTCTGCGGTGCGCGGCGCGGCGACCGCAGCGGACACCGCCGCCTGCGCCTGGCCGAGGGTTTCGATCCACAGCGCCTCCAGCGCGCTGAGGTTGTCGAGCGAGCCCGCGCGATCGATGAGGCCGCGCGTCGCGGCGGCGTCGATCGCGTCGCCCAACTGGTCCAGCGTCTCGCCCAGCCGCACGAACTGCGCCTTGACGAAATCCACGCCCGCAGCCTCGCGCGCGTGCAGCAGTCCCAGCGCGTGGGCGACGGAATAGGCGCCCGACCCGTCAACTCCACTGTCGGCCAGCAAGGGCATCAGTCGCGCGAACTCAAGGCGAAGGGCTTCCAGAACTCGGCTGGCCGGTAACAGCATGCTCTCTCCGATATCGATGCGTTTGTATATCAATTGCTAGCTTACCATATATGGGCTAGCACGCAACCACCGCCGGCGGCCTGCTCGCGTCCGAATCGCCGCGACGGCCCAAACGCATATGGCACTGGACGCAGTCGGTATGCTTTATTACTATATTGACGTGCCCTGATCGGCAACGAACAGATCGAAAGGATACCGGATCGACATGGCTACCACGGTCATTCTCCCCAAGCTCGGCTTCTCCATGAACGAAGGAACCCTGTCCGAATGGCTGATCGCCGACGGGGGCGAAGTCAAGGAGGGCGATCCGCTGTTCGCCCTGGAAAGCGACAAGTCCACGCAGGAGGTCGAGGCTCCGGCATCAGGCACCCTCAGGATTCTCAAGCAGCCTGGCGAAACGTACGAAGTGGGCACGGTGCTGGCCGAAATCGACTGACATGCGCGGCCCGCGCCAGACGGGCCGGAACAGATAGAACGATTGGAGGGGGCGTTCACGGCGCCTGAAACGACATGAAGCGTACCGATAAAGTCATCATCACCTGCGCCGTCACCGGATCGATCCATACCCCGACGATGTCGCCGCACCTGCCGATCACCGCGGACCAGATCGCCGCGGACGCGATCGCGGCGGCAGAGGCCGGCGCGGCGATGCTGCACCTTCATGCGCGCAATCCCGAGACCGGCCAGCCCTCGCAGGATCCCGAGCTGTTCCGCCAGTTCCTGCCTCGCATCAAGCAGTCCTGCGACGCCATCCTGAACATCACCACCGGCGGCGGCCTGGGCATGAGCCTGGACGACCGGCTCGCCCCGGCCAAGACGTTCAAGCCGGAAGTCTGCTCGATGAACATGGGCTCGGTGAACTTCAATATCTCGGCCGCGGGCGCAAAGATCTCCGACTGGAAGTTCGATTGGGAGAAGCCCTATCTGGACATGACGAAGGACTTCATCCTGTCCAACACCTTCGCGCAGATCGAGCGCGCGATGACCGAACTGTCGCAGCAGGGCACGCGGTTCGAGTTCGAATGCTACGACGTCGGCCACCTCTACAACCTGGCGCATTTCGTGGATCGCAAGATGGTGGAGCCGCCGTTCTTCGTGCAGGGCGTCTTCGGCATCCTGGGCGGGGTGGGGCCCGATCCCGAGAACGTGATGCACATGAAGACCACCGCCGACCGCCTGTTCGGCGAGGATTACATCTTCTCGGCGCTGGCTGCGGGCAAGCACCAGATGCGCCTCGTCACACTGTCGGCGCTGCTCGGCGGATCGGTGCGGGTCGGGCTTGAGGACAGCCTCTATGCCGGCAAGGGCGTGATGGCGACGTCGAACGCGGTGCAGGTCGCCAAGATCCGCCGCGTGCTGGAGGAACTCAGCCTCACCGTCGCCACGCCCGACGAGGCGCGCGCGATGATGGCGACCAAGGGCGGCGACAATGTCGCTTTCTGATCTGGAAACGCAGGCCGGCGGAACCGCAGGCGGCATGGCCTTTGCGCAGGGCCTGCCGCTGGACGAGACCGGCCTCATCCTGCCTTCCGAATATGCCGCCGTCTTCGCCGCGCGGACGCCGGACAAGCTGGCGATCGTCTTCGGCGAGCATGCCTGGACCTATGCCGACCTCGACCGGGGCTGCAACGCGGTGGTCTCGCTGCTGCGCGAACAGGGCATCGGGCCGGGCGGGCGCTTCGCCTATATCGGCAAGAACAACGACCTGTTCTTCCTGATGCTGCTGGGCGCCATGCGCGCGCAGGCGGTCATCGTGCCGGTGAACTGGCGCAACACCGCCCCGGAAACGCGCTATGTCTTCGAGGACAGCGGCGTCACCCTGATCGTCGCCGATCGGGAATTCGAAGCCGTCGTGGCGGAGGCGGACCGCCGCGCCCTGCCCGTGATCCTGACCGACGCACCGGGTCCTGACGGCCTGCGCGCCCGCATCGCGGCGGCACCTGCGGCGGAGCGGGTTCCGCTCGATCCCTTCGCGCCGTGCATGCAGCTTTACACCAGCGGCACCACCGGGCGGCCGAAGGGCGTCGTCACTTCGCAGTATGCCTTCGGCATCCATCGCCATATCGAGAACATCTCCGGCTACTTCGATGACTGGGGGGACGACGAGATCCTGCTCTCGCCCCTGCCCTCGTTCCACATCGGCGGGATGTCGTGGGTCTGCACCGCACTGGTGCGCGGCGCCACCGCCTACGTCATCGCCGACACCAACCCCGCCACGATCCTCGATGCCTGCCTGGCCCATGCGATCACGCGCACGTTCATCGTGCCGACGCTGGTCCGCGCGCTGATCGGCGAGATGGACGCGCGCGGCGTGCGCGTGCCGACGCTTCGCGGCATCCATTACGGCGCCGCCTCGATGGACCCGGCACTCCTGGAACGATCGGTCGACCGCCTCGGCTGCCGCTTCCTGCAGTATTACGGGATGACCGAAATCAGCGGCACGATGGCCATTCTCGGGCCCGAGGAGCATGACGCCAGCAGGCCTGCCCTGCTCCGCTCGGTCGGCAGGCCGCTGCCCGGCTTCAGCATCGCCATTCGGGGCCCGCAGGCGGAACTGCTTCCCGTCGATACCCCCGGCGAGATCTGGGTGAAGGGCCCCAGCCTGCTCATCGAATACTGGAACAAGCCCGAAGCCACCGCCGACGCCCTCATCGACGGATGGTATCGATCGGGCGACGGCGGACGCCTGGACAAGGACGGGTACCTGTTCCTGACGGACCGGATCAAGGACATGATCGTGTCGGGCGGCGAGAACGTCTATCCCGCCGAAGTCGAGGCGGTGCTGCGCGATCACCCGGCGATCCTCGACTGCGCGGTCTTCGGCCTGCCGCACCCCAAGTGGGGCGAGGGCGTGACGGCCGCACTCGAACTGCGGCCCGGCCACAGCGTCGATCCCGACGAAGTCGTGGCCTTCGCGCGCCTGTCTCTGGCGGCCTACAAGATCCCGCGCCGGATCGAGATCGGCGTCCCTCTGCCACGCACCGCTTCGGGCAAAGTGCAGCGCGCGCTGATCCGCAAACATTTCATGGACCAGGCCGAGGCCTGAAATCCTGCTACGGGAGACGACAAGGATGTATCTGATCGCGCGCCTGGAGCTCTCCTATGCAGGAGTGATGGACTTCCTCGCGATCGCGCCCAAAGTGCGCGAAAAGATGGAAGCACGCGGCTGCCGCATGCTGCATGCGATGATGATGGACATCGATCGCCTGAACACGATCCTGCATATCTGGGACGTGCCCGATGCCGACACCTACTTCGCCGCGGTGAATGCGCTGAAGGCCGACCCGGAATTCCCCGAGATCATCGGCGCCCTCGCCCGGTCGGTGGTCAACGAGACGCTGTCGTTCGCCAGCGACGCGCCTTACGCCCCGGCGCTGGACTGACCGGGACCGGGCAGGCACCCGGCGCGATCACACGATCAGCCGGTGCCTGACGCTTTCCAGATCGCCGGGCGACAGGCCCAGTTCGTCGCGCAGGAACCCCTGTGCCGAACCATGCCGCTGTTCCAGCGTCTCGAACATCGTCGCCAGATAGGCGGGATCGGCGCGCATCATCGGCTCCCAGATCGCCGGATCGATGCCGGCGAACCGGTTGCCGATGGGATCTTGCGAGACGAGCGCGCAGCCACGCGCGAAGAACCTGTCGGTCAGCGCGTAGTCTTCCAGCACATCGGCCCGCGACACGCCCAGCAGGTCGAGCAGCAGGGCAGCGACGATCCCGGTGCGATCCTTGCCCGCCGCGCAGTGGAATACCAGCGGGAGGGCACCCGATGCGATGCGCAGGAACAGTTCGCGGTAGGACGGCGCCTGTTCGTACGGCAGCGAGCGATAGGCCTCGATCATCACCGAGCGCACATGGTCCGGCCTCGCGTCCGGCAGCCGGGCCACGCGCGTGAGATCGCCCGCGCTCATCTCGTGATCGCGCGCCCAGATCTCGAACGTCGCGACCTGCGGCAGGCGGGACGGGCGACGTTGCCGTTCCTCGGTCGATCGCAGGTCGCAGACCACCTGCAGGCCCAGTTGCGCCATGAGAGCATGATCGGCGTCGCTCAGTTCGGACATGGTGCCCGAACGGTAGACCCGCCCGCGCGCGACCCGGCGCCCGTCGATCGTCGGGTATCCGCCCAGATCGCGGAAGTTGTGACCGCCTTCCATGGCGATCACCCGGTCGAAATCCTGCGTGGTATCGGTCATCGGTATGGGACTTTCCGTTCGCTGCCGGGCCTTCGATGGCTCAGGCTCGCGCCTCGTTCAAGAGTTGCCGGGTAAAACCGGGCACGCGGGCGATCGCTTCGTCGGAAAGACCATAGCGAGGCAGCGGCACGCCCAGGACCGATTTCAGCCCGTCATCCGACCGGTGCAGGTAGCTGATCGTCTGGATCAGGCTGCCGACCTGCCCGCCCGGATGCATGAACGGTTCGCCGCCGAGGAAGCGGCCGCCGGCGTCCTCTCCCAGTGCGCGCACTTTCGCGAGGTTCTTTTCCCAGAGCCGCCGACAGATCACGAACACCCCGAAAGGCGTGTCCGCCAGCACCATTCGCGCCGCCGCGCTTTCAAGGAACGAGCGCACCGGGACGCTGGGATTGTCCCCCCAGGTGTTGGTGAACAGCAGCACGAGGTCATAGCGGCGCGACACCGCATCGGCCGGTTCGTAGGCGAGCGGCACCGTCATCCCCTTCTGCGCGCCGCCGGTCCATTTCTTGGAGTCGGCGATCCGCAGCGGCCGTGCCAGCGCATCTTCCGGGGCCGACATCGTCATGCGGCACTCGGTGACGTCCCACCCCTCGCTGCGCGCCGTCGCCGCCGCGATCGCCGCCGCCTTCCCGGCCTGGCCGGTCAGCGAATAGTACAGGACCAGACAGGTCTTGCCGCCCATCGCCTACTCCTCCCTCACGCGACCGTCGCGGAGCAGCGATCGAGCACGACCTCGCCGCGCTCCACCGCGATCGCGCGGAACCGCAACGTGCCGCCGCCCTCCTCGAAGAATTCGACGCGGATCGTCTCGCCGGGCATGACCGGCTTGCTGAAGCGCACGAACATCGACCGGAAGCGGGCAACGTCATTGTCGCAATACGTCGACAGGATCGCGCGATTGGCGATGCCGTTGGTGCAAAGCCCATGCAGGATCGGCGCGGCGAAGCCCGCGCGCGTGGCGATAGCCGGGTCGGCGTGCAGCGGGTTCCAGTCGCCGCTGAGACGATAGATCAGCGCCTGTCGCGGCAGCGTCGGGATTTCGACGACTTTGTCCGGCGCACGATCGGGCACCGGCTGGGCCGGAGGCATCGCATCGCCGAAACCGCCCTCGCCGCCGTTGCCGCGCAGGAACAGGGTGGACCGCACCGTGGCGTAATGGACGCCGGTTACCGCATCGAACAAATCCTTCTCCTGATGGAGCAGCGCGCCGCGCCCTTCGCCCTTGTCCTCGATCCCGGCCACGCGATACTCGCCCCGGATCGATCCCGTCGGCGGCAGCGGCACATGCACCTGCAGATCCTGTTCGGCATGCAGAATCCTGACCCAGTCGATCCCGAATTGCGGATCCTGCGCCCAGAAACCCGGATGGCACAGCACGTTGGCATAGGAAGGCAGGCATTTCAGCGACTTCTCATAAACGAAGGGCAGTTCCTCCTCGTCCAGCGGATCGCCGCCATAGCCCAGCCCAAGGGCGTAGAGGATCGTTTCGCGCTTTTCGTATGTCTCCACGATGGGCTCGATCGCCATCGTGCGGATTGTCTCGATATCCATGCCGGCCCCTTGCAGTTCCCGTCCCATCGGAAATAGTTCTATTTCGCATGGTACGCTAGCAATCTTTTATGCCGGGCGCCAGTCACGATATGTTATGCTAGCATACTACCTTGACTCGCCGGGGCGATGGACTAGTCTCGAGGCAACAACAATGCAGAACGCGAGCCCCGGTCCTGCCGAGGGCGACAGGAGATGGATCATGGGCAACCTTGGCAAGATCGAGCCCGAGTATCGCGACAGCCCGATACCGCTGTTCCAGCAGGTGATCGCCGACGATCCGGTGCCCGCACCGGCCGTTCTCACCGAATATTCGGAAGTCGACGTGCCCGTTGCCCGTGTCCCGCGCGCGCAGTATCGCAGCCCGGAATTCGCCCGCCTCGAAGCCGAGCGCATGTGGCCGCGCACCTGGCAGTTCGCCTGTCGCGAAGAGCAGATCCCCGAAGTCGGCGACTGCCTCGTCTATGACAGCCCGACCGCCAGCTTCATCATCGTGCGCAGCGACGACGACGAGATCCGCGCCTTCTACAACAGCTGCCGGCATCGCGGCATGAAGCTGTGTACGCACGATACCAGCGTCATGAAGCTGTCGTGTCCGTTCCACGGCTTCACCTGGAACCTCGACGGCAGCCTTGCCCACGTCCCTTCTCGCTGGGACTTCCCGGGCATGGTGGACAGCGAGATGAACCTTCCCGAAGCCCGGGTGGGGCGCTGGCAGGGCTTCGTCTTCATCAATCAGGACAGCGAGGCGCCGCCGCTCGAAACCTATCTGGGGCACCTGCCCGCGCACTTCGCCGACTGGTCGTACGCGGACAAGTACCTCGCCACGGTCATCAAGAAGACCATCGACGCGAACTGGAAGACCTGCATCGAGGCATTCCTGGAATCGTACCACCTCGCGGGCATCCACGCGCAGGCGCTGCCCTTCGGCGGCGATGCGAGCACCCAGTACGACGTATGGCCCGACGATCCGCACGTCACGCGCTTCATGGAGCCTACGGGCGTGATGAGCGACCAGTTGCCCCGCGCGCTGTCCGAACAGGAGATCCTGGACGCCGCGCTGGCGGTCGTCTTCGCGGGCAGCGAACCGCCCAGGCTCGACGAGGGCGTCAAGGCCCGGCACTTCATGGCCGCCGGCATGCGCGCGGCGATGAGCGAGGCGGAAGGCCGGGACTATTCGGGCATGTCCGACAGCGAGGCGGCCGATGCGGTGCAGTACTCGGTGTTTCCCAACATGGTCATATTCCGCTCGCTCGGCTACCCCTACGTCTACCGCTTCCTGCCGGTGAAGGGCGATCCGAACCGCGCCACTTACGAATTCCTGATCTTCAAACCCAAGCCGACCGACGGCTCCCCGATCCCGGAAGTCGAATTCGTCAATCTGGGAGAGCACGATACCTTCGCGGGTGCCGGGGTGCTGCCGCCCTGGCATGGCGAGATCTACGATCAGGACGTCAACGGCCTGCGCCAGTGCCAGGCCGGGATGCGCGACGGTGGCGATGCCGACATCATCTACTCCGCCTATCAGGAAGTGCGCATCCGCCATCTGCACCAGACGCTCGATCGCTATCTCAGCGACGATCCGGCCGATGCTCCGGGTCGGGCGCGCTGAGCGGGAGGCCGTCCATGGAAAGCCGTATCCACACGCTGCCCAACCTGTTCATCTCGCGCTGGACGATCGATCCGGAGCGGCGCGAACGCTTTCTGGAGGTCTGGGACTCGCTCTGGCGCGCCCACGCCGACGGGATCGAGCTGATGACGCACTTCGTCTACTTCGGATGGGGCCGCGACCCGAACCAGTTCGTCGCCATCGAAAGCTACCGCGACGAGGCGGTGGTGGCGCAGCTGCGCAAGGACGAAGGCTTTCGCGAGGCCGTGCGCATCATGCTCGACTGCTCCAGCGCGCCGATGACGATGGAACTGCTGAGCGGATACGAGGCGGACGACCGCTCCATCTTCGACGCCTATCCGGCCGGTCCTTCCGATGTTCATCCGAAGGACGCCGCGATGCCGTCGATATTCCTGTAACGGCATTGACGACACCGACACGCTACCGTACCAATTGGTAATATAGCATACTACATTGGGACGAAGCATGCCAGATTTCATTCCCGCCTTCTCCTCGCCCGCCGTCAATCGCCAGATCGTCCTGGCCGAGCGGCCGGCGGGCACCCCCGGCTCGTCGCATTTCGCCATGCGCGAGGCCGCGCTGATGGCGCCGGGAGAGAACGCCTTCCTGGCCCGCAACCTGTATCTGTCCGCCGATCCGGTCCAGCGCGGCTGGGCGGCGAACCCGGCGCTGACGCCGCTGGGTGCGGCGATGCGCGCGCTGGGTGTCGCGGTGGTCCTCGAAAGTCGCGATCCCGCGGTCAAGGCCGGCGACGTGGTCTACGGCTTCGTGGGCTGGCAGGACTATGCGGTGCTGACGCGGGCCGACCTGCTCTCGCACATCCCGACGCCGCGCGCAGCGCTGCCTGCCTATGCCGGCGTGCTCGGCATGCCCGGAGTCACCGCATGGCTGGCCCTGAACGACATCGCCCCCCCGCGCGAAGGACAGACGATCCTGGTATCGACGGCGGCGGGCACCGTGGGCAGCGTCGTCGGCCAGATCGCGCGGCACGCCGGGGCGCGGGTCGTCGGCCTGACCGGAAGCGAGGACAAGATCGCCCGCTGCGTGGAGCGCTACGGCTATGCCGAGGCGTACAACTACAAGACCGGCGACTTTGCGGAAACGCTCGCCGGGGCGGCGCCATCGGGGTTCGACACCTATTTCGACAACACCGGCGGCCCGATCCTCGACAGCGCGATCCGCGCCATGGCCCGCTACGGCAGGATCGTGCAATGCGGCACCGCCGCCACGCCCAGCTGGAACCCGCCGCCCGCCGGACTGCGCAACGAGCGCGAGATCCTGATGCGCTGCCTGACCTGGACGGGCTTCGTGATCTTCGACCACGTCGCCCGCTTCGGCGAGGCGATCGAGCGGCTGAGCGACCTGCTCGAAGCAGGACGGCTGGCGCACGACGAGGTCGTGGAACCCGGCCTTCCCAATGTCGTCAACGCGCTGGAGCAGATGTTCGCGGGCACCAACACCGGCAAGCCGCTGATCTACATCGGCGACGATTGACCACCGCCACAAGGACCGTTCAGGCCGGTCGCCAGGCGCCGATCGCCGGGCGTACCGGCTGAATCTGCAGATCGGGGCCGAACACGCCGCCGGTGGTGAACGGATCGGCCGCCATCAAGGCCCGGACGGCGGGTTCGTCGGCAGCTTCGAGCAGGAACGAACTGCCCACCGCCGGCGCGTCCGCTCCATCGCCGCCGAGCATGGCGCCCGCCACCTTCACCGTATCCCCCATGCCCTGCCAGTAATCGACATGATCCTGCCGCAAGGTGAGCCGCCGCTCCAGCATGCCGGGCGCATCGGGCGCAAGGACGAGAAAGAACATCGGCTTCAGTTCCTTACGTTCAACGGCGCGCGCGCTTTCACAGTTCGCCTTCATCCACCGGCAGTCCTGACTGCGACTGCTCGGCAAGGATAGTCTTCAACTGCTTCTTGGCCCGCGCCAGCACCTGCTCGCACATCTCCACTTCCTCAGGCGTGCTGTCGGACATGACGCGCTGGTTGACCTCCGAGGCCACGGCGATCATCAGCCGGATGACTTCGTAGCCCTGATCGGTGATGTAGACCCGCTTGGCGCGCCGATCGGTGGCGTCGGCCCGGCGCTCGACGTGACCGGACGCCTCCAGACGATCGACGAGCCCTCCGACGGTGACCTTGCCCACCTCCATCAGCCGCGCCAGATCGACCTGCATCATGCCGTTGTTGCCGCCGCGCGACAGGGCACTGAGGATCGACCACTGCGAGCGCGTGATGCCATAGGGGCGCATGATGAGGTCCATCACGGTACGCCGGACACGCGAGACGTCATGCACCAGAAAGCCGAACGTGAACTGCTGTGCGGACGGCTTTTCGTGGCTCTCCTTCTCTTCCAGCAGAAGAGATTCGCCATCCGCGCCTGTTTCGGTCTTCCGTCGTCGTACCATACCCTGTCGCCTTGAATGTCAGTGGTCTAGCATGCCGTACGCTGGCGCACATTGCACCTAAAATCGTTTCGCCAGGCCGATAACTCACCCCAACCGGCCATATGACGGCATGCATACCATATGTATATATACATTATGTCGTAGCGATCGAGGCGACCCGCCGGGCTGCCTGCTGGCATCGCGCCAGCGCCTGGACGACGGGCAATTCCCGCAAACCGGCGCAGAGCACTTCCACCCCGATCGGCCCGGCATAGCCAGTTTCGGATACCGCGCCAAGGAACGCGCCCACGTCATATCGTCCCCGATCGGGCTCACAACGCGCGTCCAGCGTTTCGCGGAACATGTCGTCGTGCGGCACGCTGTCGACGCCGGAGATCTCGACGCCGAGGATCGCGGCTTCGGGCAGTCCGCGCAACGGCGCCAGGGAGACGCCCAGTCGCCCGAAGTGCCAGCTGTCGAGCATCAGCCCGGCGCCGCGCCCGGCCGCATCGCCCAGCACCGTAATCGCATCGGGGATATTGCGGACATTCGAGAAGGCGATCACCTCCAGCGCGATCGGCACACCCCCGTCTCGTGCCATCGCCGCGACAGGTGCGAAAGCCTGCGCCATCCTCTCCAGCGGGGCGGGAGAAGCGGAAAAATCCCCGGTCGCCTTGATCGTCCGCGCGCCGATCGCCGCGCCCTGCTCCAACATCGGGCCGAGCACCCCGGGCCATGCATCACCCGGCAGCCACCAGTCGCTCAGCGCCTCGATCTCGACGTGGCGAAGACCGGCATCCTCGATGATCGCCCGCACACCGGCGGTGCCATGCGCCGCCACCTCGCGCGCCAGTTCGGCGGCCAGTATCCCGATACCGGCGTAGCCAGCCGCCGCCACGGCGCGCGCACGCTCACGCAGGGACATGGCGCATGGTGCCGGATCGGCCGCAGGACGCTGCCCGGCGGCGAGCCAGTGCGCCGCGATAAGATCTCGCTGCGGTTCGTCCGCCATGTCGCTCTGCTCTCCCTGCGAATCGATGCGGCCTTGCGATGGCGCCATACGTGAATTAATATGCTGGCATACTGTCCGCGCGCACAAGAGCCAAACCATCGGCGGGCATTTTCACGGGAGAGAGATATGGCAGACACCCGGCCGCTTCACACCGGACAAACGCGCCCCCTTGGCGGCGAGCGCTACACCTCGCGCCAGTTCATGGAGGCCGAGTGGGACAACGTATGGACCAAAAGCTGGCTCATCAGCATCCGCGCGGACGAGATCCCCGAACCCGGCGACTTCATGCTGGAGGAGATCGGGCGCGAATCAATCCTGATCGTCCGGCAGGAAGACAGCGACATCCGCGCCTTCTACAACGTCTGCCAGCATCGCGGAAACAAGCTGGTCGTCGAGAACGAGGGCAGCATGCCCGCGTTCACCTGCCCGTACCACAGTTGGCGGTTCGAACTGGATGGGCGGTGTTCCTATGCGCAGGATCCGGAGGACTTCCCCGGCGGCGACCCCTGCGCCCATGCCTCGCTGGCCGAGATCGCCTGCGCGCAATTCGCGGGGTTCGTGTGGATCAACATGGACCCCGACTGCGTTCCGCTCGCCGATTTTCTGGGGCCGATCGTCACCGAATGGAACGCTTACCCGCTCGATGACATGGTCCGGGTGCAGGCCACTTCGGTCCATATGCCGTGCAACTGGAAGCTGCTGCTCGACAACTTCCACGAAACCTACCACCTGCCGACGGCCCACCCGGAAGGCATCGAATATGCCGAGGACAGCTATCGCGAGACCCGCATAGAACTGTACGAGAACGGCCATGCGCTGGGGCAGACCAAGTGCTGCCTGCCGGCGGAGCGCCTACCGGCGCACAAGGATCGCCTGACCGACCCGATCGCTGCCGATCTGGCACGGTGGAACCTCGACCCCGAGGACTTCCGGGGGCGCGAACGGGACGCCCGCGCCGCGGTACAGGCCCAGAAACGCGCGTTGCATGCCGAGCGAGGCCTGGACCACTATGCCGCTCTCAGCGACGACCAGTTGACCGACGTGTTCCACTACACCCTCTTTCCCAATTTCGCGGCGTCGCTGAACGCCGACGGGATGCTGTTCCTCAGGGCCCTGCCCCACGCCACCGATCCCGAGCAGTGCCTGTTCGACTGCTGGTACTTCAACTTTGGCGACATGAGTTCGCACAAGTCGCTCGTCACGCTCGACGGCGATGCGCAAGGGCATGCCCCGCGCGAATTCGTGCATTACGGCGACAAGAGCCTCGGCGTCGTGCTCGACGGCGATGCCTGGGTGATGGCGGGGCAGCAGCAGGCCATGCGCTCACGCGGGTACCGGGGCGCCATCCTGGCGAACCAGGAACGGCGGATCGCGCAGTACCACGCGATGATCGACCGTTACATCGCCGGTTTCCGTCCCCGTCCGGCGGGCCGCAACGCCGCCTGAGCGGCGCGCGCCCGCGCGGTCAGGCGGCGGTGGGATCGAACAGCCGGGTCTCGCCGTCCCAGCTCGCACCCGCCGCCTTGATCGCATCGAACAGGCCGCGCACCTCGGGCTTGAGCGCGGCCACTTCGAGGATCACCGATTCGTCCTCGGTCATCGCGTAATAGGCCAGTTCGGAACCATCGGCGAAGGCCGCACCCTGCAGGCGCCGCCCGCCATTGCCGGTGATCCACGCCTCGGCCTGCGCCAGATCCTCGGTGAACGCGCATAAGTGATGCACGCCCTTGCGGCCGTCGGCCAGGAACTCCTGAAAGATCGACGGCCCGCGCGGCTCGATCAGTTCGACCATGATCTCGCCCGAATAGGCGATCGCGGCGCCGAATTCGACGATGTGCTCCTCCCCGCGATAGTCGCCGCGCGCGATGTCGAACGGGGGGAACACGAAGAACGGCCCCACGCCCATGTGCTGCGTCCACCAGTCGATCGCGGCGGAAAGGTCGGGAACCATGTACGCGACCTGGTTGAACGTGCCGAAAGGTGCCCTTGCCATGTTCTCTCTCCCTTGCGCATGCATCACTGGTTATGCAACACATCATATGCTAGCATTCTTTTATTGAAGCAACACCCGCCGATCAGAGCGGTACATTGGGGAAGACGGATGCGCCGAACTGCAACGACCGCTCTCGACGGCAAGGTCGCTCTCATCAGCGGGGCCGCGCGCGGCCTGGGCGAAGCGACCGCCTGGGCCATCTGCGAGAACGGCGGCAAGGTCGCGCTCGGGGACATTCTGGCCGAGCGTGGAGAGGAAACCGCCGCAAGGCTGCGCGAGGCCGGGCATGACGCGATCTTCGTGCCGCTGGACGTGCGCGACGAGGCACAGTGGCAGGCCGCCATCGACGCGACGACGGCGCGGTTCGGCGGCCTCGACATCCTCGTCAACAACGCGGGAATCGCGACGGCGGCGACGATCGAGGATCTGACGGTCGCGGATTTCCAGGCGATCATCGACATCAACCTGCTCGGCGCCTTCCGGGGCATGCAGGCGGCGATCCCGGCGCTGCGCAACCGCGGAGGCGGGGCGATCGTCAACATCTCCTCGAATTCGACACAGCGGGTCAGTGCGATAACCACCAGCTATGCCGCGACCAAGGCGGCCGTTGCCAATATGACCAAGTCCGCCGCGATCCATCTGGCGCAGTCGGGCAGCGGCATCCGCGTCAATTCCATCCACCCCGGCCCGCACGAGACGGAGATGCTGCTCGGCAGCGATGCCAAGGCGGACCTGCCGCAAGTCCAGGCCCTGCGCGCCGCGATCCCGATGGGCCGGATGGGCCATGCCGCCGAAGTGGGCGCGGCGGTCGCCTTCCTCGCCTCGGACGCCGCCTCCTACATCACCGGCGCCGAGTTGTTCGTCGACGGCGGCCTGACGCCACACTGAGCGCGCTTCCGCCACGGCCGACGCCCCTCTCCTTTCGAAGGACACGCCATGCTCACCCCTTACGACGAATTCCCGGTGCATCAGGCGCCGCATACCTTCAGCCACATCCCCTCCACCGACTATGCCTGGGACGACGGCTACTGGTTCGGCGTGTTCAACCCCGACGAGAAGCTGTTCCTGGGCATCTACATGCGGGTCAATCCGAATACCGACATGATCGGCGGCTGCGCGCTGCTGAACGTCGCCGGGCAGCAGTTGACGGTGCGCTTCAACCGGTGCTGGCGCCGCAATTTCGCGCTGGAGGTCGGCCCTTACCGCATGGTCATCGAGGAACCGCTGCGCCGCATCCGCCTGACGATGGCGGAGCATGGCAGCGGCCTGTCCTTCGACCTGTTGTGGGAAGGCACGTCGCCGGCCTTTCTGGAGGATCACCACGTCGCCACCTATCGCGGGCGGCGCACCACCGACCAGACGCGCTATTCGCAACCCGGCAAGGCCAGTGGCTGGATCCGCCTTCGCGGAAAGTCGTGGACGGTCACCCCCGACAGCTGGTCGGGCGCGCGCGATCACAGCTGGGGGCTCTATGCCTCGCGGCCACCGCTTTCCCCGCCGCCCTCGCTGCTGCCGCCACCCGCCAACGACGACGGCCCCAAGCGCGCGATGCGGTTCTGGACATGCTTCCGCACCGAGCCGTTCAGCGGCTTCTTCCACGTCCACGAGACCGCCGAGGGGGTGCAGTGCAAGATGAACGACGTGTTCGGCACACCGTTCGGCGGCCGCATCTTCCGGGGCTGGGGCGAGGACGACATCGAACTCGTCTCCGGCCGCCACGAGATGGTCTTCAATCCCGGCACCCGCCTCCTCAGGCAGGCGACGTTCACGCTGACGGACGTGCGCGGCGGCGCGTGGAAGCTCGTGTTCGATATCGAGACCCCGCCCTGGATCGTGCAGCCGATGGGCGCCTTTCCGGGCAGCTGGAAAGACGGCGGCACGTTCTTCACCTATCACGGCTCCGAGGAACTCGCGCTCGAATGGGACGAGGCGGACTATTCGGTGCAGCCGGTTGAATACCGCCCTTACGCCGTCAGCGGCGCGGCGGCGGAAGAAGGCTTCAACACCGGAACCTCAACCGGCAATCTCGTCCACGGCCCCGAGTATCTGGCGCGCGTCACCACCCATGCCCCCGACGGCTCGGTGAGCACCGGCGCCTCGCAGGTGGAGCTGTTCATCAACGGGCCCTACGCGCCCTACGGCTTCGCCTAGCCATGCCATTTTCCGCCGCCGAACTGGCCCCCATCCTGTCCCGCCACCTCGGCGGCGGACGATGCGAAGTGCTGCATGTCGAGGCGTTCCCGCGCGGCTCCTCACGCGAAACCCGCTTCGTGACGTTCCGCCTGAACGGCGCGGAACGTGAAATCGTGCTGCGCAGCGATTTTCCCGCGGGCAGCACCGATCCCAACCCGCTCGACCTCGAATACTTCATCTACGAGCGGCTCAACGACACCGATCTCCCCACCGCCCGCGCGCTGTTCTGGGAAGGCGACCCGGCGGTGACGAGCCGCCCCTTCTACGCCCGCGAGAAAGTCGCCGGCGACTGGAACATCGCGCACTATTCCGACCCCGATCCCGCCTACGACGACCTGCGGATCGCCGTCGCCAGGGAACACGTCGCGATGCTCGCGCGCGTCCACGCCACCGACTGGCGCGCGCTGGGCTTTGCCGAGCGGCTGCCCGTTCCCATCGACGAGGCCGATGCCGCGCGATCGGCGATACGCCATGCCCGCGCGCAGTTCCTGGCGCTGGCGACCGAGCCGATCCCGCTCCTGATCGAGGCGATGGAATGGCTGTCCGACCATGCCCCCACCGCAGCGCGGCTGTGCCTGTGCAAGGGCACCAACGGCTATGGCGAGGAGGTCTTCCGCGACGGACGCATCGTCGCGCTGAGCGACTGGGAGGAAGTCTCGATCGGCGACCCGGCGGCGGACTTCGCCTTCATGCAGGGCTTTCTCGTCGACGTGGTGCGCGACGGAAAGGTCTTGTGGGGCCTGCAGCCCGCGCTCGACCATTACGAAAGCCTCACCGGCATCGCGATCACCGTGCAGCAGGTGCAGTACTATCAATTGCTGCGCTCGCTGCGGCTCGCGGTGATGGCGCACAATTCGGCGCGGTCGCTGCAGCGCCCCGACGCGCATATCCGGCAGGGCTGGACGGCGACCGAAGTGCTGCACCTGACCAAGCACATCCTGGCTTCGGCGATGGGGCTGGCGCCGCCGATCGCTGCCGAACGCTTCGCACAGCTCAACGTCTCCGTGGACATGGGATAGGACATGCTGAACCCTGACGCCGCACAGATCCTGCGCGCTATCGAGGAGACCCTCGTCGATGTGGTCGAGCCGACGGTGACCGCCACTTCGGCCCGCAGCGCCCTGGCCACCATCGGCCATCTGCTGCGCCATGCCGTGCTGCGCATCGAGGCGGGCGACGGCGTGCTGATGGCGGACATCGCCGCGAGCGGTGCCCTGCTCGCCCGCCTTGCCGCCTATTACCGCGATGCCGGTGATGCGGCGCAGGCCGAAGCGATCGACGCGGTGCTCGCGACCGGCAATGCCCCTCTCACCGGACGTGCCGCCATGCTGCGCGGCGCGGTGCAGGAAGCGCTGATCGACCTGCAGGCAAAACGCCCCGCGCGCGGCGACGATGCCGCCTACCGGGCCGCCCGCGCGGACATTCGCGAATACCTGCGCGGGCAGCTCGAACAGGAAGCGGCACTCATTCACCCGGCATTCGCCGACAAGGGACCAAGACGATGACGACGCCATGGAAAGCCAGCAGCTACACCGGGGCCGTGGTGCCCTTCGCGCCCGTGGAGGCCGCCGACGACTACCTCCACCCGGTCGGCCCCGATGCGCATTTCACCGCGATCGAGACCAACCTCTACGGTTTCGACATTCCCGGGCACGACATCAACTGCAACATCTACCTGCTCTGGCACCACGCGCTGGGCACGATGTCGCTCCACGTCTTCGTCCACAAGGGCCGCAAGTCGCTGCCGCACCAGCTGGCCGCCGATTATTTCAGCGAGCACCTCTATCTCCCCGCCCCTTCCGACATCGCCGACTTCACCGTGCAGGCCGGTTCGCTGACATACCGGTCGTACGTGGTCGCGCCGCTGGACGACATCCGCATCGAGGCCGATGACCTAAAGCACGGTTTCTCGCTGCGGCTGAACTACCGCGCCGCGGTACCGCCGGTCGGCCGGCCCGGCGGCAAGCACTTCACGCAGCTGATGAAGACCTCCGGGGAACTGGTGCTGGGCGGCGAGCGCTTCGCGATCGACGGGCATTACATGCGCGATCGTTCATGGGGCTATTCGCGCCCCGAGGAACCCGAACTCACCCCACCCTACCGCTGGATGACGGGCTGGGTATACGATGAGGGCGGCGCCGTCGCCAAAAGCTTCGTCATCGCCTGGATCGACGTCGGCCTGATCGACGACCCCCGGTTCGGTCCGCAATGGAACGAGGTCGCCAGCACGCGCGACGCGAGCGGGGAGAACAAGTGGGAATCGGGCGGTGCCACCCCCAGCCTCAACTTGCGCAGCGGGTGGATTTCCATAGACGGCGTGCCGCGCCCCGTCGTGCGGATCGATACGCGCACACTATTCGAGGGCGAGGGTCCGGAAGTACGGGCCTTCGAAGTCGCGATCACCGACGATCGGGGAGAGGTCCACCGCTTTACCGCGCGCACCCAGTCGATGATTCCGAAGATGTACTGGCAGAACCTGCTGGTCTACATGCATCTGGTCGAACTGGAAGCGGATGGACTGCGCGGCCATGGCGACCTGATGGACACCTACAACTCCGCCCACATCCGTTACTTCAGCCGCTGAGGAACCCGCCGCCCAGACCTGCCGGGCGGCGCTCTTCTTCACGCGAAGGTGACTGCCGATCCGGCGTCCTCCATCGCGCTGCCGATGCGCTTGAGGAAGCCGATGGTGGTGTCGCGCGGCTGCATGTCGGGCAAGGCGTCGGGCGGGCACAGCGTGACCAGCCACCAACTGAGCGCGGTCCACAGCTGCTGGCGATAATGCTCCCACGCTTCCTCGAAGGCCACCTTCGGCCCGCCGTTGCGCGCCAGTTCCTCGAGATAATACAGTACCAGTTCGCGGTCCCACTTGCGCCGGTCTTCCACCGTCAGCGCGGTCGCGATGGCATAGGCGAGATCCCGGCCCCAGTGGCCGACATTGGCGCATTGCCAGTCGCCCAGCCCCATCTCCCCATTACCCGCGACGTACCAGTTCTTGAGATGCACGTCGCCATGCGTGATCGTGCGCGGCAGCCGGGCATGGCGCTCGACCGACTGCATCATGCAGGCCCACATCCCGTCCTCGCCCAGCGCGACGATCTCGGCCGGCAGGATGTCGCGCGCCTCGTGGAAGCCCTTGCGGACCCCCGCCTCGAGCCCGAAGCTGCACGAGT
>JASGGD010000002.1:0-78252 GCA_047605225.1 Novosphingobium sp.
ATGGCCGGATCGTTCCTGCGCCTGTTCACCTTGTCGAACGCGCGGCGCTGCGATGCCGTATCGGGCTTTGCCGGCAGTACGGGCGAGGGGACGGGAGCGGTCCTCGCCCTGGCCGCAGCGCGCTTCACACGCTCCATCGCGGCATCGCCCTGGGCTTGAATCCGGGCCCGGGCATCGGCCTCTTCGGTCTTCCCGGGGGCGGGCGATCGCGCGTCCGCACCCGCTGCAGCGAGGGCAAGTCCTGCCAGGAGCAGGGCGCGCCTACTGGCCGATCGTCTGCATGTAGGCATCGATCTTGTCCTTCATGTCGATCTGGATTTCCGCCTGCGCCCGCGCCTCGATCTCCGCGTAGTATTCCGAGAGATCCATCCGGCTGAAATCGAGCGCCTGGAACTCTTCGGGCGTGAAGCCGCGGCAATAGGGCTTCTTTGCCGTACCCCAGCCTTTCTCGCTGAAGCTCCTGAGCTGCGGGCGGCCCTGTTCCTGGATGATGCGGCCGAGCCTGGTGTTGAAACAGCAATGCCCCCTCGCTTTCTGCACGCAGATGCCGAGGATCTGCGAGGAGCAGTAGCTGCCGACCTCGTGGCACATCCCCGAGCCGCGCAGCATGCCCACTTCCATGTCCTCCTGGCCGCAGCCCTGCAGCAGCACCTCGATCATGAAATTGACGGCAAGACTGATCGCGATCGATGTCGGATCGATGCCGACGATGATCGCGTTCGCTCCCGCGCTCGCCGCCTGGCTCGCCGTCGCCCCCGCCTTGAACGCCGTATAGGCCGCTTTCATGCCGGTGAAGACGCCCTTGGCGACGGCGATCTTGGTCGAGATCGAGGCGAGCGAACCACCCATCCCGTCCTTGACGATCCTGCCCTTGTCCTTGCAGCAGTTCTGGAATGTCGTGCTGAGCCCGGCAGGGCGGCAGCGCGCCGCGCGGCCCGAGAAGATCTCGATCGTCCCCAGGCAATTGCCATCGCCGTCGACGGCGCCATCGGCCTCGGCGCCCGGATCGTCGATGGCGGGCTCCTCGACCACCGGGCTGGTGCTCACGTCGATGCAGGCAGTGGCGGAGCACGCAGCCGCCCCGCCGCTCGCCGGGGCTTCGCAAGGATACTGGTCCCCGAGCGGGCAATGCAGCGAGCCGACCTCGTCGGTGCTGCACGCGGCCTGCCCGATCGGGCACATCCAGCTTCCGGACGCGGTCAGGTGGCAGCTTGCCGTCTCGCCTTCGTCGGCGGCATCGCCGTTGCCGTTAAGATCGGCCGCGCAGAGCTGCTGCGCCGCCGCGCCTGCCGGGGCGAGCATGGGCCCGGCCAACAGGATTGCCGCGGCGGCGAGGACGAAGGGGACCGGCCTCATCGCACGCTGCTCGTGCAGACCATGTCGGCGCCGCCGAGCCGCACCGACTGCATCATCACCGCCGCTTCGGCGAAATCGTCGAGACAGCCGCATCCCTGGACCAGCTCCTCGCCTTCGCCGGCCGGACAGACATCGGCGTCCTGGCAGGTGCGATAGAAATAGTCCCAACCGATCGGATCGGTCTGCTTCGCGCCGGTCACGCCGTCCGGCGCGGCGGAGCTATTCGCCTGCGCCTTGCGGGTCTTGCAGAGCGGCTCGCAGGTATTGACCGTCCCGCGTTCCGGCATCGAGAAGGCGCGGGTCGTCAGGGTCTGGCTGTCATCCGCGTTCGCGATCCGGTCGGCGAGCAGCGTCTCGGTGGAGTGGTCGATGATGTAGGCGCCGCGCGAGAGATCGGGCGCGGATGCCGACCCGAGATCGACGGTGCAGCGGTAGCTGCGTTCGCGCAGGAAGAAGTCGCGGGATACCTCGGCGGCACAGGCACCGGTTCCGACCAGCCTGGTCTGCGGCAGGGGGGCAAGGCCGGTGTTCACGCCGCTGCGCCAGGTGGTGACCCCGTCAACCGTCTCGTCCTGCAACCGGCACTTCGCGTTTGAGGCATAGGCCGAGCAGGTGTCGACGAGCTGTTCGTTTGCCCTGCATCCGGTATCGAGGCTCGCCTCGATCGAGGCGTAGGCCTCGCCGCCTTCGGCAACCGCCACGCGCAGCCAGATGTCGTGATCGCCCTCGGTCATCCTCGACGTGAGATCGAGACCGGGCGTAAGGTAGAACGCGCCCTTCTTCTCGCACTTGCCCGGCGGCAATCCTGTCCCCGTCCAGCTCTGCGGCCCCGAGCCCAGCAGCTCGCCGTCCACGCGGATCTGCGCCCAGTCGTCGGCGCCGAAGCGGGTCAGCAGCACCTGGCGCACACGATCGGCCTGTTTGACGCGCAGGGTCATGTGAAAATCGAAGATCGAGCAGGACCCGCCCGAAAGGCTGTTGTCGCTCGGCGAGCCCATGACGAACGTCAGGCCTCCGGTAGCCGTCGGGTAGGTCGAGTATCCCCCGGAGATGCGCTCGATGATGGCCTCGGGCGTGATCTCGTCCTGCGAAATCTGCCGGGCTATTGTGCAGCTGCGGGTGACCTCGGACGTCCCGGAGCCGGTCGAGGAGGCGGCCAGCCTCTGGAAGACCCCGCTCGCCTGCGAAGCGGCATAGGCATCGCCGGCGATCGCATTCGGGTTTGCCCGGTATGCCGTCGCCGCGACTTCGGTCTGAGACGTGCAGGACGTCGTCTGCGCGCCGGTGTAGCGGATGACCGGACCGTCGATAGAGGCCTGCGCCACCCCGATGCGCGGATCGGCGCTGGTGAGGGCGCCGACCACGCCGCCACCCAGGTCCTTCAGGACCGAGGCCATGTTGCCCCATACGAGATTGCTGCCGCAGCTGGCGTTGACGCAGTAGCAACCTGCAAGCTCGCTCAGTCCCGCCTCGCTAAGTTTGAGCGCGCCCGACGCCGACGTATCCCAGCGCAGGAAGCGGCATGCATCCCAGGTGCCTGGGGTGCAGGCAATGATGCCGTTGGAACAGATACCCGAGATCGGCACCGGGACCGTCAGGGCCTCGTCGAAGCTGTCGTCAAGATCGCGGTCGCGCGAAATGCCGAGCGTGGTGATGTCTCCGGTCGCACCGGGCTGTACGAGAAGTTCGAGCATCGTCGTGGTCTTCTGGCAGACGAGATTGGGCGTGAATGCCTTCGAGGAATCCACCGTTGTGACGCTCTGACCGGCAAGGCCGGGTGTCACGTAGTTGCGCAGCATCGCATCGCTGTCGGCGCTCTTGGCGCGGGCTGCGTTCGCGGCGGCGCGGGCACGATCCTCGGTCGTCTGTGCGTGGAGAGGTATAGCCATCACCGCCGGCAGGGCGAGGAGGATCAGGGTGGGTCTCTTCATGGCCGGATCCCTCCCGGGACGACCTGGCGCGATCCGCGCCGCAGTCGGAACAACAGCACACCTTGCGTGAGCCCCGGCATTTCGGCCCGAAACACGGCCTGTCCCTCGAAGACGGTCAGCGTGGCCACGATGACAGGCGGCGAGGTGGGACACGCCGCCTCGTCATCGTCTGCATTGAGGGCCACGCCGACCGTCCGACCGCCGCCGCTGGGGGAGCACGGCGCCGGTCTGACCGCAAGGGGAGCCAGGGGGGCAATGGGCTGACGGGCAAGCCATCGGATGATCCCCGCCGGTCCCGCGCGGTTTTCGTCGAAGAACCTGCTCACGGCGTCGATACTCCCGCGCAGCAGATCGTCTTTTCGAAAAGCATGAACTGGGCATTGTCCTTGCCCGGGGCATGCTTGGCGCTGGTCCAGAGCGCGCCTGGCCGGCCGATGTTGACGCATTGGCCGCCCTTGACCGGCTCCATCAGCTGGAACTTGTATCGGCTCTTGGTCCACACCGGCTGGGGAATGAAGGAACAGCCGTCGGCCGAACTGACGGTGAGCGCGCCGAGCCTGCCCATCATGAACAGGCCGCGCGCGGCAAGGCCGGCCCAGGCCTCGACGCTGTCCCCGAAATGGATGTCGCCCGCCACCGGATACGTCGCGCCCCACGACCCCATGCACCAGAACAGCGGATCGACGACCTTGCCCGCTGCGGCCGCGGCGCTGTCCGCCATGCAGGCGAGGCCCGCCGCCGGGTTGCCGAAAAGGATCGCCTCGGGCTGGATGATCGCGCCCAGCGTCGCCGATTGCCAGGTCGGCAGCACCTCGGTGATGAGCGCGACGTCGAAGCCGTCGTCCTCGATGCACGGCAGGTCGGTGAACATGTCGAGCATCTTCCACACCGGCGAGATGTAGTAGTGCATCTGGGCGAACATCTTGCGGGTGTTGGTGCCGTCAGCGAGGCTGCTCTGGCTCCCCTGGAGCTTGCCGCCGGTCGGCATTATGTCGGCGCCGAGCGCCATCATGCAGCCGGGCTCTGTCACCACGTCGACCATGCGGTTCGGCGTCCAGAAGCTGACCTTCACCCCGAACCAGAAGCTCACGCCCTTGCGGCACGCGCACAGCGGCTTGGAGGCCGACTCGGCGTCGAGAGCCTTGCCGAGCGGATCGCTCGGACCGATCTTCACCCCGCCGATCGTGATCGGGAAGATGCAGTTCCAGCGCACCTTGGTGATCGGATTGAAGACGGTCCCGGCCTCGCAGCTCGACGCCTGGGCGGGCGATGCGATCGCCAGGGCCGCCAGCGCGCCGCCGAGCGTCACCATCGTGCGGAGCGAGAGCAGGGTCATGGCGCCGCCTTTCGCGCGGCCTTGCCTGCATCCACTTCGGTCAGGACCAGTATCTGGCCGGCCTGGGCGACGATCACCGGGGCGACGGTCAGTGAGAGCCGTGCCTTCACGCGCTCCTCAAGCAGGAACAGCGCTCTTCCGTGCCGTTCGCCCAGCGTGACGGCATCGGCATCGCCGGGGCTTCCTGCCGCCAGCAGGATGAAATCGGCAGGCTTCGCCGTCCGCAGCGCCCAGTCGAGTTCGCTCGGATGGACGATGACGAGACGCTGGGGAAGCGAGACGTAGGCGAGGGGGTTGAAGCTGTAGCCTTTCGCGTAAAGCAGCTTCCCCTCCGGCAGCCGGATGTCCCGGTCGAGGGTGTAGAAGGGCACGACCGTACGGACCCGGTCTTCGCGCGCGGCACCGAGCGGTGCGGCTTTGAGCGCCGACCAGTTCTCGCGCGGTCCCAGCGCCGTCGCCATGGCGGGCGCGCGCGCCGCGCGGGCTTCGATTTCGCTGAGCGCATCGGGTTCGGCGATCGGCCAGGTCCGACCGATGGTGCTGCTCGCGGCGAAGGCTGCCGTCGCAGCCGGGACCGCAGTGGTGAGTGCGATTGCCGCCCATGCAGACCGGGCAGGGCAGGAGCGGGGCATCGCGCTACCGATCATGGCAACCTCTTTTGGGCGAGGGGCGGTCTCGGTTCCTTTCGCCGATCGCGGCGCCGGCCAGGGCTGCCACCGTGACGAACGCGGTGACGCCCACGAGCATGCGGAAGAGGTCCGGCGCCGCCGGCAGCTGCCACGCGATACAGGACTGCACCAGCAGCAATCCCTGGCTGCCGATGACGAGGCGGATCGAGGCCGGGGCCGGCGTCGCGGAAAATATCCCGTTCATGGCATTCTCCCGCGGCGCAGGTGCGATACGAGCTTGCCGAATGCTCCCGACAGGCCGATCAGCAGCATACCGCTGGCAAAGCATCCCGCAGCGACGATAAGCCCGGCGCGAAGCGCGGGGAGCAGGGGCTGGTGAAGCGCCATGCCCGCCATGCTCACCAGGCTGCCCATCATGACGGTCTCGATCGAGACGAGCCGCACCCTCCAGCGAAACGCTGCGGCTTCCGCCCGCGCCGCGGCGCGCTCCTCGATGGCCGCCTCGATCGCGGCCTGGATGGCTGGGTCCTGTTCCCAGTCGAGCCGGAGCTGGTCGGGATGGGGGATGGGCGCCCGGGTCATGCTAGCGTCCCGTCCTGACGGTGGGCGGAGCCCAGGACCTGCGCCGCATCGACGCCGGCAAGCGTGCAGACCGCTTCGAGCGGGCTCTGGCCCTGGCGCAGCAGAGCCTCGAACGCGGCGACCTCGCCGGGCGCCGAGGTGTTGATCCAGTAGCTGAAAGGATCGACAACGAGCCGCGCGATGCCGAGGCCGAGCGGCGAATCTATGAAGACTTCGGAATAGTTGGGCTTGGCGTTGCGGACCGATTTGAGGAGGTCGAGGACGAAGCCCGAGTAGTCTAGGATCTTGTTGTCGACGGCCTTGTCGTATGTCGAACCCTGCAGCAGGAACTTCGTCGCCGCGTTCTCGAGGATCACCTGGCCCGTGCCGCCGAACAGCATGAGGTCGTTCATGCTCTGCAGCACGATGCCGAAACTGCCCTGGTACTTGCGCGCCCGGCGATAGCCTTGTCCGAATGCCTCCGCGAGCCGCGAAAGATCCTGGCCGTCGCTGCGGCTCATGAACTGCGCAGCCTCGTCGCACAGGACGAAACGCGGACGCCCGCGGTCCGAAAGATAGAGTTCCTGCGTGACGGCGTTGACCACGACCATGACGATCACGTTGAAGAGATCGGGCAGGGCTTTGAGCCGTTCGAGTTCGAGCACGACGAACTCGTCGCTGCGGATGTCGAGGGTCGAGGGACCGTTGAAGAAGTGGCCGTAGGCACCCGCCGATCCGAAATCGCGCAGGTTGAAAGCCAGTTCGCGCGCTACGGGTACCAGATGATCGACGCGGTCGAGATCGGAGGTCGCGTTGTCGGGATAGCGGCCCAGCCAGTCGCGCACGGCGTCGATGCCGTCCTCGCCCCTGCCGCTGTCGATGGTCCACTGGACGGCGGACTTGAGCAGGTTCCACTCGGAGGTGGTGACGGGTTTGCGCGTCGAGGCGTTGGCCATCTCCGCGACGATCGCGACCGCCATGGCGATCGCAGATTGCTTGTCCTCGCCATCGAGCGCGAGACCCATGTCGAAGGGGTTGAGGACAAGGCGCTCCTCGCCGATGTCGATGTAGCGGCCCGAGCACAAGGTGCAGAGCTTGCGATAGCTTCCGCCGATGTCGATGATCCGGATCAGCGCCCCTTGCGCGTAATACTGCTGGCACAGGTTGTTGAGGAGGAAGCTCTTGCCCGCACCGGATTCGGCCGAAACGATGAAGTTGTAGTTGTTGATCCTGGGATCGAAGAGATCGAGCGTGACAAGCTGGCCCTTGCGTCCCACGTAGAGGAGCGCGGGGCGCCCGCCGCCGCGAAAATCGGTCTGGACCGGCGCCATCAGCGTCGCGGCCTTGACCGGCATGCGAAAGTCACGCTCGAGAAGCTTCAGGGTGCGCTTCTCGGGATAAAGGCCGAAGGGCAGACTGGCGGCCAGCAGCACCGGCAGGAGATAGCTTTCCTCCTGCACCATGAAGGGCAGCGGCTCCGATTCCCACAAGCGCTTGGCGCGCGCGGCCATGTCGCGCGCGTGCGCGCTGTCACGCCCGAATACCCACATAGCCGGGATCACCGAGACGAACCGGCTGTTCGAGGCCTCGTCGAGGATCCATCCGATTTCCTCGATCTGCTTGCCGACCTCGACCGCGAAACTGCCCGCTGCCTTCTGCGCGGAAAGGATCTGGGCGCGTTTGTGGATCTCGAACTGCGAATGATCGAACAGCACCGAAAGACAGTAGAGGAACGGTCCCCCGATCTGGTCGCTGTCCTCGGCGCTGCCTCGCATTCCGCCGAGCAACCGGTTCGCGCGTTCGGCAGTGATCCGGCGTGCCGGTGCCTTGGGCGTCACGCACCGCGCGACCTGGTCGCCGAGGAAGACCTCGGGCCCCTCGAAACACAGGTCCGGCCCGGCCTCGATGATCTGGCGGGCGACCGGGAGCGCCGGCATGCCGCCGACGCCATGCTCGAGGAAAACGCCCGGCGCCGCGGCGAAGACGCCGTTGAAGACGCGGCGGTAGAAGCTCACGAGTTCGGCCGGCGGCAAACGGCGAATGCCCATCTTCGCCAGCTGCTCCTCGACCTGGCGGCGCAGGTCCGGACCGAGCGCCACCCGCGTCTTGATTGCGAGAAACAGCCGGAAATCGCGCACCGGGATGCCGTTGAGGGCATCGAGGCCGGCGGTGCCCGCGCGCAGGTAGTCGGCGGTGCGCCGTGCGGACGCCTGGACGAGCGGATCGGGGCGCACCTTGAGGTCGAGAAAGGCATCGAGCGCAGGGTCGATCAGCGGATCGGCGAAGGTGATGAGCTGGAGCACCGTTCCTTCGGGGAAATGGATGTTGAGAAGGCCAAGCAGTGCCTGCTGGACATGGGCGAACATGTAGGCTGCGGGAACGAGTTCCCAGGCCTGCCCCCAACCGTCATCGATGCACAGGAATGCCTCCTCTTCCTCGACCCAGGCGAGCATGGGCAGGAAGTCCGAATAGGCATCGCGGGAAACCGCGGCGCGCAGACGCTGGTAGCTGAGACCACCCCGGGCGGAGCGGGCGCTCATGGTCTGTGCTCCAGTTCGTGCGAGCCGGGCCGGCTGGCGCCTGTGCCTGCGCCTGTGCCCGCGTCTGGGGCTGCATCTGCGGCCGGCCCGTCGCTGTCGCGCATCGTGCGCAGGACCGGAGGCGCGGGAACGCGTCCCCCGGGTTCGACAAGGTAATCGCCCACCACCCACGCGGGCCTGTCGACGATCGAATAGATGTAGCGCGCCATGTAGAGGCGGTCGGGCCGCTGCTTGTCCGCGTAAGGCAGGATCAGCGTGCGCACCGTATGCGAGGGCTTCAGCATTGGAGAGCTGCGGCTTTCCACCAGCGCTCCGATGTCGGGGTCGCCGGGCTGCCGGACGGCGGAAGGCTTCGGCTGTCGGACCTTCCGACCAACTTGCGCTGATCCCGTTTTGGGGCCGAGCAGCTTGCGGTCGTTGGTTACTTTGGCGTCCGACTGCGATTCCCGGCCGGCCAGCGCATCGGCATAGGCCTGGTCAGGATGGATGCACTGGCCGTGATCGCTGTTCTTGCAGGAGAACTTCTCGCTGTAGGGCGACATCACCGAGCCGACAGCCGCGCAGGCGGACAGGCCGAGAAGCGGAAGGGCGGGCAATGCAGAACCTAACCTGACCATGTTCCTGGTTCCTTTCAGCATGATGCATCGATCAGAATTTGGCGCTCGCGCCGTTTTTGATCTCGAGGGCGATGCCCTCCTGGATCACCACGACGACATCCTTGGCCGCTCCGACCTCGACGATGGGGCCGGCCTGCCGGGCAAGGTCGAGATAGAAGTCGGTGAGCTTGTCCGAGGACTTCGAAAGCCCTCCGGCGATGCCGGTCCTGGCGGCATCGCCGGCATCGAGGGTTCGCACCGAGCCCAGCGCCGATGTCGAGGTGCTGCCGAAGGTGCTTTCCACTGATTGCGAGATGCCGCTGATGGTCCCGGCGATGAAGGCCCGCGCCAGCGTCGAGCCCGCGCGCGTCACCACTTTGCCCGACAGGCCCTTCTTGCCGTCGGTATCGACGAAGAAGCCCTTCACGGGCTGGTCGACCACCGAATGCTCGTCGAAATCGACGCAGGACAGCGAGACGAGCTGAACCTCCACCCGTTCCTTCGCAAGGCTGCCGGTGGCATTGCCGATGACGAAGCAGCCGGCGAGGTTCGCCTTCACCTCGTTGGGGAGCACGGCAGGTGCCTGTACCCTTGCAATGATCGGCTCGGGATTACTCGTGGCGTCCCGGCTCGCCAGCGCGTCGATCCCGGTCAGCAGCCGCGCCTTCATGAAACCAGGTGGTAAATAGATCGTCCGGGTCTTTTTTTTGGATGAGGTGGACGCATCGCCCGAGCCCTGCGGCAGGACGACGCTCGTTGCCGAACCGATACCGCCAAGGGTCTTCTCCACCGGCGGCGCGGGCGGCGCCGCGGATGCCCCCGGTCCGGTCGGCGGCGCGGGCAGTCTGTCGGCGTCCGCCGATATGTCGCCGATCTCGGGCGGATAGGGCAGGGCTGGTACGGTGTCGGAAAGCGCGGGCGGCAGATCGTCGCCACCTCCCTGACCGCCGGCGGCCGCCTTGCTGCCGGGAAGGACTTTGTTTTCCTCTATGGCAGTGACCCTGTCGCCGAGCAGTTGCTGACCATCGAGCACTTTTTTCAGGTCGCCGCGCAGCTTCACCTCGAGGCTGTCGCCGCGCAGGCCCGCGCCCATGTTGAGCGAGGCGGCCGGATCCGCGGGTTTCACCGCCTCCTCCCCGCTCGAAGCGAAGTAGAGTGCAAGACCAAGCGAACCGACCACGCCGGCAACCGCAGCCTGGCGTGCCCGCAGCCGCTGCTTCGCGGACAGCCGTGACCACCATGTCTTCCAGTCGGGCGAAAGCCCGGGGCGGACGCGATCCGCATCGTCCCGGTACACCGCTGCCTGTTCCTGCAGATGTGCCTGGTACGACGAGCGCTCGCCGGGGACGCCCACGCCGTCCATGTCGTCAGGTCCGTTCATCGTCCGGCTCCGCGCCGGACGGCCACGAGGCTGGCGGCCTCGCCGGCTCCGAGACGGATGCGGTCCAGAGTGACCGCGAAGATGCGCTCGCCCAGCGCGGGATCGACCATCTGACGTTCGTCGAGCACGACAGGCGCGTCCGTCTGCAGCCGATATTGCGAGGCGGATAGGCCAGTGCCCTCGATGGCGATCCGGCGTTGCTCCGTGATCTGCACGCCGGGCAGGGCCGCGAGGCGTATGCCGCCCATGGCAGGCGCGACTTCGCTGAAGCTGGCGGGAATGCGATCGGCAAGCAGGGCCATGGTGATCGAGACGGCGCGGTCCTCGTCGGCGAGCGCGGCGAGCAGGTCGGCGTTCGCCTGCGCGCGTTGCCGGGCGCCGGGCACCAGAAGGATGCTCTGGGCCGGAATCTCGGCGGGCTCGGCGTAGAGCGGGTATGTCGCGCCGTTGCAGGTCACGAAGAACTCGGCGGGCTGGGTCACATAAGTTCGTGTGACCTGGCCGGCATCGTCGACCTCGCGCGTCAGGAACTTGATCCATGCATCGGCGCCGCCTTTTTCGACCGCGAGGCCCTTCTCTGCCGAGAACTTGACGTCCTCGATCTCGCCGCCCTCGCACACGACATGGTTGATGTCGCGATTGGACAGCCGGATGTGGCTCGTCTGATCGGGCAGGGCCTGGATCGTCTGGGCCGCTGCCGGCATCGCCAATAGCACCAGCGAGAGCATCAACGGGACGCAAGGGAGGGCACCGCGATCAATGTGTCTCGGCATCGAACTGCTCCTCGGAAAGGCGGGTGAGCCAGAAGCGGCCGTTCTCGATGCGGTATCCGATCCGCAAGGTGCCGCGGAACTTGCGGATGACGCCGCCGATGACGCGGACCTTCTCGACCGGCACGAGGATCTCGTAAGTCGTCCAGCGCACCGGCTGGTCACCCCGGATGTAGGTGGCGATCGACAGCGTCGGATTGTCGGTCAGCTCGTCGAGCACGGCGTTGAGACTGTCGCGCATGGCAGCGTAGGCCGATGGATGAACCAGTCCCAGCAGCTCCTGGAACTGCCGGTCGGCGGAATAGGCCGACCAGGTCCCCGACAGCGCGACGATGTTGCGCGTCACCGCGACGAGATAGGCCTCGGACGGCTTGCTGCCCGAGACATAGAGGTCGCCGGCAGATCCGAAGGGCACGACGATGGTGCGGGCATTCTGGTTGGTCGTGTAGATGACCGTGCCGAGGACGAGCGTGACCCCGAACATTCCGACGACCGCGACCTTGAGCAGGCGGTTCTCCTCGAAGAGATTCGCCGATCCCTGCAGGTAGCGATGGATGCCGAAACTCGCAGGTCGCCCCAGCAGGGGGTCCGGCCGCTTCGTCTTGTGTCCGATGAGCCCCATGGTGCCTACTCGAAGAAGCGGGTCTGTGTCGGACCCGGATAATGCGGAAACGAGATCAGCCCCCAGCGCCAGGCGAGGTGGGGCAGGTAGCCCCGCGGCTTGGTCCGCTTCCACGGGATGAAAAGGAGAAGGGCGGCGATGAGCGCCCACCCGACAAGTCCGCCCACGATCGCGGCCACGAATATGCTCGAGGTCGCGAGCAGGAACTCGTCCGATCCGAACCACAGGATCTGGACCGGCCGATGCAGATATTGCGGAAGACGCTCGTCCATCTGCCCTTCTCCTCCTGCTTCATGACACCTTGCGAAGGTGCCGGTTTCCGGGGACCGACCATCGGTCCCCAGCTCGTTGCCCGCGCGGACGGCCCTGGCAGGTCGGCCAGGAGCGCGGCCGCGAGGGATATTTCAGACGACCATCCCGAAGGTCTGGAGGATGGAATCCGCCTTGATGAGGCAGACGGCCGCGACGATGGTCGGGATGCCGATCATGATGTTTGAGAAGAGGCGCGAGACGCCGAACAGGAAGGCGGCGACACCGCCCACGAAGCCCAGCGGGCCCTTCACGCCCTTGTTTACGACGATGTCGTAGATGTCGTAGCCGAGATCGCCCTGGGCCGGCGCCGAGAAGGCGTGGGCCGGACCTGCGATCAGGGCCATCACGCCCAAAGGGAGGCCGAGGTTCGCCGCCGCGAGGGCACGGCTGCCGATTTTGCGCATCATGGTATTGCTCCTTTGCACTGCGAAGCCGTCCGCACATTCGCCTGCCGGCATCGACGATGATCGGTGTCGGCCGGGGCGTCGGTGGACGGCTCCATGAGCCCGTCGCCGCCGGCATCTCGGTTTATTGTCCCGGCCGCGATCGGCCATGGGCCAATGCCCTCGCAATCGGTGGGCGGGCCTTCGCGCGTGGGAAAGCTTAGCGCGGCGCCTCGCCGCCTGAAGCTTTCGCGAATTTCGGCTTGGCATGCCGGTCGAGGAAAGCCTCGAGCTCAGCCTGCTGAAACCCGGAGATGAGCTTGCCGTCGGCGATCAGCGTCGGGGTTCCCGAAACGCCGACCCGGGCGACCAGTTCGGAATCTTCGGCGACCTTGGCGTGTCCGGCCGCGCATTGCCGCAGCGGGGCAGGTGCCTGCCCCGAATAGGTGGCCTTGAAAGCCGCTTCGCGATCGGGCGAACACAGGATGTGTTCCGCCTTGGCGGCGGCGGCCGGATGAATGCCGCTGACGAAGAAGATAAGCCGCCTGACGGATTTTCCTTCCATCGCTTTCGCGTTCCAGAACCGGTCGAGCGCCTGGCAGAAGCCGCAATCGGGATCGGTGAATTCGATCACCGTCGGAGCATCGATGGGACCGATTGCCAGCGCCTTGGCGGGATCGATCGCCTTGAGGCGGCGGGCTGTGCCTTGCTCCTGCGCCAGTGCGGTCAGATTGACGCCGTTGCGATCGTAGACCGTGGCAAACAGCAGGTGTTCGCTTCGCGGCGCAAAATAGATGATCTTTCCCCCGGCGCTGGCCTGATAGATCGGGCCTTCGACCGGCGCCGGGCCGAAATCCTCGAAGCGCAAATTGGTGAACGTCTGGTGGAGCTGCTGCTCGGCGCTGGCCTGGGCATCGGCCAGAAGCGTGGCGGGTTCACTGCCGTGCGCGGGGCTGATCGAAACGAGGGCCATCAGCGCTGCGCCGGTGAGCCCTCCAACTGCAGTGCGCGTTCGGTGCCGCCCGCGTAACTCCACCCTCGATAAGACGGTCCTTGGTATGGCGCACCAGCTTTGTACGTCGGCTCGCTTCCCGTGCCTGGGTGCGCAAGGTTGTGCGCTTCTGGTCATCACCAATTCACGATGATTGTGGAACATTGGACCCATGCCTCCTTCTTCCGCCGCGCCGAGCCGGCGCGACGGTGTTTGTCACGCGGTTCGGGCAGGGAGCGTGGTTATGGGCTGCGCTCGCCGTCACCGTGATGATCGGATGGATGAAGGATGAAGCGAGGAAATCACCGCCGCAACGAGCAGGGCACTGAGGTACCGTATCGGAAGTACACCGCCGAAATCGGCATCCCAGTGCCGGAAATGGTGCTTTCTCCGGCTGTTTTCCCCGTCTTGCCTGTGGGAGCGCGGGTCACTGAGGGCTGTTCGGCGGGCGACTCGGGCGAGAGAGCGACGGTATGAGGACTTCCAGGACCTACAAACTGCAACTCTCGGGGAAGGGGGTGGACGCGTTCCTCGCCTGTCACTGCCGGCTCGCACGCATGACCCGCGAATTCATTCCCTATGGCATGACACTCTATGTCGCCATGAACATACTCGATGCCAGCGATCCGGCCGACGTCGCCGCCGAACTGGAATCGCGTAGTTGCGAAGAACTGGGCGGTACCTCGCGTCGCTTCGTCGGTACGACCTCGCTCCTTGCCGAACTCGTCGAACGTACAGGCAGGCGTCTTGCCGAGAGTGGGCAATACGGGCGGCCGATCGCAACGTGGCGACTGTACAATGCGGGGCTGAGCCTTTTTCTCAGCCTCGAGATAAGCGAATTGCAGAAGATCTATGCCAGAGCATCCGAGAATCTTAAGGTCAGAGGAGTGCGATAGAAAACCTACAGCCGGATAGTCGGTCGGTAATACTTTCACCATGAAAGCATTACTGTTTGACCCAAGGTGTCATCAACAACACTCTTGGGATCAGGGCTGCGCGGGAGCTTGAGCCATTGGCAAGGGAGACCTGGTCATGACGCTTCGGGCGATATCCAACGCACGCGATCCTTCCGTGCTTGCGACGATCAAGCTGATGTCGGGGAGGCGCATCGAAATGAAGCGACGCATCGAGAAGATCACGCAGGAACGCTTTGCCGCCGAGGTCGGCATCGGATCGCGCTGGCTGCGCGAGATCGAGGCCGGCAATCCCAAGTCGCGGCTCGACGACCATTTTCGCTGCGCCCATGCGCTCGGGCTTTCGACCGGACATCTCGTCATACCTCTGTTGTTCATGGAACATCAGCGGGTGTTTCCACGCGGGCTGCTCGAAGGGGACCTGTCGGGACTCGAAACCGTCTGCATCGATGCCATAGCCCGGCACAATCTCGACCAGCTCTCGCGCCAACTCCTTGCAAGTGACGGCAGGCATGTGGCGGGCGGGGTCACAGACACACCCGAAAGGCACGACTGAACGATGATGTCGCCGGGCGCCCGCCAGCACGAAAAGGTCTATGCCGAGCTCAAGCAGGATTTGCTGTCGAGGGGCTACACGGCGGGCCGGGACTTGTCGGTGATGGAACTGGCGACTTGCATCGGAACCAGCGTGTCGCCGGTTCGCGACGCATTGCACCGTCTATATGGCGAAGGTCTGCTGGAGATGGGCGACCGGCGCGGATTTCGCGTCAGGAAGTGGAGCCCCGAAGCCTTGCGCGATTGCTATACCTGGCACGGCCATCTGATCCGCATGGCGCTCAAGGCCGGTGGCACTGCGAGGCTCGATGGCCTTGCAGTCGATGGCTGGTCCATCGATTGCGGGGCAATCGATTGTGGGCCGCCCGATCGTATCGTCGCTGCGGCCGAACACATGTTTCTTCGCATCGCGCGTATGTCGGGATCGGACGAACTCGTCGCCGCCGTCCGTAACGCGGGCGAACGTTTGCGGGCGGTACGATTCGTCGAGGCCGAGCGCTGGCCCGACTGCGGCGAAGAACTCGCCGCCGCCAATGCATTGGCGGCATCGGGCTCTGTTCGCGCACTTCTCGCGGCACTCTGGAACTATCACCGGCGCCGTATTCGCGCAGCGCGAGTACTGTGCGAGGCAATACGACGGTCCACACCGGACTGATTTATGACGGTTATGCACCGGGTCACAGCACTCTGCGTTCGTTACAACCTCGCAGCGCATGAATACTTTCACCATGAAAGCGTATGGGGCTGAATATATCGCCTTCCGGCCATAGCCTTCCTGTCGCCACAAACCGCGTGGCACACAGAAGGAGGCAATTATGGAACGCGAACATGAAGCCGCCGATGACGGTGTGGTCGAACTGGGCATCGCCAGCGAGGTCACGCATGGTACCGGCCAGCTGCGGATCGACAACCCGCAGGGCCAGCCGGTATTCGGCATCCTCGACGACTGAGCGCTGACCGGCCTGGCCCGGGCATTGCGTCCGGGCCAGGCTTTTTCGAGGAGCTGACCATGGCCTTCGTCATCCCTCGAAATAGAGTGGGCCTTTACGACTGTGGGGACCGCATCATCGCCCTCGACATCGATCGCGACCGCTATCTTGAACTGAAACCGGAACTCGCTGCGCTGGCACGTCGCGGCGCTAGGAGCCTGGATCTGGAGCCATCGCAGACGGACGCATTGATGCAATCCGGACTGTTCGGCGCTTCGGAGCGGCCTTGTTCCTGGGATTGCGCCGGTGTGACTGGTGCGGAACGGTCCATCGTCGGCAACGAGCATCCATGCGTTCTCGGGGTTCGGTTCGCCGTCCAATACGTCGTTTCGGCGGCATGGCTGGCCTTCTTCCATTTGAGCGTCGGGCGCTGCAGGCTGCGGACCCTGGTGGACATTGCCAACGCACCTGCGCGGGCCGCAAGTCTGCGCGAAGAGCCCCATTCTCCGCAGCTGATGACGTGCCTGTCGGCTTTTTGCCGTGCGGCCCTTCTGTTTCCGCGCGCATCCCGGTGCCTGCGCGATGCGCTGGCGTTGCAGCGTCTGGTGACCCGGTATGCGGTTCGATCGAAAATCGTGTTCGGCGTGCAGACGGACCCCTTTCAGGCGCACTGCTGGGTCCAGCTGGACGGGACCGTCCTGGGCCAAAGTCTGGAGACCGTTGCGGGATTTCGCGCGATCCTCGCCCTGCCATGAGCAAGTGCCATGAGCACGACGCCATGAATACGACATATTCGATCTCGGTGGAGATCGCGCCCCGGGCGCCTCGCGAGGCGGCGCCGGGTGGGCGCTTCTGCGAGGAATTCTCGCACAGTGCGGACCTGCGCGCCGAATATCTCTGCCGGGGTAGCCTGGTCGTCATCGGCGACGCGTTTCATCTCGATCGACTGCGGCCCGGGCTTGCATCGGAAGATACCGCAGCGCGGCCTTTGGACGCATTGAGCACCATTGCGCGCGCATGCTGGGGGCGTTTTGTTGCTGTCGCGAAGGATCCGGAGACGGGGGAGGTTGCCGTTTATCGCGATCCGTCCGGGATGGTGCCATGCTACTTCGGCCGTTCGCGCTCGCAGGTCGCCATCGCGACCGACGCCGTATCGATATGCAGGCATCTGGTTATGCAGCCTTCGATCGACTGGGGCGGCATTGCCAATCATCTGCTCGCCCCGGATCGACGGCGGCGCGAGACATGCCTGGCCGGGATCAGGGAAATTCTTCCAGGCGAACTGGTTCACATCACCCCGGATGACGCCCGCCATGACCTGCTCTGGAAGCCCGGGCATCATGTGGGAACGAGGCTGAACATCCCTTTCGTCGAAGCCGCTGAGCTTCTGGAGGGCCATTTTTCGGAAGCGGTCGCCGTGTGGTGCGAGCGATATCCGCGCCCGCTCATCGCGCTGTCGGGTGGTTTCGATTCTTCCGCGATAACCGCGCTGGCGGCGCGGTGCGGGCCGGTCGGGCTGATCCAGTACTTCGGGAAATCCCCGCAGGCAGATGAGCGCAGCTATGCGCGGGCGGTTGCAAGGCATCTGGGGCTCGAACTCGATGCGGTCTTTTGCGACCCCGGACAAGTTCAGGTTGACTGGAATCTCTCGGCGGCGCGGCCCCGACCATCGGCCCGGGCGTTTACGCAAAGCTTCGATAGGCACGCGGCCGACAAAGCCGCAGTACTTGGCGCAACCGCGCATTTCAATGGCGGGGGCGGCGACAATGTTTTCGGGAAATTGCACTCGGCCTACCCTCTGGCCGATCGCTATCTCCATTCAGGCCTGTCCCGAGATCTGTCCGGCACCGCCGCTGACATATGCCATGCGACAGGAGCATCGTTGCCCGCAGTGCTTCGGCAGGCGATGGCCGCTGTGCGCACCCCGGATCGTGGCAAATCATGGCCGGATACGGCGGACCTCTTGTCGGCCAGGGCCATCGCGATGCGCGACGACGAGCCACATCCCTGGATCGCTACGCAAACACCGCTCTGGCCGGGACAAAGGCAGCTCATCAGGAATATCGCTCGCGCGACCGCGGCCACCGATCACCTCCACATCGAGGGCGCATTGCCGACGATCTTCCCGATCCTTTCGCAGCCGCTTGTGGAACTGTGCCTCTCCTTGCCTACCTGGGTCTGGCTCACCGGCGGCCAGGATCGGGCCCTGGCCCGAGCCGCCATGAAACCGTACCTTCCTGCGGACATTCTGGGCCGCAGGCTGAAGGGCGCGTTCGACGGTCTGGTATACGAGATCGTCGATCTCCATCGTGCTCGGATATTGGCAGACCTCAGGGATGGAGCCCTGGCCGGCGAGGCGCTTATCGACGTGGATGCGGTCGAGCACGTCCTCAAGGCCCACGGTGGCAAGGAAGCCGGGATCATTCGCGTCCTTCACCTTCACGAGGTCGAGATGTGGTGCCGTCACTGGTCCTGAAGGTGTTCCTTTAGCCAGGCGAGGTTACGGCCATAGACGGCCGACCGATGGGCCGGATGAAGCTTCATGTGACCCTCGTCGGGATAGACATACATCTGGATCGGCCAACCTTTGCGATGAAGGTCGCGATAGGTCGCAAGCCCCATGCGAAACTCGCTCGATGCTGCCTGAACGAGTATCGGAACCTTCCTTGCGTCCGGGGCATCCACGAGCGAATTCACCCGCCAGAATTCCGGTCCGGCCGCGCGGGTCGCGGGGTAGCCCATCGCAACGTAGAACTCGTCCAGCGCCAGACCGCTGGCCTCCTGCGCGGGCTCGCTTTCGCAGCATGTGCTGAGAATGGCACCGGAGAACAGGGATGAATTCGCCAGGGCGAAGGTGGCGGTCACGGCCCCGTCGCTCTGCCCGGTAATGGCGACCCTGTCGGGGTCGATGATGCCTTCCCGGTTCAGCCGCTCGATGATCGTTTTCAACGATGAGAGGTTGCTCCGGCGGTCGGCGAAGTCCTCGTTGTTGAGGGCATAGAACTCCGCGTCCGTTCTGGGGTGGCGGCTCAGCCCGTACCAGGGAGGCCTGTTGAAGCTGAGAACGGCGAGCCCTTGCGCGGCCATCGCCTGGATCGGATATTCGTCGCCGGTGCCCCCTCGCAGGAAGCCTCGCGTTTCGTACTGGACGACCACGAGCGGGAGGCGCGGTCCCGGCGTCCAGCCGGGCGGCAGCACCAGATCGGCATACGTGTCCAGGCTGTAATCATTCGTCCAGGCAAGCCGCCGAATGCTGCCCAGTTGCAGCGAGGAGAAGGCCGGGTTCGGATTGAAGATTTCGCGTCGCTTCCCCGTGCGTGTATCCAGCGCGATGATCGTTCTGGGATGAGCGGACGTTTCCTGCGCGCACAACAGATCGGACCCGGACGGTGCGCATCCGAACAGCGCGTCCGTCGTTTCGAGCATGCGTTGCGGCGGCGTCGGGCCGACTGCCCAGGAATAGAACTGCGTCAGGCTTCGCGCCACGCCTGACCGCCGCTGAAAGATGAGGCGTTTCCCGTCTGGCGTCCACCATAGGCCGGTTACATCCCTGCAGGACGCGAAAGGGCAGGTGATTTCTCCGCTCCGTTGCGATCGGACCCGGACCTCGGTCACGGCATCGAGCGCCGTGCTTTGCGGAACGGCCCAGGCGATGCGCGTTCCGCCGCGAGCCGTCGCTGTCGCCGTGGCGCCGCTGGGCCATATGCGCGACGTGTGAAGCGCGGTTTCATCCGTTGGCGCCAATGCAAACTCGGCGCCGCTTTCCGCATCGAGCGCGCGATCGACCTTGGGAATATCCGATCGCGGCATGGGCCTGTCGCTGGACAGCGGCCAGAAGCGCTGGTCGTAGCGATAGCCATGCTCGCCTTCGGCAGCGATGGCCGCCCTCGCGGCGATCAGGCCCGGCTGACTGGTGTAAAGCAGGCGCCGACCATCGTGCGACCACGCCATTTCCAGAACATCTGCGGCGCTCGTCAGCAAACGGCGGGTCTGACGGCTCGATCGATCGTAAATCCAGATTTCGGAACGGTCGGCGAACGTCTTGGTGTAGGCGAGCCGTCCTCCATCAGGGGACCAACGAAGTATCGCGGGCTTGGGTATTCCGAGCGGAAGGTCGGTCATGCCGTATCGGGTCGAGGTGGCGGCAACGATCTCGCCGCCGTCGTCGATCACCCGGGCACGATGTGCCGCGTCCGTATCGACGAGAACGATCGCGGTGCAGTAGCGATCGTTCGCCACGTCCGCCTGGCGCAGTTGAATAGCGGCCATTGCGGTAGACGGCGACACGCTGAACGCAGCGGGATCATTCCCCAATCCGACGGCCCCGAAGTCCTGCAACGCGAGAAGATCATCCTTGGTCACCACTCGAGCCCGTTCGGGTGGTGGTGCGGTCAGAGATAAGGTGCAGGGCGCAGTATGGCCGGGCTGCGCATGCGCGGGAGGAATGGCGCACGCCAACAAGGCGCAGCCGAGAGACGCTATCGGTGACAGGTTCATGAGGGGAGTCCATTCGGGGACGGGAAGCGGCGCTTGCCGCTACCCGCGCGCTTACCAGTCTTTGGAGATCGTGAAGCTGACGAAGCGTCCAACGGGCGAGGAATTGGTGGAATCGTAGCTCACGTAATAGCTGTATCCACCGCTCGGTGCCGCATAGGCCGGGTGCCGGTCGAAGGCATTCTGCACGCTGGCTTGTAATCCAAGGCCGCTCAGCAACCCTTCGCCCAGCGGGATCCGGTATCCCGCTGACAAATCCAGTGTGGTCAACGCCGCGACCTGGGCTGCGGGCAATTGCCTGTTGTCCGAGAGTCCGGACTGATGACTGACATAGGCACCGATCGTCCACTTCGTGTCCGACCAGGCAACGCTTCCCCGGGCCCGAAAGCGAGGCGGATTGAATATGGTTCCGGCAAGCGTGATCTTTGCGGAATCTCCGGTGAAATTCTGGCTGGACCAGAGCCATGCGCCGCTCGCCGAGAACGTCAGCGAGGATGCGGCCGTCACAGGCAGGCTGTAGTCGACCGCGAGGTCGACGCCTTGGATCGTCTGGTATGCGGCGTTCGTATAGCGGCTGTTGATGATCGCGACGATCTTGCTGGGATCATCGTCCCCGGCGAAATTGTAGAAGTAGGCAGCGTTCGACAGAACCTCCTCGATTTCGGCGAGCGTGGGCGAATAATCGACGACCGGGTCATATGCCGGATCGGCGAGCGCGGTGAACATGGCCGCGCCTGACACCGGCTGGATGATGCGGTCGCGATACCCGATATGGAAATAGCTTGCGGAGGCATGGAAACGGTCGACCGCGCGAGGGTGAAGGTCGATCGTTGCAGACCATGTGTTGGCGCGCTCCGGTTTGAGATCGGTGTTGCCGCCATAGTCGGTGAGGACGGTCGAACCGGCAGGAAAACGCTCGCCTCCCATATAGCTCGTCGAATCCAGATAGGCGCCGCGTAGCTGGTAACGCTGGTCGAGGGTTGGAGCCTTGAAGGACTTGCCCCAACTCAGCTTGAGGTCGAAATCGGGAGAAACCCCGTACACCATCCCGAGCTTCGGCACCGCCACCGACGCCATGCCGGGATAGCGTTCGTAGCGTAGTGCCGCGCTCAGGATCAGGCGGCTGCCCACCATGGAGCCGTCCTCGGGCAGAACCAGCGGAATCTTGATTTCCGAGAAGGCGTAGGAACTGTCGATTGATCCGCCGTAGCGGAAAGACGCGGCCGAAGGGGCATAATCGTAGCTGTTGTAGCGGTAGCCCGCGCCGACCACGACGTCGATCGGATGAGGGCCGATCCCGCTGACGGGGCCGGTCACATACCCCTCGGGATTGACGATCCTGTTCTTGTAGTAACCGGTGGACCGGGATGACAGATTGCTTCCGCTGAGCGTCGTCTGATCGTAGTTCAGCTTGCTCTGGCCATACGTGGCGGACGCATGCGCTTCCCATCGCGATCCAAGGTCCACGCGGACCGAGGGCGTGACCGAATAGGACGTGACATCCGGCCGGTTCACATAGGAGACGCCGTAGTCCGTGGCCTGCGATATGTACGAGCGCCGGTTGCTGTATGCAGCGTCGATGTCGAACTCGGTTGTCGATGAAATTGCCTGACGGGCGCTGGCGACGAGGCTGTCCTGGTTGACACGCGGATAAATCGTCCCGCCATCTGGCATGTAGGCAGTGTAGTCGCGGTCACCGGAATGGATCGCGCTGTTGGCCTGGTGGCTGTAGGCGAGCATGGCGCCGCCGCTGTTCCAGGTCTTTCCGGCGACCCCGGTATATTGCTGCAGAAAGTCGCCGCCATCGGTTGCACCGCCCAGCGTGGCCGTTAGATTGGCACCGTCATAGTCGCGTTTGAGGATGACATTGACGACGCCGCCCACGGCGTCCGATCCGTAGATCGCCGATGCGCCATCGGCGACGACATCGATCCTTTCGATGCCTGCCAGCGGAATCGCGCCAATGTCGACGGCCTGCACGAAAGACCCATAGGACAGGCGATGACCGTTCAGCAGCACCAGAGTGGCATCGCCGCCTAGGCCGCGTAAGTTGGGCGTCGAACTCGCGTCGAGGTTCTGGTTGGCGATGCCATTGGCTCCGGGCGAGACGCCGGGATTCTGTCCGCCGCTGAAATTCTGGGGCAGGGCGCGGATCGCCTCGCCGAGATCGACTTGCCCCGCGGATCGGATGTCCGAGGCGTAGAGCCTGGTGGTCGGCGAAGCGCTGTCCGCCGATTTGAGATGCGTTCCCGTCACCACGATTTCATCGGCGTTTCCCGAAGACCTCGTGCCGCTCAGAGCTCGTATGATGAGCGCGCCGTCGACGATCTCGGCGGTAAGCCGGGTGCCGCGAAGCAATCGGTTCGCGGCCTCTGTCGGAGAGAGGCGCTCCTTCAGCGCCTTGGCGGATTTTCCGCGCAGGGGATCGGCGGGGGCCGAGAACTCCAGGCCGCTCTGGCGTGCGATCGCCCGCAGCGCTTCGGTCAGCGATTGGGCGGGCAGGTCGAAATCCACGGCCCGGTCGATCTGAGCCAATACCGGCGTGCCGATTATCAATGCGCACGCGCCAACGCCTGCCAGAAATCCGTAACGAACCGTTTGCATTCTATCCCCCACTGTCCAGTCGGCGCGTCGCGTGACGGCCATGCCAGGCTAGACGGGAGGATTTTCGGAACGAGCAATCCGGACGGCTATTTCTTGAGAATAATCCGATCGGGCTGTTGATCGTCGAGTGTCAGGCCAAGCGAACGGGCGAGATGCCTGGCAACGCTTTGCGAGTTGCGGATATGCAGTTCCGCACTCACGCGCATTGCGGCGATTTCAGGGGTAGCGGCGACCAGCTTGATGTCCGAATAGAGATTCACCTCCGCCAGGATCGCGGCGACCGTTTCATCATCATAGCTTTTCACGCCAGTGACCCATTGTTCGTCGTTGCGCGGAGCGGGCTCGGCAATGGCAGCATTCCCTTGAGAAGTCGCGCCAGGGTAACGTATCCGCTGGCCGGGCTGAAGCACCTGTTGTGCGCCGTTCGCGACGTTCTTCGCACCCTGACAAGGCGGCGTTACTGCCACATGCCCTTCGTACAGCACCACGTTCATCTGACATTTGGTACGTCTCTCGACGCTGAACCGGGTGCCCAGAGCCGTGGTAGTGCCTTCATCCGTGGTGACGACGAAGGGACGGGCTTTGTCGTGGGCGACGGAGAAGACCGCGCGGCCATGATCGAGAGTGATTTCGCGGCGATTGGCGCGCATCGAAACCAGCAACCGGCTGTCGGCATCGAGCGTCACGACGGAACCATCCGACAATGCTACGCGCCGAACCTCGGTTTTCCCTGTGACCAGGACGAGCCGCATCTTGCCGTCCTCGCCGTCACGCGACGCCACTGGGGTAGCGGCCCTGAAGCTGCTGACGTTCTGACCCAGGACAATATGCGCGCCCATAAGGACTATCGCTGCGATGGAGGCCGCCATCGCGATCCTTGCCAGCTTTTGCCGGCGTCGCTGCTTCTGGCGACTGCGCACGTTTCTGGCTGCCGGATCGATATAGTTTGTCAGCGCGGCATCGGCGATTTCGAATTCCCGGCGATGTTCGGGATCCTCGGCGCACCAACGCATCGCGGCGGCATGCAGCGCTGGGGTTTCCCGGCTTTCCATGACCCACCGCCGGGCCTGCTGCTTGATGGTGAGCGGAGCATCGTCTTCGGTCATCGGCGTTCCATGATGTCCACGAGGTGGTCCAGCGTCTTGAAGACCTTACGTTTCACAGCCCATTCGTTGAGCCCTTTCTGCCGTCCGATCTCCCGAAAACTATAACCCTCGACGCGGCTGAGCAAAAACAATTCTCGATCGAGCGGATCGAGCCCATCGAGAACTTTTTCACAAAGGGCGATGTCTGCCCGTGCCGCCAGGATGCGCATCGGATCGATGGTAGTAGAAAGTTCGGCGGCATCGGAAAGGGGGCTTTTGAGGTGGTCCACGCGGGTCGAGGACAGGTCCGAATGGTCTCGCAGAAGATTGGTTGCGATGCGGCGTAAATAGGCTTGCGGAGAATTCAGCAACATTGCAGCGCCGCTGCGATAGAAGCGAAAAAAGGTCTCCTGCGCGAGTTCTTCCGCCTCTGCGCTGGAGACGGAATTGCGGTGAAAATAGCGTTTCAACCAACCTCGTTCCTTGAGGTAAAATTTCGCTACCGGATCTTGATAAACATCCGGCCGCCGGGAATCCGACTCACTAAGCTTCTCAGAAATGTGCCGATTGTTCACGTCGACTGCCTCGCTCGGAGAGGCCGCGATCAATCGATGGATGCTCGCCGTCAGATTAAAATGACCCCTAATCGTATCATTATAGCCGATATGGGGTGTGCTCAGCAATCGCAAATGGCACGATTAAGGGACAGACATATCCGGCTAGGTGTCGCCATCTCTGACCATGGAATTGGTCCGTATCCTTGCCAGGAATGTTAAGCACCACCGAAAACTGCGTGGTATGACTCAAGAAAGTCTGGCCCTGTCCATTGAGATGAAACGTAGTTACGTTAGCGGGATAGAGTGCGGAAACAGAAATCCAACCGTCAAAGCGCTAGAGAGAATTGCTGGCGCGCTTGAAATAAAGCCTAGTCAATTGTTTGATGATGCTGAAGATATTTCGTCTGATAATTACAAGGCGATTCCGAGAGGTCGGAGGCGTTTATAAACCTTCTGCAATGACGCCATGCTTATTTGGAAATTTTGTTCAGCGTCGGCAACTGGGACATTTGCGACCGTCCGGAATCAGCAAGGCAGATGCGGTGAGCGGACATTGGTAGGAGCCTCAGCAGAGGCGATAGGCTGAGCGAGGACTGGAAAACAGAGCGACTGGCGGCTCATGTCGAACGCCGCCGTTCGCTGCGCTAGCCCGAACGGCCTGAGTTGGTCACAGCCGCCGATATTAGGTGAATTCAAGGGTGTCTCCCGGCTAGGCACGGCCAACACACGATCTTAGGGCCTCCAACCCGCGGATGGTATCGACCAGGCGTTCCAGCCCCTCGGCACTGTCGATACCTCGTGTGCCGGCATTCACGCTCGCAAACAGAATGAGCTTCGCCATCTCTCGAAAAACGGCTGGCAGCGCCATCTGACTTTCAAGCCGCTTGCACTGGATGACCTCGACCGACCGGCCTTGGTCAGCAGAACGTCGCGCCCGGCATCGGCGCCACGGACCATGTGTGCGGCATCGTCCCAGGTCCGCGCGATGCCGTGCGGGCTGGAGCGTTTTGCGAGTGCATAGCTCAGCCGCTCGAACTCCTCGTCCCCCAAGTGGAAGATAAGCGAAGCTCTCTAGTCCGGCGCTATCGTCGCTCACCGGTTTTACCCTGCTGATTTCGGCGTCTGCGGCGGCGCCCGAGACGATCATCTTTGTTTCCCCTGACCTTTTTTAGCTAGGCTCGCCACTTGGCCAAAGTCCATGATCAAACATAATATTTGAAGGGCTGCTTTTCGTGGCCCTTGGCTGACCCCATTGTGAGGACATCGCCAACCATACGCGCAAACCGTACCGTGACCGGCAAGCCGTCATTAAAGTTGCAGCTGTTATAGTTGATCTTGGTCAGGCCCATGATGTCCTCGAGGACCGACCGGATCTCGGGCTTGGCATATTTGCTGCGCATGACAGTGATGTGGAGCGGATTTGGGGTCTCCGGCCCGATATAGGTGTCAAGCTGGGGCACGTAGCCGGTCGTCCAGAGATAGGCCGTCTGCTGGTCGAGCAGGAGCGCTGTGCCGCGCAGGACCGGATAGTCGCCATCACGGAACAGCTTGGTTTCGCCGCCCGTCGTCCGAATTCGGACGCCGACCACGTTTGTCTCGTCGGAAGCCGCTGCGCAGAACGCGTTCCACTCCTCGTCATTGAAGTAGGTCTGCCCGTGAATGAAGAGCTCGCGGGGCGGCTCGCCATAGAGCTCCTGATATGTTTCGAGCACGAGATTGAGGAGCCGCTTCGCCGCGTCGGGCTTCAGGTGATATTCGTAGTCCCCCGACTTCCATGGACCGTTCGCTCCGCGGAATACGAGGCCGTCGCCTTCGTTCAGGAACATCTGCGCTGCGCAGCAGGCATGTCCCTCGGGGTCGTGGGGGAGGCTCTTGTAGACCATCCCGATATAGCAGACGCCCGGTCGGATTGTCGCCAGCCGCCACGGCGGCTTAGGCTGCGTCTTGTAGTAGAGACCCGTGGCGAGGTTCCAGGCAACCGTCGCGGCGTCCTGTGTCTTGCGCAGCGGATAGCCCGCCCTGTTCTTGAAAGCTTCAGGCGCCAGCGTGGTTTCGCGAACCAGCTGGGTCGGTGCGATGTTTAGGAACTCCGCTTTAATACGCCGATGGAAATCCGGCACGTCAGCGAAGATGTCCTCGTCCTTCTGGTCGATCACGCCGGCGGCCGCCAGAAGCGGGAGGACCTCCTTTGCTTTCTGGCGCCGCGCGAAATCGCCCGGAGCCATGGTGACCCCACTCCGGCGAGACTCTGGGCGGCAACGATCATAGATGATTTCGGGTAGCGCAAGCACCCACACATCGACGTCCTGCTCCTCGTTTCGCAGGTGCTTTCGGACCCGCTCGATGAAGAGCTTTGCAACCTTGTCGACAGCTTCGTGCAGGTTGACGATGCTCGTCGCCTTCTCGATATCCGCCAGCGGGATCGAGAGCGTGCTGATCTCGTCAGGCTCGAAACTGATCCCGAATGCTTCCTCCAGGCCAGGAAAGTTCGCAAGATGGAGGCGGTCCTGCTTTTCGCCCTTGCCCGGTGGCGGGACGGCGACGACCTGCTGGATCTTGCGCGCCCAAGAGCGAAAATGGCTGATCCCTTCCGTCGTCCCGACGACGCCGATACGGATATGGCGCGTTTTTTTCGAACGGGCGTGAGGGCCATAGAGGAAGAGGCCATCCTTGGGATGAGGGCTTCGCTGGCCGAGCGCAAATTCGAGATCAGGCTCGTGGATATGGTCGACAATGAGCGATGTCTCCGGGAACTTCATGCCGGATCCTCCTCATCGGCTTCAGGGCGACCCAGCGTACTCAGGTCAGTTTCTTCATCGTCTCCGCTTTGGGTATCCGGCAGGTCCGTGCTTATGGGCGACGAGAACAGGATGGGGGCTGCTTCCAGCACGACATCCTCAGACGCCGAAAGGCGAAGGCGTATATAGGCGGATTCTCCCGACAGCAGTTCGAGGAAGGCGAGCATCCGGCCATACCATTGCTTGTTGCGCCAACCCTTGCAGATCGTGCGCCGCAGCTTATGCATCTTCCGCTTGTCGTCAATTTCGAGGCCTTCTGTCGTGCCGTTGTCGCCGGCAAACAGGACTCGAGACTTCAGCTTGAAGTGCCAGAAGGGCCAGAAAAACGGAAGCGCAGTGACACCAAACTGCCAGATATGCCCTTTGGCGCGGTTCCGTAGCATGGAGGATCGCCGGTCACCCTGCTTGCCCCAGGGGATGCGCTGACCGATTGCCGCGACGGCGGTGGAGGCATGAAAGCCGGATCCGCCAGAGAACTGATACTCGATCAGCCCCTTTTCCCGGCAGAAGGCGAACCAGGCCTGTTTCATCATCACGTTGATTAAATTCTGGGCCGGCTGCTTCTCGAGACGCAGCTTGCGATCCCCCTCCTGAACAAGCCTATCCAACGCGATGCTGCGCTTCAGCTTAAAACGACCGACCGACGCGAAGGCCTCGGCGATTGCGTCTTCGCTCTCGAATGTCAGGATGCCGCGTCCTTGTACGGCGACTGGAAAAGGGTAGTTTGCCGCAAAGCGCTTCATTCGGTCGAGATCGACCACACCGGATGGCTCGTAAAAGTGGATGGCATCCGGCGCCTCGACGATCCGCAGCCAGTTGGATGTGAGCCGCTCCGGTTCATTCTTGAGCGGGATGGCGCCCCTGCGGCGAAAAATCTCCCAATTGGGGTCGATCGTGGCTGTATCGGTGCGCCGGGGAGCGCGCTGTCGTTTGAGCGTGTCGAGAAGAGTGCTCAGGCCCTCGCCCCAGCCGCGCACGAAATCGACGGCGATCGCGTCGCCGAGTCCTTTGATCTTGCGGCCCTGCTCGAGCTTGAGCTGGATGATGAAGCGGTTGTCGTCGATCGCCTTGGCAACGTCGAGTGCGATGTCGATGTCGTCCTGCATGGCCTGATCATCGGCGGTTGTATTACGGCACACGAGAAGGACTTTCGCCGCCCGGTGTTCGAGGGCGCGACTGACCTCTCGCCGCCAGCGATCGCCCGGTTGCAAAGTCAGGATGTCGGCAAAAACCAGATAGCCTTCTGCTTCCAGTTTCGGCGCAAGCCAAAGAGCGAATTCATCGTCCGATGGCGACGCCTTCAGGATGAAGAGAATGTCGCGGGCCGGCGGCTCGGCATCGGGGCTGGCAACCGCCGGCAAAAGCCGAGCGAGTGCCGGCGGGACCGGCGCGGGTTTGGGCATGGCGTCGGAGACGGCCTGCGTGACGATGGATTTGAGGACCGCACTATCCTGTGCCCATAGCGCCTGATGCGCGATGACGATGGCTGGGAACTTGCGGAGCAGGCTGTTGAGGTCGCCCTGACCGAAGATGTCCCCGGTGCTGTGCAGCCACGGTCCGATCGCGCCTGCCAGGTCAGCCTTGTTCTTTGGGGTGAGAGTAGCCGATGTCGTCAGGATGTATCGACTGGGCTCCAGAGCATCGATGCTAGCGCGCTCCGTCTTCATCTTCGACAGGAGTTTGGCGGATCCGGAGCGCAGATACTGCTTCGCCTGGAGAATGATTGCGCCATCCGCAGTGGCATGCCGCCCGTCCATCCCGTCGTCAGGTCCTTCAGGGAAGGCTTCGAACCGAAGCCCCAGTTCAGCACCGATCAGATCGCGGCAAAGATCCTCAAATTGCGAATGGGATAGGTTGGCGAAATCATAATCCATCAAAGCTGTTTGTGGGATGCGTCGCACGCGGGTCAAGATCGCCTTGCGCGATTTTCAGATCTATCGAGCGATAGAGAATTACGCAGCATGCCATCCGTGACATCTTGCCCGGAGAAAACTGGTAAAATGTTTCCGTTGCCATCGGCAGAGAGGGATCGAACCAGGTATTGAAAGGCTGTTCGGAAGAGACAGCCGTGGTAGCTCGGTTACTCACGTCACCGAGAATCAATTTCCTTCGATGCCCCACCATATCTTCTTCTCCTGGCAGAGTGACACCGACAGCCGGATCGGCCGAGGCCTCATTCAATGGGCTCTCGATCGCGCTATCAGGGCGGTCAACGCAGACGCCGATGTCGACCCCGCCGATCGCGATCTGCGAGCCGATCGTGACACCGCCAATGTCCCTGGCATGCCACCCATTACTGATACGATTTTCGGCAAGATCGATCGCGCCGTCGCGTTCCTGTCCGACCTGACTCACGTTGCGACCCGGGCCAATGGAGAGCGGTCACCCAATCCGAACGTCCTGCTTGAGCATGGCTGGGCGCTCAAGTCTCGCGGGTGGGGCAGCATCATCGGTGTCATGAACACCGCAATGGGGCATCCGGACGAGCATCCGCTTCCGTTTGATCTGCGGCACTTTCGCCGGCCGATCCTCTATCATTGCCCAGCAGATGCTGAGGATGAAGAGCGGCAGACGTCTCGTCTCGAGTTGCAGAAAAACCTGGAAGCGGCGCTTCGCGCGATCCTGGATGATGAGGTGCTTCGAGCTGCGCGCGTCCCGGCAGCACCCGCCGAACCCCATCCCCATGACGTCGCGCTGCTTCAGCGATACCGCCAGCAGCTCCCCGAGCGCCTCCGCCAATTTCTCCGGGAGCATAATTTCGGCACCCCCTATCCGCGGCGCGCGCTCGATCCGGTGGAGGAGATTGCCGCGACTTGGGCGGGCGCAGAATATGATTTCGAGGACGAGGTGTTGCAGGCCGCCGCGGTGGCGCTGCGCGTGGAGGCCCGATCGCTCATGGAACTTGTCTACGAGCGAATCCACATCATGCCCGCGAACGACAGGCTCGTCTGGGCGAAGACCGACTATGATGCTGCTCACGGAACCCAACAGGCGACGCTCGATGCGATAAAGGAGCTCAACACGAGGTCGGATCGTCTGATCGCCTCGATCGATGCTTTCGAGAAAGCGGGGCGCGCGCGTGTCAGGGTTGCGCTCGCGGCGCCGGCTGCGCCTCAGGTTGATCGACGTTGGGAAGCGGCCAGCACCACCATCTCCGAGCTGGCCGCCGACCGCATGCGCGGCGGATTGCCGGGGATTATATCGACGCCCAGCATGACCCTTCGGATAGTACCCCTTGCGGCGATGGACAGGCCGGCTCTCGTTCCCAAGCGTGTCCAGGCGGCTACGGTTCACTTCCCGCCTCACATTGAGGCGCGTGTTTATTCAGACACCGACGAACGCCAGTGGTGGAGCTATGGTTTGCCGCTGAGGCAGACAGCCAACAATCCTGAGACAAGGTGGCTGACGCGGCTCGTCCGGCCGGGCGCAATCGAATATGAGGCGACGATCGGCGACAGGATCGACAACGATCCGGAAATCGTTGTTGATGGCCGTGACCTTGAAGCCGCGATCGTCACGCATCTGGAGCGCTTGACGCGTATAGCTGAGGCGGTCGGTCTCGGCGGACCAGGGTTGGTGGCCATCTCTTTTCGCGGCATCGAAGACGTCCAGTTGGCAAGAGTGCGGCCGGGTGGCCGGAAAATCCGAAAGCCCGAGCTTTTCCTGCCGGAATTGAGAGCCGAAGATCTCGGCGCGCCGATCCAGCCGCAGTTGCGCGACCAGTTCAATGTCCTGTGGCAGGCGTCAGGCTGGGCCGACGGCTCACCCTCTTTCGACTGACGGGATCGACGTGGAGCTCAAGCCCCCACCACCTCAAACCGGAGATGCCGGCCTCACCGCGTTCCGCTCGTCAGCGAAACTGTACGAGGACACGCTACGAACCAGATTTTCCCGCGAATTTTATCGTCAGGATCTCGCACGGTGGCAGAAGCTCTATGCGACGCTTTCCGGTAAGAGAGAGCCTTGCTCTGCCGCAGCCGGGCATTTTGCGAAGCTTTCACGCCTGTGCGGTGAGTTGCTGTCGGAATATGGCCCAGAGGCACCGCCCAAGCGTCGGCAGCCGAAAGCGGTCAACTTGCTGCCGCTGTCTTACCCGGACTTTTCAGACGACATTACGCACCGGATCCATTTTCTGGAGGGCCCTGGGATCAGGCGGCAGCGCGGGGTGGAGCTGGCGGGTTATGCTCCGGCGGTGTCAAGGCAGACATCGGGTCGGGGCCGCATCCTGATCTCGGTGGGTGTACGCCGGGATCAGGTTCGCCTCTTCGAGCGGCTAGTCGAGGCTGTCGGGGAGCTCGCCCAGGGCGACTATGAAGCCGCCGGCTTCGACATTGGCTACGTGATGCGTCCGCCGGACATTCCGCAGGGCCAGTCCTGGACTGCCAATCCGCTCGATCCCGCCCTCCCGATAGCGCGCATATGGGCCGATAATCATCATTCGCGAGGCTATAGCCGCCAGGCTCGGCTCTTGGGTGACCAGTGGAGCGGCGTCGACGGCAAAGGGCTTCCTGACGATCTGCCTGACTTGTCGGAAGGTCCTTGGGACCCCGATCCATTGTGGCAGCGGGTGCTGGACCTCACCGAAGCCGATCGGTTGGTCGAGGCCATGGAGCTCGTCGCGGCGGTCCCGGGCAAGGACCGCGAGCCGCTTTATGACGAAGTGATCTACCTCCGCTTTCTCACGGCCACGAAGCTGCAAGCTCAGGACCTACGCCTGTTGGCGCGCAAGCATGCCGAGACATCACTGATCGCAGGCCGGCTGCTCGAGGAGTTTGAAGGGTTCATCGGTCATCTCCAGGCCGAATTTGATCTCAACCCGCCTGCGCTTCACGAGATGACCCGTCTTCGGCCGGATTTCGGCTCGACCATGCTGCCGCCAATGCCGCCAGCCTCGGATTGGGCTGCTTATCGCCGCTACAAGGCGCAGTTCGTCAATCCGAGCGGCCAGAGGGGGCGCATCTTCTCGATCAATATCGGCGTCGCCGACACCGGCGCTTCCGCATTCTTCGCGGATGCCATGGTCGCGGCCGAAGAAGCCTTTCGTCGCGCGCGATCGATACCCGAGATCGGCCGTGGCTGGGTCTCGGAGGTCGCGCTCCTCGATCTTGTTCGCACGATCTGGCCGTCAGCGATCCACCAATGGCGACCGGCGTTCCTCGGGATGCAGTCCATCGACATCCACATCCCCGAACTGCGGCTGGCGATTGAATATCAGGGGCAGCAGCATTATGAGCCGGTCGCGCTGTTCGGAGGGCAGGAAGGCTTTGAGCTTACCCGATCGCGCGATGAGAAAAAGCGCATGCTCCTGGAGCGCCACGGGGTGCGGTTGCTCGAATGGCGCTACGATATCGCGATCACGCGAGCCGAACTGTTGGCCCAGCTCACGGCATTGGGCGTTGTAATTCCCGACTAGACGGCCAACGACTTCTGCCGCGGACCCGAGCGTGTCGGCGAGCGACGTCTTGCGTGTGATGCCCAAGGGCAGCCTCAGCGTGACGCAGATCTATCCGCCACCCGAGGTTCAGCCCGCATTGATCTGATTCCTAGCGGCCGTGGCAGCGTTTGTATTTCTGCCCTGAGCCGCACGGGCAGCGTTCGTTTCGCCCGACCTTCTTGCGCGGTTCTATGGATGGTCTCACACCGCTCCGCTGGTCAAAAAGTGCCTGGAGTGGGGCGGGTATATCGACGCGGCGCTGAGGTGGGCCACCATAGCGTCGGACATTCTCGATGATCTGCTTCTGATCCTGGAATGCCGCACGGTGCCCGGGAGCCATCGCCTCCTCATAAGGGCCAAGGCGCCGCACCTCATTCGCCGCCGCCTGATGATCGCCGCAATAGGCGAGAACCACCGCGTAGAGCGCCCGGAGCTCGAGCACATCGGACGTAAGGCCGATCGCCTGGATCACCGGGAAAATGTTGCGCTCGATCGTATAGCGGGCGGACTCGAAATCATTCACCCACACAAACTCATCGACCAGGTCCATGCCGACGCGCACAAAGGATGAGTATGCCTGTGCGAGTTCGTAAAATTTCATCGCGTGGATGCGCGCCATGGTGGAGCGCTGGCTCTTCCGACCGGCCGCCTGGGCGAGAAGGTCGAGCGTGTCGGCGAGATGTTTCAGCTGGTCGGTATTATCGCGTCCTTTGGGCAAAAGGGGCCGGAGCTGGGGAGGGTTGCGGCCCATGACGTCGTCAGGCGTCAGGCCAAGGGCATCATAATATTCTTCGACCAACTCAACCGCTTCGTCGATCGCCGTCGCGTTGTCGCCCAGCTTGAAAAAGGCAAGCGCGCGGTTGTACCGGAAGACGCGCATATGTTCTGCCTTAGCTGGCAGCCGCTCTTTGACGAGGCCTAGCATCTCGTCGACCCCCGCGGCGTCCCCGACCATCGACTTGAGCAGCATGCGCTTCATGCCCCAGGCAAGCCATTCGTCCTCGCCAAGTTCATGGTTGTCGAGAAGCGCCTTCATCGCGTCGATGCGCGTCTCACCTACCTCGGTTTGCCCGGTTCGCAGGTCATTGAACACGAGGCCATCGAGCGCCCAGAGCCGGACTTCAGCCTCAGCCGCCTCGTCAGCGGCAATCGCATGAAGATAAGGCTCGATTTCAGGCCAGACGCCCATCTCGTGGAAGAGCTCGTCGGTTGCGAACTGGACAAGGATCATCGCGTCGCCCAGCTGCCCGAAAAGGCGAATAAGCAGGTTGAGCTTCCCAATGCTCCAGTCCTCACGGATAGAGCGCATTATGATGCCGCGCAGGACCTCCCGAGCCTTTTTCTCAAGATCAGGTCCGCGTGAGGTGAGCTCCGCTCTACCAAGCATCCGCACTGCATCATGTATCTTGAGGCCCGTCATGCCGAACAGTTCGAGCGCTCCGGTCGAGGGCAGGGCGTGCAGGCGCGCAGCCGCTCGCTTCATGTCGAGATCGCAAGCGTCCTGCAGCAGCTTGATTGCTTCATCCTTTGAAAGTGAAACATCGGCGACACTCAGCACGGCCACGCTTTCCCGCACTTCGGTAGGGAGGCCTTCAAAGGCCCTCCGCAGGATGATCTCCTGCGCCGTCTCGACGATGTGGGTCTGCGCCTCCACATCTACGCAGAAGCCTTCAATCGATCCGCCATAATCACGCGCGGCGACAGTGCCTGCGTTCAGGACATAGAAGGGTAGGCCGCCGGTCAGACGTGAAAGGCGCTGGCAGTCTGCAAAGTCCGCGACGCAGCCCGCATCATGGGTTGCTGCGGCAATCGTGTCCTCATCCCACCCGCTCAGCGCCTCGGCCTGGATACTGAGCCGCGCCTCGAGCGCGGCAACATCCGGGTCCGGCTGGCAAAGGAGGAGCAGACGCAGGTTCGGCGCGCGACTGACGATCGCCTCGATGTCTGTCGCCGGTATCCGGTGGGCATTGTCGATGACAACATCGGCATGCAGGCCCTCTCTTCCGAGCGTGACGCTCAGGGTTCCCAACATGTCGAGGCCACTTGCGCCGGGCAGCAGAATTTCGCCGAGCTTGCCGGTCGAGCGGCCGTACATTTTCCCCGCGACCTCGCGCGCCACGGCAGAGGCAAGCGCGGGGCCGGGCATCTCGACGACGTCGATGTAGGTGACGGGCAGGGGAGCATGTTGCGCCGCTTCCGCAACCCATGCCGTCTTTCCGGCGCCCGAAAGCCCCGCGATAATCCGGACAGGCTGTTCTGTCAGCAACGCTGGCTCGTTGATCTGCGCGCGATAGACCGAAGGGGGCGTAGGCAGCTCCTGCATCTGCACGATCAGCTGCTCGAAGAGCTCTGGTAGCTCAGCCGATGAAAAGCTGTGATCTGACCGTGGTGGAGATCCGGCCGATGCCAACATCACCTGACTGGCGAGTTTCCATGTCAGTGTTTCCGGCCGGAGCAGGGCGAACGGAAGCTCACCCGCGAGCTCAGAGCATTTCGCGACCGCATCGGAGAGATCGCGCGGGGGGCAGGGCAGGCACGTTTCCTTTGGCTCAGGACCGTCCGGCCAGTGCAATGCTACATCCTTCGGCCAGTCGGCGGATCCGAGCTGCTTCTCCAACGGACCGTTCGGAGCAGCATTCGAGGCGATGACGAAACTCGCAGCACCAGCGCGATCACCGTTGACGTGCTTAGCCCGGATCTCGCTGAACCGTTCCAGTGCTCCGGAAATGTCACCTGCGGCAAGCTTTCCGACACGCGTCTTGACCTGAACATATATCCGCCGGTCCGGCAGGACGATCTCAACATCCTCATCGCCTTCAACGATGACTTGTTGGACGCCGGCAGCCCCGGCCAGGAGCAGGGACATCGCGCCATAGAGGTGCTGATAGAGGAAGCCGCGATGAACGGCTTCGATCCGGATCAACTGCTTTTCGTCGATGACCGCGAGGGTATCAACGGGAGAAACTTCGCCGCTGGAATTCGCGGCCTCTGCGTCTTCGGCCAAGCGAACCTCGCGATCGAACAGATGGTCTTTGGAGAGTAGCCTAAGATACCGTCCCTGTCACGACCGTGTGGCAATGTAACGGCTCAGTTCCATTTTCTAACTCCTTATTTTCGCAGAGATAATTGATCCCGCTCGGATCATCGCAACGGCAATCGGTTCGGCGCGCTTTTGACGAGCGCTGCCCTTAAAAGCCCCCTCGTCATGCCTACTTCCCATCCCAAAGGAGAAACGGCGTGAGTGGGATTGGATCGAGAGTAGCGCCGGAGTTAATCGCCTGCATTCGGGAAGCCCGGCATCCGACCATCCACGAGCTCGGCCGGCTCGCTGAGCGCATTCGATCCGAGATCTACGGCGCGGCGTCGGCCTTCGCCTGGGCTGGTGCGAGAGACGAACGCTATAAGCGCCAGATGAGCATGCGCTTTGTACAGGCAGCACTTTCCAGCAGCATGATAGTCTTTGCCGCGCCGACCCCATCGCCGATGCCGACCATTGAGCAGGCTGTCGTGCTTTGCCAATGTCCAGGTCGACCTGCCCTAGACTGATATCTTGCGATAGCCTTCACCGCGCACAAATCCCTCGGCTACAAGCGCAACGTTCTCCGTCGCTGACACGAAAAGGATTGCCATGACCTATAATCTGCCGGCCCTGGGGGGGCTCGCCATCGGGCGCAGCACAGGTTTCGGTCATGACGAGATACCCGCAGCCGTACGTCAAGCACGCGTTGAAGCCGATCTCCTGTACCGGGTCGCCTCGGCGTATCGCCGGCTGGGATATGTAGTCCATCAGGGGGTGGTGCTCGGCGGTATTCAGGTCGATCTCGTGATCGAGAACGGCCCGAAGAAAACCCCCGTCGAGATTTCCGGCGAGGCGGGTTCCGGTCAGATCGACAAACTTCGCCGCGACGTTCTTCGCCTGGCGGCTTTGCGTGGAAGCGACGCTTGGACCGACACGCCGGTCATCATCGTCACTGGCTTCGCAACGCCGGTCACCGCCCATTGGGCGCAACATCAGACCGAGGTCCGGATCATCAGGCTCGATGAGCTCGAGGCGGAGGCGGATGCACAGGCGCCACCAAGCCCGGACTTTGCGACCCTGTCCGCCGAAGACCTTGAGCAGCAGCGCGCGCAGGCTCGCCTCGCGGAACGGGAGACCCTGATCGCACGACTGCGCGCGCACGATGAAGAGGCAGGTCTGCTCACTCCCACAGACTATGAGAGACTTTGCAAGCAAGTCTTCAGCTTCCTGTTCGATCCCAGCCTGTTCGGCTTCGAGTCACAGACAGGGACGAGCGATGGCGCGAACCGCTACGACTTCATCTGCCGCATCGGAACGGACCGCGCGTTCTGGAATGCGCTGAAAACCGACTTCCGCACCCGCGCGATCCTCTTCGAGTGCAAGAATTACACGGATCCAATCACGGCTGATCAGATCTACTCGACCGAGCGTTATCTCTTCTCGAGCGCGCTGCGCACGGTTTGCTTCCTCATCGCCCGCAAAGGCGGAGACGATAGCTGTCAGCGCGCAGCCCAAGGGGCTATGCGGGAAAGCGGCAAGCTGATCCTCGTCCTCTCCAATCTGGACCTGATCGAAATGCTTGAATTCGGTGACGACATCGACAGCGCGGAAAACCACCTCGACGAGCGTATCTGGCGCTTTATCATCAGCCTGCCACGCTGACGCTGGTAGTCCCTACGCTGCAATCGTAGTGCAGATATCCCGCTGGGTCACGGGTTTCGCCGCGCTTCGTCGAGATCATTATAAGGTCCGTACCAGTTAATCGCGATCATCAGGTGTTTCGCGGTCATGCCTTTTCTCCTATCGCTTTCCTACAGGCTTTGAAGCCGAGGTGAAGAATCAACCCGGACCATTTCGGTCTGTGGCGGGTCTGGGGGATCGATGGGGAAGCTTACCGACTGGTGCGCGCAACAGCCCGCATGGGCCATTGACGCCCTGCAACGGGCTGCCGTCGCGGTGACGAGGCCCCCCGAAGACGTGACGGCGCTTATCGACAGGATTGGTGCTGCGCACGGCCTGGGCGATGCGGGCGAGCATCCCTGCAGCGTCTTTGCCGAGGCTAGCCTCCGCAGCCCGGTCGATACTCCCGACGACGTCGTCCTGCGGTCGATCGGACCTGTCATGGGCCTTGACCGTCTCGCGTGCGACCAGATGCTGGCGTTCGCCCATGAGGGCGTCACCATCGTCTTCGGCGACAATGGCTCGGGCAAGAGCGGCTACACCCGCGCTCTTCGAAAACTCTGCAACGCCCGGCTCGACGCCGTGCTACAAGGTAATGTCTTCGCGGAAGGCGCCGAAGCGCCAAAGGCGATTTCCTACAGCTATCATCGCGGCACCGGCGCGCCCAATACGGAAACATGGGCCGACGGGCAGGACAAGCCTGCAGTGCTGCGCGGCGTAACGCTGCTCGATACCGACAACCTGCGCGTCTATGTCGATGGCAAGAACGAGATCCTGTACCTCCCGCCCGAGGTTGCGTGTATCGGACGGCTCGCGGACATGTATCAGGCAGCTGCAACGCATTTCCGGGATCTCATCGCGTCGGCGACCATCCGGCTGAACCGACCTTTCGGCGGGCAGTATCAGCCCGGCACTACGGCACACGCCCTGATCGGGCGGCTACAGGTCGCGACCGCACACCGCGATCTTCCCGACGCAGCGGCCATCGACGCCGCTGCCGCCTGGTCAGCAGAGACCGAGGCCGAACTGAACACGCTCAATGCGCAACTCATTCAGGGACCGATCGCCATAGCCGCGCGCTGCGAGCGGATCGCAGTCGCCTGCAATGCCGCCGCAAGCGACCTCGAACGTGCCGCAGCCCCGCTCGACCATCTCGTGGTCGGGCTCGACTGGCCATTGGTCGTCACCAAGCAGCGGAAGAGCCATGCAGCGGAATCGCTAGCCGCTGAACAGCTTGGCGGCCAGCCGATCGCGGCGACCGGATCCGATGTCTGGAAGTCGCTTTATCAGCTCGCGCGTCAGTTCGCCGCGGAAGCCAGCGTCTGCCACCCGTCAGAGGCTTTCGATATTGGAGATCCTTGCCCGCTCTGTCAGCAGCCCCTCGGACAGGATGCGGTGGATCGCCTGACGGCTTTCGATGCCTTTGTCGCAGGCCGGGCCACGCAGGAGGCGGCCGATGCCGCGTCAGCCGTCTCCAGCCGACTGACGATATTGCGGGAGCTGACCTTCCGCCCGGACGCTGAGCTCACGACCTTACTTGCAGAAGCCGCCGCCGAGAATGAGGGCGGTGCAACGCTGGTTCAGGCCGCAATCGGCTATCACCGGATGTTGGCCGCTCGCCGCGATGCGGTCGTTCTCCAACTCACCAGCGAACAACGCAGCGATTTCGCCCCGCTTGCACCGTCACCCGCGATCCAGCTGCGGGCGTGGGCGGCCCGCCTCACAGAACATGCGACGACCTTACGATCGAGCGACCACGATTCGGCAAAGATATCAGCCCGCGTAGCTGAGCTGACGGCACAGCGTCAGATGCATGGGCAACGCGCAGAAATCCTAGCCAGACGCCTCGAACTCTACACGCTTCACGCCTGGAAAGCCTGCGAAGCTGCGCTCAATACGGCCCCCTTGTCGCGGCTGATGTCTACATTGCGCAAGGAGCTCACCACGCCGGCGCTGGAGGCGCGCATTCTGGCCGAGATCCAAGCCCTCGCGCTTCAGCACATCCCACTGAAATTCGCCGACAAAAGCGATCGCGGGGCGAGCATGTTTGAGGTCGAGCTGCACACCGACAGAAAGGCCAAAAAGGCGCGTGTTCTCAGCGAGGGCGAGCAGCGCGCGCTCAGTCTGGCATGCTTCCTCGCCGAGTCGCATGTTGCCGGAAAGCGCTCAGCGATCATTCTCGATGATCCGGTGACGAGCCTAGATCACGGTCGCGTCCGCCGAGTGGCACGACGGCTGGTCGACGAGGCGGCCACTGGCCGACAGGTCATTATCTTCACCCACAATCTTGTCTTCTACCACGAGATAATGCTCGCCTGCGTCGACCGCGACACGGTGGTAAGTGCCCTGCCCTGCCTGATCCAGCAGGGACCGACCGGCGAATTTGGTATGGTAACGGTCGGCGACGAACCTTGGGTTGCCCGCAAAGTCAAGGATCGCGAGACGAGCCTGCGCAAGATGCTCGACGGAATTTCCGACACGCTGCCGACCAGTGATCCGGGCTATCGCCAGTCGTGCACGTCCTTTTACGCCGCCCTGCGCGAAACATGGGAACGCGCCGTCGAGGAAATCGTCCTGAACGATGTTGTCCGTCGGTTCGGATCAGATGTCGGCACGCTACGGCTCGGCGGCGTTGAGGTCAGCGACGACGACTACATGATCGTCTATCGCGCGATGAAGCGCGCTTCGGAGCATTCGGGACACGATCAGGCCGCAGGCCGCCAAATCGAGACACCGGACAAAGCGCAGATGCAGGCGGACCTTATGGAACTTATCGGATTCAGGACCAGCAAAGCCAAGGCAAACAGGTACGCGGAGGACCGCCGTAAGGCAATAGCGGCACGGCCACCCAAACCAGCCTTCGGCTAAGCGCCACAGCGACACTCGTCAGAATCGGCTTGCGCGGGCTGCAGTAGCCACCTGCGTCCAGGTCGTTTGGAAATTGTCCTCATCGCCATAATATGGTCGGGCACCGACTGCCCCTGCCAACCCTTGACTTGGTCGAGGAGCAAACTGATCTAGGGCTTTGCAAACGGCCGGTTCTGGACGACAGCCGCCGAGAATGCGGACCTTCCGCACCTGAGGAGGTAAAATCGGCGGCTGAACGGCGACAAAGGGTCGGGCGCAGAAGGGCCTCCACTAGTCCACGGTGGGAATGCCTGCCAGGCGCCCGTTCCACTCATCTCTCCATGCCAAGTCTTAATCGCCGTTGCCCCCCGCGAGCCAGCGGACGAAGACGGCGGATGGCCAGATCAAACACACTCAACACCACCAACCTTGCCGCACTCGGCGCCGAGAGACTCGCGGCGCTGTTGATCGAACTCGCACAGGGTGACGCAGCGATGAAGCGGCGCCTGCGCCTTGAACTGGCAAGCCAGGGCGGCGGCGGAGACGTAGCCGCCGAAGTACGCAAGCGGCTAGTCGCGATCGCCCGCGCGCGCGGTTTCGTCGACTGGCGCAAGATCCGTCCGCTGGCACAGGACCTCGAGACCCAGCGGGCAGCCATCATGGCGCATGTGGCGCCAGGCGCGCCGTCCGAAGCGTTCGACTTGCTCTGGCGCATGCTCGAAATGGCCCCGTCGATCTACGAGCGATGTGATGATAGCAATGGCATCGTGAACGGCGTTCTCAATGAGGCCCTGTTGAACCTTGGCGAAGTGGCCGTGCCATCCGGTTTCAGTGCTGACCGGTTGGCCGAGCGCGTCTTCGCCGGCACATGCGCTAACGACTATGGCCAGTTCGACGATCTGATCTCTCTGATGGCGCCGGCGCTCGGGCAGTCTGGACTTGCCATCCTAAAAGCGAAATTCGAGGCCTTGGCCAAAAGACCACCTGTTGCGACGAAGAGCGAGACCCGCACGATCATCGGCTACGGTTCGCAAGGACCGGTCTACGAAGACGACTACAAGGCACGCAATCACACGCGTCTCGTCAAGCGCACGCTCGCTGAAATCGCCGATGCTTCGGGCGACGTCGATGGGTTCGTCGCACTGCAGTCCGATGACGAGCGGACGAACCCGGCGATTGCCGCGCAGATCGCGCAAAGGCTGCTCGATGCCGGACGCGCAAACGAGGCATTGGCAGCCCTTGACCAGGCCCCCGCCGAGATGCGCGACGGCGGTCGCTGGCCTGACTGGCAGAAGGTTCGGATCGATGCGCTCGAAGCTGCGGGACGATCCGAAACGGCACAGCGCGAGCGGTGGGAAGTGTTCGAGCGCACGCTCAATGCCGAGTACCTGAAGGCCTACATCAAGCAACTGCCCGACTTCGACGACATGGAAGCCGAGGAGCGCGCGCTGGCCCATGCGCGCGCGTTTCCCAGTTTCCATCAGGCATTAGCATTCCTTGTCGAGTGGCCGGCGCTCGATGCTGCTGCCGAATTGATCCTCGCGCGGCCCGATGAAATCGACGGAGACCACTACTGGCTACTCACTCCAGCGGCTGAGGTGCTCGAGCCCAAGCATCCGCTTGCAGCGATCCTGCTGCTGCGCGCTATGATCGACTTCGCGCTCGATAGGGCTCGCACCAAGCGCTACCCCCACATCGCCCGCCACTTGCAGACCTGCGCTTATCTTGCCGGCAAGATCGATGCGTTCGGCGACCATGCCGACCACGAGGCGTACGCGGGATCACTCAAGGCGAGGCATGGAAGGAAAAGTGGGTTTTGGAACAGTTGAGCGAGGAGGGATTGTGCAAGCGCTGCGAATACCGCGATCCGATGAGCTTGACTCATCGGGTCTTGGTTAAGCCCGTGCGGCGCTTGAGAAAATCCAAGGCGTCATGCGTCAGCCGCTCAGCACCTTGGTATAAGTCATTGGTTTAGCGGGATCGGATAGACTGATTTCAAAAAGCGGGAAAGCGGACCTTCCACACCTGGAAAGCGAAAACCGCCCCTTGAATGGCGACAAAGGGTCGACGGCGGAAAAGCCTTCATATGCCCGCTAACGAAATGAAGGCCCGGCGCCAGACAAGCCGTTCCAGGGGGTTACTCGATAGCTCCGGGATTCGACCGCGCTTCGTGCTTATCCGGCAGATCGTCAGGAAACTTGCCGGCCGTCGCCGCCCCTGCAGGCCCGCGTTCGGGCCGCTCGTGGGTAGGATCGGGTGCGCCCGGCTCATCGATGCCGGTGGTCACTGGCGCTGGACTACCGTGCCCCTGGCCGGCGATCGTGCCGCTGGTATCGCCGGGGGCTACCTTATGTTGAGCCTTGCGGTTGGTTCGCTCGCCGGCACCTGTTTCATCAGGGTTGTCGGTTGTCTTGGGTGTCGAAGGCATGGTTTTTCCTTTCAGTGCATTCTCACGAAAGCAGTGCGCGAAGGCGAAGCAGGTTTCGCGGTCGATGCGCGAAGGTCCATTGAGCCATCTCTCGGCTGTTCAACAGCGAATCGCCCTCGGATGATTCTGTACCCAGTTGCCAGGCGGTGCTCGATTAGGCGTCTGCGGGCTTCGTCCTGCAATGTCTCGCGCGCCGCACGAAGCGCTTTAGCCGTTCACAGTGATCCCTCCGTTTGGATGGAGCACCTGCCCGGACATGTAGCTGGAATCCTCACAGGCGAGGAACAGGAAGGCCGGCGCAACTTCATTGGGCTGGCCCGGCCGACCCATGGGCGTGCTCTCACCGAAATGCTCCAGCTTTTCAGGCTTCGCGCCGCCGCATGGATTGAGCGGGGTCCAGATCGGTCCCGGCGCGACCGCATTCACGCGAATGCCATCTCCGACCAGATTTTCCGACAATGACCGTGTAAAGGCCGTAATCGCGCCCTTGGTCGAGCTATAGTCGAGCAGATCCTTGCTGCCTTGGTACATGGTGACGCTCGTGCAATTGACGATGGCCGCGCCCGGCTTGAGGTGTGGACGCGCGGCCTGCGTCAGGAAGAACATGCCAAAGATATTCGTCTGGAAGGTTCGGCGCAGCTGTTCCTCCGTTATGTGTGTGATTTCGTCATCGGGATGCTGCTCGCCGGCGTTGTTCACGAGAATGTCGATCCTGCCGAATGCATCGAGCGTCTTGCTCACGATCTCATCGTTGAAATCTTTGTCCCCGATATCGCCGCGGATGGTGATCGCCTTGCGGCCCTCGGCCTCGACGATCCGCTTCGTTTCGGCGGCATCGTCATCCTCAAGCAGATAGACGATGGCGATGTCACAGCCTTCACGGGCATAAAGCGCTGCTACGGCGCGTCCGATGCCACTGTCGGCGCCGGTGATGATCGCAACCTTGTCCTTGAGACGCTCTGAACCTTTGTAGCGCGGCTGCCACTCGGGCTTGGGCTCGAGTTTGCTTTCATGCCCGGGAAGCGCATCTTCGTGGATCATCTGGACGGTATCGGTCATTGCGGCATCTCCTTTGAAGGCAGAACCCTTTTCCCGCCGATGAGTTCTCCTGTCTGTGAACGGATGATCGCACACCTGCGGCAGCCGACACCAAAGGAGACGATCGATGCCGCTCAAGGCCCTGGCTCTCAACTGTACGCTCAAGAGCGACGCGAACGAGGCAAGCTCAACTGACGCAATGATCGCGGTGCTGAAGCACGCATTTTCCGACCGTCAGGTCACGATTACCGAGACGGTGCGGGTGGCAGCGCTCGATATCAAAGCCGGAGTGACATCGGACGAAGGGGCCGGCGATGCCTGGCCTGCGCTGCGCGAGAAAATACTCGCGCACGACATCCTCATCTTCGGCGGCCCGATCTGGATGGGGCAGATTTCCAGTGTCGCCAAGCGTGTGCTCGAACGGATGGATGCGTTTCTCTCGGAGACAGACGACCAGGGCCGCATGCCCAGCTATGGGAAAGTCGCGGTGGCGGCGATCGTTGGCAACGAGGACGGCGCGCATTTTTCATCGGCCCAGCTTTTCCAGGCCCTGAACGACGTAGGCTGGACCATTCCAGCAGTTGCGGCATGCTACTGGGTCGGAGAGGCTATGGGCTCCACGAATTTCAAGGATTTGGTGACGACGCCGGACAAGGTTACGGAGGCAGCAAAGATGGTGGCTGGTAACGCCGCGCATCTGGCCGGCTTGCTGCAGGCAAACCCCTATCCCGGCTGAGTCAAGATTCTCGCTCTGATCGGCATGCAGGGAGAAAGCTTCGTGAAAGATACAGGATGGATTGCCGCAGCGGAGTTCGTCCGGCATCCGTCAATGGTCGGATCGGCTTTTCCCGCAAGCGCCAGAATGGTGCGTCGCATGCTGGCCCCGTTGGACTGGTCCAACATCCAGGTCCTCGTTGAATATGGACCGGGCAGCGGCAGGTTCACCTTCGAGATGCTCAAGCGCATGCGTCCTGATGCGCAGCTGATCGCAATCGAAACGAGTCAAGCGTTCGCTGCCAAGCTGCGTGTGAAGTGCGACGATCCTCGCCTGGTAGTGGTCGAAGGATCAGCGAGGGATGTCCGCCGCCATATCGGTGCGGAAACTTGTGCAAGAGCTGACTGCATTCTCACCGGTCTGCCATTCTCGACGCTGGGCGAAACAGAGGCAGACATTATCATGCAAGAGACCGCGCTGGCGCTGAAGCCGACTGGTGTTCTTGCGGCATACCAGATGCGCACTGCTATCCGCCGCCACATCGATTGCAATTTCGCTCAGGTGCGGAAAGGCTTCGAATGGTGCAACATACCGCCCTGTCACCTTTATTGGGCGGCCAGTCCTCTGAAAGGCTCAAAAACAGGCACGAGCTTCGATCCGGCAAGGAACAGTCCAGAGCGCGTCTCCTGACAATGCGGCGAACCGATCGACACAGATCGGGACGATTTGGGTACTGCCGCGTTCAAAGTATGGGCGGGGGGCAACCGACAAGGAGATAGATCATGCCTCGCGGAGACAAGTCGAGCTACACCGACAAGCAGAAGCGCAAGGCCGAGCATATCGAAGAGGGCTATGAGGACCGCGGTGTCGGCAAGGAGGAAGCAGAGAGGCGCGCCTGGGCGACGGTCAACAAGGAATCCGGGGGAGGAAAGAAATCTGGCTCTGGCCGCGGTAAGAAGGAAAACCACGAGAGTTCGCGCAAAGGCGGCCGCAAGGGCGGATCGAGCCAGAGCGCGGAAAAGCGCTCGGCTGCCGCAAAAAAGGGCTGGGAAACTCGCCGACGCAAGAGAAATACCTGATGTCCATTCACAAGATGATGGTGCTGCACACCGATTTGAGTGGTGTGCATGACATGGAGAGTGTCCTGGTCATGAACTGCGCATCTTCACGATCTTCGGGATAGCGGCTTATGACGGAATGGATCACCGCTATTGTCGAAAAATTGGGATACTGGGCCATCGCGCTGCTCATGCTGCTCGAGAATGTCTTTCCCCCCATACCCTCCGAGGTCATCATGCCGTTGGCCGGCTACACGGCGGCCGAGGGCGGTCTCAATCTCGGGCTTGTCATCCTCGCCGGTACGATCGGCACGGTGGTAGGGGCCGCTTTCTGGTGGTGGTTGGCAAGCCGGTACGGCGAGCGGAGACTGAAGACCTTGGCGGACCGCCATGGCCGCTGGCTCACGTTGTCAGTGGGCGACATAGACCGCATCGACGACTGGTTCGATCGCCATCGATCGTGGGCAATTCCTTTTGCTCATGTGATTCCGGGCTTGCGCACTCTGATCTCGATCCCGGCAGGCATGTTCGGCACCCGCTTCGCCCGCTTCATCATCCTGACCACCCTGGGATCTGCGGTGTGGAACAGTCTTCTGGCCGGAGCCGGATACGTTCTGGGCAAGCAGTTCCCGGCCGTCGATCGGTACCTTGGGCCTGCTGGCCTGGGGATCATGGCGGCAGTCCTGGTGTATTATCTCTATCGCGTCATCACGTTCCAGCCGAGTACGAAGGATGCTTGAAGACGATCTGCCCACGACTCTGATGAGGCTCGGTCTTGCGACGGTTCTGGGCCTCGCGCTGGGCTTCGAACGCGAGCGCCGCGGCCACGATGCGGGTTTACGCACGCATGGACTTGTCGCGCTGAGTTCGGGGATGCTGACCTTGTCGGCGCTGGAACTCGTCGAGCACCACGCCGAGGGCGATCCCGTTCGCGTCATACAGGGGCTTGCGCAGGCGATTGGCTTTATCGCCGGTGGCCTCATTTTTGTGCGCGGCAAAGATGTGCGCAATATGACAACCGCGGCAAGCCTGTGGATGGCTGCGGCCGTGGGAATCACCGCAGGGGCCGGTCAGTATATCCTCGTCCTGGCTGGCACGGCGCTCGCTCTCCTGCTGCTTATCGCTGCTTCCCTTGTCGAACGCTGGTTTCCAGCGAAGGAAGATACCCCCGACAGTCAGCAAACGACGCAAATGCCAAACCGCCGCGGTGCTGCCGTTCCGCCTTCCTCGAGCGATCAGCCGAACGGAAACGACGCGTAGCAGGGAAGGGCGCGCTGCAAGCAATGATGAGACTGCGCCGCGTGAGCGGCCAAATCGCAACCATGCACAGCACGCCTCATTCTGGTAAAGTTGTTAAGTCTGGTGCTGTAAGATCGTTTGATGGAGAGACGATCCCCATCCCCTCGCGCCCGTCCGCAGGCGACGGTTTTTGGACAGGCGGCATACGAACTGCTGCCGGATGCCGTCTATCGCGACCTTCTTGCACCGCTCTTCGCGATGGCGACCCCAATCCTGGGATTTGGCATTCTCTACGCCGTCGTGGGAACACTGGTCCTGGTGAGCTGGCACAGCGGGTCGGTTCTTGCGCTGGTCCTGTGCTCCAGCATCGTGACCGCCGTTCGCCTTGTGATCATTCGCGCATATCACCGAGCAGGGGGCCTGTCTCAGGACATCCCTGCGCTGCGGCGGTGGGAGAGGCGATACACATGGGCAACATGTGCCTGTGCCAGCCTGATAGCGAGCCTCAATCTGGTGGCGCTCGCAGCGCCCCATCCCCTCGTCCATCTGGCCACCGTCAGCCTGATCTTCACCTTTGGCGCCGGGATCGTATCGCGCAATGCGGGCCGGCCCAGGCTCTGCTTGCTTGGTCAGACGATCACGGTTGTCCCGGTGTCATTGGGAATGTTCGCGCACGCGATGCGGATCGATGCTCAGACCGTCACCGGGCAGTTTTTCATACTTGAGGCCATTCTGCTTCTCGTCGTGGCCGCGATGAGCATCGAATCCGTCCGGCATCTCTATCACTCCACGCTCGAGCATCTGACGACTAAGCATGACCTTGGAAACCTCGCGCGATACGATCCACTCACCGGCCTTGCCAACCGGTTGCTGGTGCGTGAAGCGTTTTTCAAACAGGCGCAATCGTGCCGGATCGATCAGCAGATCGCCATTCACTATCTCGATCTCGACGGCTTCAAGGCTATCAACGACCAGTTCGGGCATCCGGTCGGAGACAGGCTGCTGATCGAGGTCGCCGCGCGACTGGGCGCTGCGGTGCGAGGCGATGACGTCGTCGGCCGCCTGGGTGGCGACGAATTCGTGGTCCTTCAACCCGGAGTCTTGCATGCGGACCAGGCGGAGCTTCTTGCGCGCCGGATTATCCGCCAACTTTCCGAGAGCTACCGTATCCACGATACGGAGATGGAGATTTCCGCCAGCGTCGGGATTTCACTTGCGCCGGTTCATGGTCTCGACCTCGACCGGCTTCTGCAATGTGCCGATGCCGCGCTGTACCGTTCCAAGAGGAAGGGCAAAGCGCAGGTTCATTTCTGTGAGGATCCAGCGCCTTCCAGCAGGGGCAGAGCAGTCGCGTAGATTTTGAAGTTAAATGGCGCGCATTGGTCGAAAAGCCGAATCTTGCAGTTCGCAGAAACGATCTACGTATTTTTGCCCACTTTTTGAAATTCTGCGATCTCAAATTATTCTGCGGCGATAAGGCACTTTTTGAGCGGGGAGACGTTGATGGCACGCCATCAATGCCGAACCTCGTCCCGACAGTCCTTCCTGAAAGCTTACAATTGCCTCTTATCGATACGCCGGACCAGCCTTCGGCACAGCGGCTTTTCTCCGGCGCCGGTGAAGTCCGCTCAATAGGTCGGAATCTGGATTGGGCACAAACGCCCCTGGGATCAGTTGCGAGCTGGCCGCCGAGCTTGTGCTCAATGGTACGGACTTTGCTGTCCTCACAATATCCGATGGTTCTGACGTGGGGCCGCGAACTCACCCAGATTTATAACGATGCCTATTCTAAGCTGATTGGGGACAGACATCCTGCCGGCCTAGGCGCCGACATTCGCATAACGCTTGCAGAGGCGTGGGGGACGCTCGGCCCGATGATCGAGCGTGTGATGGCGACGGGCGATGCGAACTGGACACCGGCTTTACCCCTCGAGATGCATCGCTCTGGATATAGGGAAGAGGCCTATTTTTCGGTGAGCCACGCTCCGGCGGAGAATGACAACGGGGTAATCACCGGGATGCTTGCGGTGTGCTCGGAGGTGACTGAGCAGATAGTGGGGGAGCGCCGTCTGAAGCTGCTTCGTGAACTCGCGGCCAGGGCAGCCAGCGCGGTACAGACGAGGCAGGCCGCGCTCGATGTCATGGGCGCACTTGCTGATGATCCGCTCGACATACCTTATGCTGCGCTGCTGCTGCGTACCGCAACTGGTCATGAGGTTGCCGCATCCTTCGGTCTTCCGGCCGATATTCTGCGCCAGATGGAAGACGATGGCGATCCTTGGGGGTTATCCTTTGCATTGAATGGCTCAAGTTTCGTCATTGACGCGGCCGACACCCACGTATCCACGCTTGGCGGCACCTACCTTGACCCTGTAGTCTCAGCCATTTGCCTGCCTGTGCTGGGTGAGCAGAATGCGATCGATGGTTTTCTTGTGTGCGCAATTTCACCTAATCGGGCGCTCGACGAACCTTACCGGTCATTCTTAAAGCTGGTAGGTGGGCAGGTCTCCGTTGCGATGCGCAATGCCCGGGCTCGTGAGCATGAGCAGCACCGTGCGGCAGAAATGGCCGAACTCGATCGGGCCAAGACGGCGTTCTTCTCCAACGTCTCGCACGAATTTCGCACTCCTCTCACGCTGATACTCGGACCTCTCGAGGAAGCGCTGAACGATGAGCCCGATACCATGCCGGCGCATCGCGACGGTCTCGAGCTTGCACACCGCAATGCGCTGCGCATGCTGCGTCTCGTTAACACCCTGCTCGATTTCTCCCGAGTGGAGGCGAGCCGGATGGCAGCAGCGCCCGAGCCTGTTGATCTGGCTGCGCTTACGGTTGACCTGGCCTCGAATTTTCGGGCGGCGATCGAAAAGGCCGGTCTCGATTTTCGTGTCAAGGCGCGGCCGCTGTCGCGGCACGCCCGTGTCGATCGCGAGATGTACGAGAAGATCGTGCTCAACCTCGTTTCCAACGCTTTCAAGTTCACCCATGAAGGGTCGATCGAGGTCCGTCTAAGTGAGACGGACAATGCTGCCGTACTGAGGGTCAGTGACACCGGCGCTGGCATTGCACCCCACGAACTTGATAACGTGTTTGTTCGATTTCATCGCATTGCCGGGCAAAAATCGCGCAGCCACGAAGGCTCAGGCATCGGCCTAGCACTGGTCAAGCAGCTGGTCGAACTCCAGAGCGGATCCATCGTGGCTGAGAGCGCGGGTGAAGGGCGCGGGGCAGCATTCACGGTCACGCTTCCTCTTGCGCAGCCGGGAACGGGCTCCGCTCCGGTCGGCACAGCTGAACTTGAAACAAACTCCGTTCGCGCGAGCGCTTACGTCGAGGAGGCTTTGCGGTGGCTCCCTGAGGAGTCACTCCCGTTGTACGGGGCCGCGCCACAGCGTCCACGGATCCTGCTGGCCGATGACAACGCCGACATGCGCGCCTACGTGCGACGCCTGTTGGCACCGGATTTCAACGTCACAGTTGCCGCTGACGGCCTTCAGGCTCTGGCTTCGGCACGCGGGACGCGGCCGGATCTTGTGCTGTCCGATATCATGATGCCGCACTTGGATGGATTCGGGCTCCTTCGCGCGCTCCGGGACGATCCAGCAACGCAAACCATCCCCGTCATTTTCCTCTCCGCCAAGGCTGGTGAGGACGCGCGGATCGAAAGCCTCGAGGCAGGCGCAGATGATCATCTTGTGAAACCCTTCAGCGCCCTCGAACTGCGCGCGCGTATCGGCGGGGCACTCGACCTTGACGAACTTCGCGGCGAAAAGGCGGCCCGCGAGCGGGTTTCCCGGGCGCGCGAGCAAACCGACCTTGCGCAGGCTGCGCAGTGGCGCAGCGAACAGCACCTTCAGGCGCTCACTGACGCCCTGCCTGTGCTGATCTCGCATCTTGATCGCGACTTGCGCTATCGATTTGTAAACCGCGCGTATGAAGGCTGGCTGGGCCGCCCGATCGATGAAATACTTGGAGCCCGCGTTGAGGACATGATCGGCTCGGAAGCGCTTGGCCACGTTCAAAAGCACATTGACGCCGCGCTGGCCGGTGCGCAGGTTCAATTCGAAACCTTCATGCCGTATGATAGGATCAGTCCACGACATGTTCGCGTGGATTATATTCCGCAGCGCGGGCCCGATGGCGTGATCGAAGGCTTTTACGGGCTTGTTCAGGATATAACCGAGCGCAAGCTCGCCGAGCGCCATCGCGAACTGCTGGTCGACGAATTGAACCACCGCGTGAAGAATACACTTGCCGTAGTTCAGTCGATAGCAGCGCAATCCTTCAAGGGGGATCGTGAGCCAGCAGAAGCGCGCATGGCATTCGAGGGGCGCCTCCTCGCGCTGTCCGATGCCCATAATCTGCTCACGCGGGAGAGCTGGGATTACGCGATGCTGGCGGATGTGATCGGCAATGCGATCCGACCTTTTGGTGAGGGCCGTTTCGATGTCGCAGGACCCGCGATCGCCCTCGAACCAAAGACCGCGGTGAGTATCGCCCTTGCCCTTCACGAGCTTTGTACCAACGCCGCCAAGTACGGCGCTCTATCAACGGCGAAGGGACGCGTGAGCGCGTCGTGGTCTCTGGACGACGGGCCGGATCCCAGGTTCCATCTGGCTTGGGAGGAGCACGATGGTCCGCCGGTGGCCCCGAGATCGAGACAGGGATTCGGCTCGCGGCTCATCGAGCGTGGCCTCGCAGCCGAGCTTGGTGGCACTGCGGACATGTCCTTCGCGCCAGACGGCTTGAAATGCTTCATCACAGCGCCGCTGGCCAACTTGGGAGGCCACAATGTCTCTCGCGGGTAAGCGCGTGTTGGTCGTGGAAGACGAGATGCTCGTAGCCATGAATATCGAAGACACGCTAACCGAACTGGGCGCAATCGTCGTCGGCCCTGCCATGCGCCTGGATACCGCGCTGGATTTGGCCGGACGAGAAAACTTCGACCTCGCCATGCTGGATGTGAATATCCACGGCGGACGGTCCTACCCGGTTGCCACCTTGCTGAAATCGCGCGGCGTGCCCTTCATATTCGCCACGGGGTATGGCCACGCGACCGATGCGGACGAATTCAGCGACATCGCCACGTTGGCAAAGCCCTTTCGTGCCACAGAGGTTGAACTGGCCCTCTGCAACGCTCTTCACTCATCGTCGAAACCTCCAGCTTCGTCGTCATAACAGCCTGATGGGCGTCGGCGCGGGAGGCGGCTTTTCGATAGTGTGGAACGTGCGCGCCTCCTGCAAGTTGGATCAGCATGAAAACGACATCGACGCTCATGGCGGCCGCAGCGCTGGCCTGTACGATCGCGGCTTGTGATGGTCCGAAGGAGAAGGCGGGTGCCGCAGAGGATGAAGCCGCTGCCAACGCTTCGGGCATACCTTATGAGGGAAACGGGCCCGCCGAGCGCGCTGGCCGCGCTGCGGACCGCGTAGATCGTGCCGCCGCGAAGGCGCGTGATTCTCAGGCGGATGCGCTGAATGATCAGGGACACGCTATCGAAGCACAGGCAGATGCGGAGGCCGACAAGCTGGAGCAACAAGCCCAGGCAATTCGCGATGCCGCCAAAGCGAAGGCCAGAGAACTGGGTCGGCAAGCGGAGAGGCTAAAACAGACGTCCTGATCGGGTCGAGAGGCGCGGATCAATCCCGTAAGCGCCCAAACCAAAGGCTTCGATCGATCTAACCGTTCAAGCCAGATTGGCGCGTTACCTAAAGTTTTTGCCCACTATTGGACTGCGGGGAGCACCCGTTTGAGATCGACGCTGAAACGCGCCTGCACGCCTTCGGGAAGATATTCGATCAGCGCATCCCGGCTACCGCAGATACCCAATGAGATAAGCCGCGATCCAAACCCCTTTTGCGCAGGTTGCTCCACCAATGGGCCGCCCCGTTCCTGCCAGAGAAATTGAAAGCGGTGGTCATCAATATGCCAACTGACCACCACCTGACCTGCTTCCTGTGACAATGCCCCATATTTCACGGCGTTGGTCGCCAGTTCGTGAACGATTAGGGACAGCGACATCGCGGCTTCGGCGCTGACCTGCATATCGGTTCCACACAGCGCGATCCTGCCGCTGTCGGCGCCCAGCCACAAGATGCGCTGAAGGAGCTTTGACATGTGCGTGGCGCTCCAGCTCGTCTGGAGGAGACTGTCGTTCGCCTGACCGAGCGCGACGATCCGGCTCAGGAGCGTTTCCCGCACATCGGGATCGATGTCTCGCAGGGTCTGGGCAGCAAGTGACTGAACCATGGTGAAGCTGTTCTTCACACGGTGAGACATCTCCCGCATCAGCAACTGCTTTTGCTGCTCTGCGGCCTTGCGCGCCGTCACGTCGATCGATGTCCCTGAAAATCGATAGGGCTGGCCGGACGCATCGACCACCATCCGACCCTTGCATTCGACCCAGCGGATCTGTTCATCGGGGATGGCGAGCCGATAATCTACGAGGAAATCGGCCCCATGCTCGAACACCGCCCGAATGCTGGCACGCAGCGCGGGGAGATCTTCGGCGACGACATACCTTTGATATTGTTCTTCAGTGAGACCGGCGGTGCATCCATCGACATCAAGGCCATAAAGCCGCGCAAAATTGGCATCGCCGTGGATGCGATCAGAAGACACCATCCAGTCCCAAAGACCCACAGAGCCGGAAGCCGTGAGTGCCATCTGCAGGCGCTCATCTTGCAGGGCCATACGATCCTGGAGCACACGCGACTGGGTTTTGTCGCGCAAAACCTTTACGAAGCCGATGATGACGTCATCCGCATCCTTGAGCGGCATCATCTCTCCGCTCGCCCAGAATCTATCTCCGCTCTTGCGCATGTGCCAGCGCTCATCGGCCCCTCGGCCATTGGCAAGAGCCTGCCTCATCTCATGGCTTGGTACTGCGGCGGCGCGGTCCTCTGGTGTGAAAAAGACCGAGAGATCGCGACCAACAATTTCCTCGGCTGTCCATTCGAGAATATTGGCGGCACCGGCATTCCAGTCGGTGATGGCCCCTGTGCGATCCATGACGATGATGGCGTAATCGATGGCGCTGTCGAATATCGATTGAAAGCGCAGCGCGGCGTTAGCGAGCTCGTTCTTGACCTCTCGCTCCTGACTGGCGATCTTACGCAATTCCAATTGGCTCATGACTTGCGTCGCCAGCATCTGCAAGGTGAACCGTTGCAGCTCGCTCAGCCCTTCAGGACGTTTCTGAGTATCTAATATGCATAGCGTACCGATCGCGAGACCTGCCTGATTTTTAAGCAATGCGCCGGCATAGAATCGGATTCCGCCCGCCGCGTTGACCAGGGGATTGGCCGCGAAGCGGCTGTCTCTCGTCGCATCGCGGATTTCCAGGAAATCCTCCTCCAGAATCGCGTGAGCGCAAAACGAAGTGTCGAGCGGCGTTTCTCGAACGCCAAGACCCACTTCAGCCTTGAACCATTGGCGATCATCTCCAACAAGATTGACGACTGCGATCGGCGCCGCGCAAATCGCAGCGGCCAGTTTCACAACATCATCGAACTGCTTTTCGCGCGGGGTATCGAGAATGTCATATTCGGCAAGCACAGAACTGCGGCCCGGTGAATGAACGCTAGAAAAACATAACCTTTCGTTCTGTGTGTCGCTCAAATCGCGGCTCCCTGCGCAAGACCGATGCGTCAGCTGCGGACGATCTATAGCCGCAGCTGCAGCACTATCGCCACTTATAAAACGGGGCCAGCCATGATTAGCAATCGCTGGTCGGCCGAGGTACTTTCCACGCGAAAGTTGGGTTCCTCCGCACAATTTTTGACACCCCGCATGATGATCAAGCCGCAGCCGAGGAAAAGACCGGCTCGATGCATCGCATGCGGCGAGCTTTCCCCGCCACGCATGTGAAGGCGCTGCTGGAGTACAACTTATACTGCCGCCGACGAGCAACACCCACAATTCATCGAGCGTCAGGGTTTCAGGCGATACCAGCGCCGCCGGTCACGCCGAATACTTCCCCGGTAATGTAGCTGCCTTCCTGCGAAGCGAGCAGGACGTAAACCGGTGCGATCTCCACGGGCTGACCGGGGCGACCGAAACGACTGTGCTCGCCGAAATGGGCAACCTTTTCCTGAGGCTGTCCGCCGCTTGCCTGAAGCACGGTCCAAAAAGGTCCAGGCGCTACCACATTGGCTCTTATTCCCTTTTCCATCAGCTGCTTCGCCAACGCTTTGGTGTAGGCAACAATGCCTGCCTTGGTGGTCGCATAGTCAAGCAGGATGTCCGATGGCTCATAGGCCTGCACCGAGGCCGTGGTGATGACCGAGGCGCCGACCGGTAGATGGGGCACCGCCGCCTGCGTGATCCAGTGCAGCGCGTAGAGATTGGTCTTGATAGTCTTGTCAAAATCTTCAGACGTGACTTCGCCAACATTCTCACGCCACTGCTGACGCCCGGCATTAATGACAAGAATGTTGATCCCTCCAAGACCCTTCACCGCGTCCTCGACGAGCTGACGGCTCCAGGCCTCATCGCTTACGTCGCCGGGCAGCGCTACGGCCTTGCGGCCTTCCTCCTCGATCAGGGCGAGAACTTCGCGCGCGTCTTCCTCCTCGCTCGGCAGATAGTCGATAGCGACGTCCGCGCCCTCGCGCGCAAAGGCGATCGCAGCCGCACGGCCGATCCCGGAATCGCCACCAGTGACAAGCGCTTTGCGACCCTTGAGCTTGCCCGCGCCGCTGTAACTTTCCTCGCCGTGATCAGGTCGAGGCTCCAGCTTGCCTGCGATCCCTGGACGCGGCTGTGGCTGCTTGGGAAAGGGAGGCTTGGGGTACTGGGTGCGGGGGTCCTGCATCGTCAGCCGGTCGGGCATGATCGCTCCTTGGGTTTATGGGAAGCTGCGGGCGGGCGGGGCAAGGTTCGTCAGAGAGCGTTGGCCATGTTGAGGTGAGCGGTAACTGTGGGGACCAATTCGGTTGCGAATGTCTTGAGCGATGCCTGATCGCCACCCGCTGCGTAACCTTTGAGCGTATCCAGCGTGGCCTGGTGAGCGCTGACCTGAACCTTGGCATAGGCGTCATCGAACGCGGCGCCTGTTTTACTCCGGAGGTCGGCAAGCTGTGCATCCTGAGCCGCGGTCATGCGCGGGGCCGGGGTGATCGGCGGAGTGGCCGCCGCCGCAGCTGCGGTCAGCTTCTTGGTAGATTCGGTATGGGCCTTGACCATTTGCTCGGCAAACCTCTTCACCTTGGCGGACTGGGCCTTTTCGGCTGCTAGCTTCGATGTCTCGATCTCGAACATGTCGCTTGCAGCCGCGATGTCGGCAAAGACCTGCGCCGGGCCTTCTGCCGAAGTCGCCCCGGTCTCGCTCATGGCATTTGCAGCCGGCGTGGAGGTCATTTCGGTGACAGGCCCAGCGTCCTTCTTGTTGCAGGCGCTGAGGCTGAGAACGGCCAGGGATGCTGCCATGAGCGCGTTGTGCTTGATCACGATCTTTGCTCCGCGTTGAGTGGTGGGGAATGAGGGCTGAACGATCGGCAGCACGAAGCTGTTCCGCTCAACCATCGACGTGCTGACGCGTTTGAGGGTCTCACTATCGCGTTATCACCCCTGCTATCGTCGAGGAGAGGATCATGAGCATCTTCGGAAATATCCTGAACAAGGTCTTCCACCACGGGACCGAGAAGAAGACCGACCCTGCAGCCAATGTAAGCGCGCGCAAATCTAATCCGACACCTTCGCCGACGCCCCCTCAGGCAGCGCCTACAGCCCCGGCGTCTTCACCGGCTGCCCCCGTTGCGCCGGCGCAACCTTCCGTGGACGTCGGCGCGGTGCTTGAAGCCATGGCATCGATGAAGGCGGACCATGGTGGCAATTACCGCACGTCTATTGTCGATCTTCTCAAGCTGCTCGATCTCGATTCAAGTCTCGCCGCGCGCAAGGAACTTGGTGAGGAGCTCGGGGTCCACGCGGGGGCGGACGGCACGGCGGAACAGAACATCGCGCTTCATCGTGCGGTCATGGACAAGCTCGCCAGCAACGGGGGCATCGTGTCGGATAGTTTGCGCGGTTGAATACGGCCAGACGGAGCGGCGGTGATCTTATGCGCCGCCGCCTTCACTGACCCTGCTGGAGGCACTGGATAATCATCATCGATTTCGAACCTTTCCAGTCCCGCCGGGCCCATCGCCCAACATCAGCCGAGCCGCGCGTCATGCGCGCCTATTTTTAGATTTTTTCACGCCGCGTAGAAGAAGTATTGGACGGCGTTCTTGACGCTGCCGCTGCTGCCCTTCAAAAACTACGAAGCTTCATCGAACTGAAGCTTCGCGCACCATCAGGCAGTATGATCACCGGTGTCAGTCGTACCGTGAAAGATCGACCGCAACCCCGTCACCTCCAAACAGCTTGACCGCAGCGTTGCGGGCGGGCGGAAGGCTCGCCAGGCCAAGCGTACCATGCAGCAACCTGATGCCAAGCCTGGTTTTCGGATGCATGAGCCGCGGCGCGATTTTCGGAATTCCCTGGCCATCTTCGACCATGGGCCGCATCTGCTCCTCGTAGGCGCTGAACGCCTCCGCAACCGTAGCGCTGCGGGCAAGTTCCTCGGCAAGCACATAGGCGCCTGTCACGGCCAGCGTCGTGCCAACGCCTGCCAGCGGCGTAGCGCACCATGCCGCGTCACCGGTGAGGACGACGCGGCCTTTCGACCAGCGCGGCATCCGCACCTGTCGAAGCACATCGAAGTAGAAGTCGTCGGTGTAGTCCATGGCGGCCAGTACGCGTGGCGCCTCCCAGCCTGCGTCCGAGAAGCGATCACGCACGAATGCCTTCTGCCGATCGCTGTCCCACTCCTGTTCGCCGCCCGGTTCCTTCGAAAGGCACAGCATCGCACGCGTCGTCCCCTGATTGTCGGGACGCAGCGAAACGCTGCGCTTGCCCGGGGCGTTGAACCAGCGCCACATCTGGTCGTCGTCTGCCGTTCGCGGGATGGTGAAGTAAGCTATTATCATGTCCATCCAGCGCGGATCGTTCTCGTCCGGAAAAATGATATCGCGGGTGGTCGAACCGACCCCTTCTGCGATGATCACGGCATCGTATCGTGCGATAGTGCCACTCGCGAAGGTAACCGCTGCCGCCTGCTCTTCTTCAACGATCGCGACGATGTGGTCATCATAGCGAAACGCCACTTCGTTTCCGGTTGCGTCGTGGAGAACCCTGGCGAGGTCGCCGCGCAGGATTTCCATCTCGGCTGTCGGGCCATCGCCGTCGATTTCATCGGCATCGAACCTGGCAGCTTCGCTTCCGTCCTCGTTGACCCAGACCGTCCCTTGCTCGCCGGTTCCACAGTCGAGTGCAGCCTGTTCAATCCCGAGGCGGCGCAGGACTTCGCGGCCGACACCGCGGACATCGACGTTCTGGCCGCCGTCGCGGAACGACGGTGCCCGCTCGACCACCGTGACATCGGCGCCGTGACGGCCAAGCAGTGCTGCGACGGTGTTCCCGGCGATGCTGGCGCCGGTGACCAGGATTTTTCGTGTCATGCCCATGCTCCTCGCCGAAATGAAGCCAGCCATCGTGCCGATGTTCCCGCTCGGAGCCGGAACCGTTGCTGACGCACAGGCTTTGCCGTTTTGATACTACCGCAGAAGACTGATGCTCGTGATTATGGGCAATGCCGTGCATTCCTCACAGGTGCAGACCTGCCAAGCCAGGGTAGCCGGGTTGTACTTTCCCGATCATCGAGGCGCGGGCTTGAGAGCGACAGATGAAGATTGCCACTTACAATGTGAACGGCGTCAACGGGCGGCTCCCTGTGCTGCTGCAATGGCTGAAGCTCGCTGAGCCGGATATCGTGTGTTTGCAGGAATTGAAGGCGCCTGACGACCGCTTCCCGGAAGCAGCGATCCGCGAGCTCGGCTATGATGCCATATGGCAGGGACAAAAGAGCTGGAACGGTGTCGCGATCCTGAGCCGGATCGGAGAAATCCATGAAACACGCCGGGGATTGCCCGGCGAGAAAGACGATAGCCAGAGCCGATATATCGAAGCAGCCGTGGGGGGCGTGCTGATCGCCGGACTTTATCTCCCCAATGGCAATCCGCGCCCCGGACCCAGGTTCGATTACAAGCTCCGCTGGCTCGACCGGCTGCACGATCACCTCGCCGGAATGATCGGACTGGATGCACCGGTAGTCATAGCCGGTGACTTCAACGTCATACCGACAGATCTTGATGTCTATGCGCCCGATCGCTGGCGCGACGACGCGCTGTTTGCACCGGAAGTAAGAGCTGCCTACGCGCGCCTTTTCGAGCAGGGGTGGCTTGACGCCCTTCGCCACCTTCAGCCACACGAGCGCATCTATACTTTCTGGAAATATTGGCGCGGCTCGTTCGAGCGTAACGCTGGACTGCGTATCGATCATCTGCTGCTCAACGGACCGGTGGCCGCGCGATTGACCGGCTGCGAGGTCGATCGTCGTCCGCGTCGGTGGGAGAAGACCAGCGATCATGCGCCGGTCTGGATCGAACTCGCAGAAAAGCCTCTGAAACGCGGAAAGAAGATGACCAGATGACAACCGATCGCTTCCATTTCAAAGCAAATGGCTGGGTGCCTAATAATCCCCGCCTCCCGGTATTAATCTGGAGAGCCGCGGTTGCGGGCGTAGGCGAAACACTTGCCGAAGAATTTGAACGTCTTTTCGCAGAGCGCGGTTGGCGGCCCGACTGGCGTGACGGGGTCTTTGGCTACCATCATTATCATTCGACCGCGCACGAGGCGCTCGGCGTTTTTTCGGGACGCGCTACGCTCGAATTAGGAGGCCCTGGCGGCGCGCGAGTCCCATTGGCGCCTGGGGATGCGCTGATGCTCCCTGCAGGAACCGGCCATCGCTGCATGAATGCGAGCGAGGATTTTCAGGTCGTGGGTGCTTATCCTGACGGCCAGGACTGGGACATCTGCCGCGAAGCACCGGACCAAATGGCCATGGAGCGCATGCGTAGTCTGCCGGACCCGCCGCATAACCCCGTTTAGGATGCGAAGCCATGCCGGTGCCGCGACTGTTCACCCGCGACCAAGCTGCTCCTTGAGCGCATCAATCCGCTTCGATGCCTCAGCCTTGGTTATGTCCTGCGGGGGCAAGTCTTCGCCGGCCTCCTCGCTGAGTGTCGCGAGGTAAGATGCCTGCGCTCCAGTCATCGGCTCATCTCCGGAAACCCAGCTGTCCGGGTTCTTTTCGGCGTTCGACGCCGGGTGCTCATCAAGCTTCGGATTGTGCATCTGCTCCGTCATAGGACATCCCTTGTTCTATATTCGTTCTTTTCAACGCCAATTGTTCTGATCAGGTTCCCGAGGGTCGAGACAGGTAAAAGTCGTTGTTTCGGCACCGGCGACGTGTGGGCTTCGTCCTTCGCTGCGGACCCAAGCTGTCATAATCACGCGGGTTCTTGCTCTGACGCTTATACGCTGCTTGCTTCAGCAAACCGGCCCAATCCCGTTCTCGCGCCGGAAGCAAAGCGATGAGCGGAGTGAACCATCACGCACTCGTAAGGTTAGGGGAGCAGGCGATCTACACCAAGGAGCGTTTTGAATGGCCTTTATCGAAGCAAAAGACGGCACCAGCCTTCACGTGAAGGACATGGGGCAAGGCAAGGCCGTGGTTCTCATTCATGGCTGGCCATTGACCGGAGACATGTTCGAGTACCAGACCCTGGCTCTTCTGGAAGCAGGGTACCGGGTTATCACCTATGATCGGCGCGGATTTGGACAGTCCGGGCACGGTGCTTCCGGCTACGATTACGATACTTTCGCCGACGATCTCGCAGTGGTTCTTGACGAACTCGCCCTCGACAATGCCACCCTGGTCGGTTTCTCGATGGGCGGCGGCGAAATCGCGCGGTATCTGTCGCGTCATGGCACGGCCCGGATCGCAAGAGTGGTCCTGGTGAGCAGTGTAGTGCCCTGTCTGCTCAAGGGCGCCGATAATCCTGAGGGCGTTGAAGAGAGCGTTTTCGAAACTATGAAGGCGCAGATCCGGGAAGACCGGTTCGCCTTTCTGCAGGACTTTGCAAAGCAGTTCTATGGGGTCGGGTTCATCTCCAGTCCTGTCAGCCAGGGTATCCTCGACTGGAACTTCCTGCTGGGCGCGATGGCGAGCCCGAAGGCTACTGTCGATTGCATCGACGCATTCGGAAAGACCGATTTTCGCCCTGACCTTGCGTCCTTCACTGTTCCCACCCTCATTATCCATGGCACCGCTGACAAGACGGTTCCCATCGATCCTTCCGGCAAGGCTGCGGCGGCGGGTATCCCGAGCGCCGAGTTCATCGAATACGATGGCGAACCGCACGGTCTGTTCGCAACGGCACCTACAAGGCTGAATGAAGACCTTATCAGGTTCATCGGCTGACGGGTCTGGGCCGGGCCGCGACTACGTGACCCGGCCCGACGCAGAAGCCGACCCAGATCATACATCTGAGTAGGGTTTCGGTCCGTGCATTCAGCCGCAGGCTCCTCATTTCTGGCAGGTAGCCACAATAGCCTAAATTCACACGGGCGGTCCTACCCGTGCAAGGCTTCGTCCTGCCGCCTGCTTATCGTCGGAACGAAGATCGATGCCGACGCTTGGACTGCCATGCCCCAACTCATCCCCGAGCAGCAAAGAACGGCCCAGGCATGAAACACCTTGCCGAGCACTTCTGGAATTTCCGCGGCTCGTTCAAAGTCGCGAAGGTTTTCGACGTAGGGACGCACATGTCGCTGGTTCGCAAGGCCGACGGTCGTTTCATCTTGATCGATAGCTATGCGGTGTCGGGTGACGACCGCGAAGCCTTGATGAGCCTCACGGACAAAGGCTTTGCGATCGACACCATTATCAACGTGCACCCGTTTCATACCGTGCATTGCACAGCTGCGCATGAATTGGCACCGCATGCGCGCCTGTTCGGAACCCGGCGCCATCGGAGTCAGGCGCCGGAGTTGCCGTGGGAAGATGAAGTCATAGAAGACCCGTCGACCCAGGCGCGGTTCGACGATCTGGACTTCTCCGTACCGGTGGGTCTCGATCTGGTGACCGCCGACGACAGCGTCCATGCCTCTTCGGTTCTCGTGCGGCACCGTGACAGCGGAATTGTCCACGTCGACGATACCCTGATGGTCCTCGAAGCCCCCGGCATGCTGGGACATATCCTGCCACAGTCGCGCCTGCGCTTTCATCCGATGCTCGCCAAGGCGCTACAGCAGCGCTCAACGGCTGCCGACGATTTCGCGGCATGGGCCCAGGCCTTGGCGCGCGAATGGGCTACGACACGCACCGTCTGCGCTGCGCACTCAGCGGTGCGACAACTTGAACCCGGCGGATGGCATTCGGAGCTGATGCATGCGCTTTCAGCCATCCGCAAGACACTCGACCATCACCGTGCGCAGCACGGCTAATGTGTTCCCTCATCCTCCCCTTACCGAAAGAATCCAAACCATGAGCGACACGCAAATCCAAACGATCAATCCGCTGACCGAGGATGTCATCGCGACGTATACACTTATGTCAGACGAGGAAGCTGCGGCGACCGTCTCGGCGTGTCACGAGGCGTTTCTCGAATGGCGTCTGTGCAGTCTTGAAGATCGGGCCAAGGTTATCGCCGGCATTGGGCAGGCACTGCGCGATGCCAAGGAGGAGTTCGCGGCACTGATGACCCGCGAGGTCGGCAAGCTGATCGGTGACAGCCGCAGCGAAGTCGATCTCGTCGCTGCGATCTGCGACTATACTGCTAGGCAGGGCCCCACGGTCCTCGCCGACGAGGAGCGATCCGTCGAAGGCGCGACAGCTTATGTCGCTCATGCCCCTATCGGCGTCGTCTACGGCATCCAGCCCTGGAATTTTCCTGCCTATCAGGCGGTGCGCTATTCGATTGCCAGCCTGATGGCGGGTAACGGGGTGCTGCTGAAGCATGCCGAAAGCTGTACCGGCAGCGGTCTTTTCCTGCGCGATCTCTATGAGCGTGCGGGTCTGCCAAAGGGCCTGTTCGGTGTGCTGCTGATCTCTCACGAGCAGTCCGACACGGTGATCGAAAACGATCTCGTGCGCGCTGTCACCCTGACCGGCAGCGATAAGGCAGGGCGAGCGGTCGCCGCCAAGGCCGGCGCACTCGTCAAGAAGACCGTATTGGAGCTGGGATCGAACGACGCATACCTCGTCCTCGACGATGCAGACATCGACCTCGCCGTCGAGACATGCGTCGCCGGACGCATCTACAACAACGGCCAGACTTGCGTGAACGCCAAGCGGTTCATCGTTACCGACAGGAACCATGATGCCTTCGTAGAGGCTTACGTTGAGAAGTTCCGCGCCATTGCCATGGGCGATCCCACCGCCGAAAAGACCGCGCTTGGCCCGCTTGTCAGCAAGGCCCAGCGCGGCAAGCTGCACGAACAGGTCGAGGAGAGCGTGGCCAGGGGCGCGCGCGTGCTCGTGGGTGGTCAGGTTCCGGATCGAACCGGGTGGTTCTACCCCGCGACCGTCTTGGTCGACGTGGCACCCGGGCAGCCTGCCTACGACGACGAATTGTTCGGTCCTGCCGCTTCGATCATTCGTGCCAAGGATGACGAGGACGCCATGCGGATCGCCAATGACAGCCGTTACGGCCTTGGCGGGGGCATCTTCAGCCGCGATGTCGAGCGTGCCCGGGAACTGGCTGCAAAGCACTTCGACACCGGCATGGTCTTCATCAACACCTTCGACGTCGCCTCTCCCGATCTCCCGTTCGGCGGGGTCAAGACATCCGGCTACGGCCGCGAGCACGGCCCTGAAGGGCTCAAGGAATTCGTGAACGTCAAGTCCATCAAGATCGGCAATAGCGCAAAGTGAGGGACATCATGACCAGACATTCCAATCTGTTCGAACCATTGCGGCTCGGCGCGTTCGAGTTGCCCAACCGCGTCCTCATGGCACCGCTGACGCGCAGCCGGGCCCATGCGGACGGGACGCCCGGGGAGTTGGCCGTCACATATTATCGTCAGCGTGCTTCGGCGGGGCTCATCATTTCCGAGGCGACCCAGATTTCGCCAATGGGTAAGGGGTACATAGACACGCCCGGCATCCACAACGCAGCCCATGTCGAAGGATGGAAACCCATCATCGAGGCAGTCCATGCCGCTGGCGGGCGGATCTTCTGTCAGCTGTGGCATGTCGGGCGGATCAGCCACACATCCCTTCTGCCGGGCGGCGCGCAGCCGGTTTCCGCCAGCGCGGTCCGCGCCAAGGCCCAGACCTTCACAGCCGATGGCCTTACCGACACCTCCGAGCCGGTCGCGCTGGATGCCGACGGGATCGCAGCCACCCTCGATGATTACGAGACTGCGGCGCGCTATGCCAAAGCGGCGGGGTTCGATGGCGTTGAAGTGCACTCAGCCAATGGCTACCTGCTCGACCAATTTCTGCAGGACGGCACCAACCAGCGCGAAGACAACTATGGCGGCTCGATCGAGAACCGCCAGCGTCTCCTGCGCGACGTGATGGAGCGCGTCCTTTCCGTGTTCCCTGCCGACCGCGTCGGAGTGCGGCTCTCCCCGCTTGGACAGGCGAACGACATGAGCGACAGCAACCCTGAAGCCACCTTCTCTTCCGCGTATAGCATGCTGACCGGTAACGGATTCGCCTATCTGCACGCGATCGAGCAGTTTACCGGGCAGGACACCGACGAGGATCAGCGCGCGCTACTGAAGCGACTGCGAACCCTCTATGACGGGGTCTACATCGGCAATGGCGATTACGATGCCGACCGCGCGAGCGCGGCGATTGCCGCACAAGAAGCTGATGCCATAAGTTTCGGACGGCCGTTTCTTGCCAACCCGGACCTTCCCGAGCGTTTGCGCATCGGAGCGGACCTGAACGCACCTGACAAGGATACGTTTTACGGAGGCGGTGCGGTGGGATACATCGACTACCCCGCGCTTTGCCCCACGTTAAGCTGATGGCCTGAACATGCTGGGCGGCAATAACGTAGCGTTGTTCATTAGGACCGGCTCTCCACGGTCGCTGTCCGTTGCCAAATATAAGGAGGATGACCATGCCCAGAGGTGATAAGAGCAGCTACACTGACAAGCAGAAGCGCCGGGCCGAGCATATCGAAGAAAGCTACGAAAAGCGCGGCACTCCTAAGAAAGAAGCTGAAAGCCGGGCCTGGGCGACCGTCAACAAGGAAAGCGGCGGCGGCAAGAAGTCCGGCTCCGGTCGAGGCAAGCCGGAAAATCGCAGCGCATCTTCTCGCGGCGGCAAGGCTCACAAGTCAGGCTCTTCAGAGCAGCGATCGGCTGCCGCCCGCAAGGGCTGGGAGACCCGGCGCCGCAACGGCAACGCATGACCGTCTCCTTTGTAGAACGTGATGTTGCCCGGGGTGCCTGTGGTTGAAAAACACGACCTGCCGGTACACCGGGCACGTGCCTTTCTCGAACCCGGCCCGATCTTGCTGGTGACATCGTGTCACGACGGCGAGCGCAATGTGATGACCATGGGCTGGCATATGGTGCTGGAATTCACGCCCTCCCTTGTCGGCTGCATGATCGCTGCCGGAAATCACAGTTTCGAGCTGATCAGACGTAGCGGACAATGCGTCCTGAACCTGCCGACGCTCGATATGCTCGACACTGTCGTCGCAATCGGCAATTGTTCGGGCCGCGACAAAGACAAGTTTGCCGGGTTCAGACTTGATACGCAGCCCGCCGGAGAGGTCGATGCGCCTTTGCTCACCGCATGTCATGCAAACTTTGAATGTCAGTTGGCAGACGACCGGATGGTTGAGGATTACAATCTCTTTGTCTTCGAGATCGTGAAGGCGCACGTCGCGCCTCGGCCCAAGCATCCCAGAACACTCCATTACACCGGGGACGGCGTGTTCGTTGTCGCGGGCAAGACAGTGAGGCGACGTAGTGACTTTCGGCCGTGACTGCTTGGCAACGGCCGCTAGGAGCCCCAGCACTTCTTCCGGAAAGATTGCGTTCGCGCAGGCGCCTCCGTGTAAGCGCCCGTTGAACACCCACCGCATCGGGGGAGCCATTCAGTTGGATCGCGCAAACCGCAGGCTCCAGAGAAAGTGTCGGTGTTAGCTTATTGAACGGCAGAAATATCCATCTTATTCAACCAAACCGTCCGTCAACTCACGACAAGTCCGAGGCATCCAGAATGGGAAAGCTGCCGTTCCGCAACCGGGGATCGAAAATTCAAGGCTGAACGACCGACAAGGGTCGCTTTCGTCGGTTGCGCAACGCCGGGATTGGGAAAGAATACCTGTCCGCAAGCACAATCGCCCACGGCAATTTTGGTGTAACGCGCTGGCTTGGTCTGGATACTTTTTCAAGACGTTAGGCCTTAGATACTCGCCAATCAGCCACTTCTGGAAAACGCGCTTGACCCACGATGGGATGTTTGGTGCCACCTCGACACGGCGGCACCGCCACCACGCACTCAGGGATGCAGATCGCGCAACCGGCCGCCCACAGCCCCAGCCACGCTGGCTATAAAGGCTCCGACTACGAGCGATAGCCCGGTAAAGCCAGCAAGGGTCGCTGCTGCCTTCCTTATCGCATCAGTGGCTTCGCGGGTGGTCTCAACATCGACTGGGGGGGGTGCAGGGCTGGCGAGCGTCCCTGCTAGGACAGCGATGATGGCGAGAAAGACCGTTGCAGTCGCCCATGTGAGAAATCCGTGCGCAGTGTCCCGGAAAAACACCTCGTCGGTGTGTAAACCGTGCCAGCGGGTACGCAATCGACCGGCAAGATAGCCACCACTCAATGACGCTAGCCACTGGGTCACGATCAGCCAGATACCCGTCCCGATCGCAAATGTAGACGCCTTGGCGCCCACGCCAGGCCAGGGCGACACTGACCCCAGTCCAAACGCGGATCCCAGAACCATGAGAACCAGAGTGACGGAGATGGCGGCAATTACACCCCCCAGTACTGCACTCCATGAAATTACCGATGCTGGCGCGGCGGGAGGTGCGCCGTCTGGGTAAAGCACCGGATCGACGTGTGGATATGCGGGCCCAACCATGATCAGTGCCAGAACAGAAGGAGGAGGAGGATTATCGGCAGCGGAATGCCGAGCAGCCACAGAACAATTCCCTTACCCATGATCGCCTCTCCAAACACAACAACTCTGTTACAAATCAGAAACAAAGATGATTGGACGGAGTTCCCTACCATTGATCGTATTCGCGATCCGAGCCGTATTGCTCAGCAAAATCTTAGGGCCGCTATTGTTTTCAATCTGGTGTGATGAAGGTCAATCAATGCTGCGATCGTTCCCAAAACCCGAGAGTGGCACCAGTGGCGTCTGGATCGACCTCCTGTCGCCTAACTCCGATGAGCGCGCCATCGCCGAAAGGCGGTGTGGCTTGAAATTACCAGCCCGCGAAGCGTTGAGCGAAATCCAGGCATCGAGCCGGCTGCGGGCCGAAGGCAATGTGCTCTATATGAGCGCACCTCTGATTTCGGGTACGGGCACCAGCGAGTGGCGTAGTGCGCCAACGGGCTTCATCCTGACCCCCGATACCTTGATCACGGTGCGCTATGATGATCTGGCGCCGTTCGATGCGGTCAGTGAAAACCTCGCGCCCGAAAAGGCTGTAAGCCCGGCAAGTGTGCTGGCAACGCTGATCGAGGAGATTGTCGGCCGGGCCGCTGATCATCTGGAACAGGCGTCGGAGGTGGTATCCAAAGCATCGCAATTGCTTTTCTTTGAAGAAGATGAGCGGCCCGGACTCAACCGCGAAACCCGAAAGATCCGTTTGATGATGCGAGACATCGGCCAGGCAAGCGATCAGGCATCACGTGTGCGCTATGCGTTTCTTAGCCTCGGCCGGATGGTCAGCTTCATACTGGATCGTTGCACGCCAAAACTTGATCAGCCCATGCATGAGCGGTTTGATGCGATCCGGCACGACATCAACTCTCTGGACGAGTTCGAGACAAGTCTCGAGGGACGCATTCAGTTGCTTCAGGACGCCGCCGCCGCGTTCTTAAGCATTGAGCAGAACGATGTCGTGAAGGTGCTGACAGTCGCTTCGGTCGTTGGCGTTCCACCCGTTCTTGTCGTCGGTATCTACGGCATGAATTTCAGAAAGATGCCGGAACTGGGCTGGGAGCTGGGCTATCCCTATGCGCTCATCCTGTGCCTTGTATCGGGTCTGTTGCCCTATCTCTGGTTCAAGTGGCGCGACTGGATTTAGCCGATGTAGGCGAAATCTCTAGTGTCCTTCATTTGGCCATGAAAGTTCCCCGGCCGAAATCTTGAGCATTGGTACTCGGTTTGAATTGCAACGGTTTCAAAGGGGCCTTTACATGCGAGGTGGAGAGCGATGAACATAGACCTGAAGGGCAAGCGCGTTCTGGTGACCGGTGGTAATTCCGGGCTCGGTGCGGCCATCGCCAAGGCCTTTGCTGCCGAAGGCGCCTGTGTCGCGATCAATTACCTCGTCAATCCTGAAGAGACCGATACGCTGGTGAAGCAGTTTGTGACGGCTGGCGGCAAAGCGCTGGGATTGATGGCTGACATCAGTGACCCCGCAACGGTAGAGACGATGTTCGAGGCGATCGACGAGGCGTGGGGCGGGATCGACATTCTCGTCAACAATGCCGGGATCGACGGCCATGCCGTATTGGGTTGGGAAGCCGATCCCGATGCCTGGGGCAAGGTCATCGACATCAATCTCAAGGGGGCTTTTCTTTGCGCCCGCGCTGCACTGAAGCGCATGGTGCCGCAGAAGTCCGGCGTCGTGCTCAACACGTCCAGCGTTCACGAGGTGATCGCCTGGACCGGCTACAGCGCCTACACGGCGAGCAAGGCCGGCGTGTCGATGATGTCGAAATCACTGGCGCAGGAGGCTGCTCCCCATGGCGTGCGTGTGCTGTGCATCGCGCCCGGCGCGATCCGCACGCCCATCAACAAGGTGGTGTGGAGCGATCCGGAAACCTACAAGGACCTCCTCACCAAGATCCCTCTCGGCCGTATCGGGGAGGCGGAAGACATCGCCAACATGGCCGTCGTCCTTGCGTCCGACGTTGCCGCCTACATCACCGGCACAACCATATTCGTCGATGGCGGGATGACCGATTACCCCTCTTTCGCGCATGGTGGGTGACGGCATGGCAAACCGCATCGAGGACTACGGCCTGATCGGGAACATGCTGTCGGCTGCCCTTGTCGGCATCGACGGGTCCATCGACTGGCTCTGCCTGCCGCGCTTCGACGCACCGGCCTGCTTTGCAGCCCTGCTCGGCACGCCGGAGAACGGGCGGTGGAAGATCGCGCCCACGGATACCACTACGAGGACAACCCGGCGGTATCTGCCAGATACCGGGATCATCGAGACCCGGTTCGAGACCGCGACCGGGGTAGTGACCCTGACAGACTTCATGCCGATCAGCGAAATGGAAAACCACGTCGACGTGATCCGCATCGTGACGGGCATCTGCGGTTCGGTGGAGATGGACATGGAGTTCATCCTGCGCTTCGAGAACGGCCAGGCGATCCCCTGGGTGACTCGCAAGGACTACGGCATCAGCGCCGTCGCCGGGCCCAATGCGGTCGAGTTGCATACCAGCCTCGCGCTCGAAAACCGCGGCATGCGCACGGCAACCCGGTTTACAGTGGCGGAAGGGGAGAGCGTCCCGCTCACCCTGTCCTATCACCCCTCAAACAAGCCCCCGCATTTCATCACCGACCGTCACGAGGCGCTCGACCGGACTGCGACGTGGTGGCGCGAATGGGTGAAGCGCGGCAGTGTTAATGACATGCCCGAAGAATGGCGTGATCCAGTGGTCCGTTCGCTCATCACCCTGAAGATGCTGACCTACAAGCCCACCGGAGGCATCGTGGCGGCGCCCACCACGTCCCTGCCCGAGGCCATCGGCGGCCCGCGCAACTGGGACTACCGGTATTGCTGGCTGCGCGATTCAGCGCTGACGCTCTACGCGCTGCTCAATGCCGGATATCGCGAGGAGGCCGAGGCATGGCGGCAGTGGTTGCTGCGGGCAGTGGCAGGCGCCCCCGAGCAGCTTCAGATCATGTACGGTCTTGGCGGCGAGCGCTGGCTACCCGAGTTCGAGATCCCATGGCTGCAGGGCTTCGAAGGCAGCACGCCCGTAAGGGTGGGCAATGGCGCGGCTGACCAGATGCAGCTCGATGTCTATGGCGAGTTGATCGACACCCTTCATACTGCCCGCGATGCCGAATTGCAGCCACAGGACGAAGCGTGGCGTTTGCAGAAGGTGCTGCTCGATCATGTCGAGGAAGTCTGGGAGACGCCCGATCGCGGGATCTGGGAAGTGCGCGGCCCGGCGAGAGCTTTCACCCATTCGCGGATGATGTGCTGGGTGGCATTCGATCGCGCGATCGAAACTGCCGAAAGGTTCGAACTTGAGGGGCCGGTCGATCGCTGGCGCGAAGTGCGGCAAGCGATCCATGACCAGATCTGCACTCAGGGCTTCGACACCGAACTGAACAGCTTCGTCCAGTATTATGGCGGGAAGACCCTGGACGCGAGCCTGCTGCTCATGGCGCAGTTCGGCTTCCTGCCCGCCAGCGACCCGCGGGTGCAGGGCACGATCGCGGCGGTGGAGCGCGAGCTGCTGCAGGGCGGCTTTGTCCAGCGCTATTCCACCGACAGCGCCGATGATGGCGTCGGCGGCAGGGAAGGCGCATTTCTCGCCTGCAGCTTCTGGCTCGTCGACGCTTATGTGCTCTCGGACAGGCTGGAAGATGCCCGCAATCTTTTCGGGAGACTGAACGGACTCGCCAACGATCTGGGGCTGCTGGCCGAGGAATACGATGCGCAGGACAATCGCCTTCTCGGTAACTTCCCGCAGGCGTTCTCGCACATCGGCCTCGTGAACTCCGCTCACAACCTGGTAATGAAAAAGGGGCCTGCGGCTCAGCGCGCCGACAGGTGTGCTCCGCGATCTTAGAGGAAACCATCAACCAGTGGGTGTCGTAAGCCGGTGTCCGTGCTGACGCACGACTATGCCCGGCTGAGCACCCGGCTGGCGCTTCGACTGCTTGCGCTGACGGCGGTGAGACCCAACGAGCTTCGCGGCGCACTGTGGGCGGAATTCCACGACCTCAATGGCGATGAGCCCCTTTTGCGAATTCCCGCCTCGTGCATGAAAGCGATCAATTTCTGATCGGCGGAATGAAGCTCACTTGCGCGAGCCGCCAGGCGCGGTCCCTTTCCCCGGGCCAATAATGGCGAGGGTGCCTGTGCTCGGCAGGCGGATGCACCCCATGCACCTCTGCCCGGATCAATCGGCCCGTCTCTCTAAGGCGGATGGTGGCAGCAGGAAATTCTTCGAGAAGACGTTTTTCCAGTTCAAGCGCGTCGTCGGAAAGCTGGGGGCTCGACAGAGCTCGAGGCGACCCATCGACCAGCTCGGCGGTTGAGGAACGCAAGGCCTTTACCCCATCGCTGATGACATCGAGCGCGATTATGCCAGCCGCGACGGAGTCCGCCCACCACCATCCCAGCCCCAGTCCGATGATCCCAGCGAGGCCTGCTGCGCCCGTCAGCCAGTTGGCCTTGTTCATCAGCGCGTCGGTATGCAAGAGCTTGTCGTTGAGCTTTTCGGCGAGAGGCAGTTCCTTGCGCCCGATCAACATGGGCGGGATAAGGGAATAGAGCTGTGCGGCAATCATCAGCCAGCCCAGCCAGAAATCCTGTCCGAAAACGACGATCGAACCAACAGATGCATGCTCGGCGCTGACCAGAGCGATAGCGGCGTTGTAAAGAAGCAGTAATCCGACGGCGGAAAGCGCGACTGCGGCGACAAAGAACCCGAGTCCGTTCACGCGTTCGAATCCGAAGGGAAATTTTTTCGAGCGGCGACCCTTCAGTTCCATATGCGCCGCGATGAGAAACATGATCGGCGGGACGACACCAAGTGTATCCTCGACCCACGCCGTTTTCATGGTCTGGCTCTGACCAAGCACGAGGCCCATCACGATGATGATCGTCGCAGTCCAGAGCAGGTTCCAGTACTCTAGCCTGATCGCGTCGTGCATGGTGCTGCGCAATTCTTCTGGCAAACTATTGTTCATTGGTTGCCAGCCTTCTTGGATACACTGCGCGATGCCCGTTCCACCAGCATGATCCAGCTGTTCTCGCCGTTGCGCATGGCAGCCTTTACCTCGATGATGCCATTGCCGATCTTGGTGCTGCTTAGTGCAGGTGCGAAAGCCACTTCGGTCTTCCACGGGCTATCCTTTTCGAAGGCGCCCAGAACCAGGTCGCTCTTGCCTTCGGAAAGTTCAGCAAGAAGAGTGTCCGCTGCGCCGTACGCGATTTGCGGCCGCGCGCCGGTCTGGCGCTCGATTGCGACGAGCAGCCCTTGCGTTTCAGGTGTCTGCGGCGTGCCTGCGACGACGCCCACGATGAACTGCTTGGCTTTCCTGATCGTCGCCAACGTATGCTCCGGGTCCTGTGGCAGCCCGTGACATGCAGGGAGCAGAAACAGTACACCTGATGCGATCCATCTCATGCCGGATGCCACGCTTGTTGTTGTCGTGAATGCGGAACGACCGACCGTCTGTGTTGTTTCGTTACCACAACGATACACCAGAGACATCATGCCGAAACTTCGCTCAGCGCTCTTCCTTCTTCCTGTCGCCTTTCCGGCACCCTGTTTCGCTGATGAGCACATCGACGCGCCGGCGGCTGAGCTACGCGACCTGTGCACGGAACGTCCGGGTCTCACCACCGCGGCCTGTACCGTCGATCCGGGTCATTTGCAGGTGGAAATCGGCCTCGCCGATTGGGAGCGGGACACGGACAGCGACGCGCGGCAGGATCAACTCAGGCTGAGCGATGTCCAGTTGCGCTATGGTCTTGCATCCCGAACGGAACTGCAGATGTCCTGGGCGCCTTTTGTGCGGACCGCTACCCGCGACTTCGCGGCAGGTAGCCTGACGCGTTCGCATGGCATTGGCGATGTCACGATCGGGCTCAAGCAGAACCTGAGACATCCGCAGGAAAAGGCGACCGGCTTCGCGGCCGCAATTTTGCCTTATGTCGGCTTGGCGACGGGTACGAACGGCGCCGGCGATGGTGATTGGAGCGCCGGCATGGTGCTGCCATTGAGCTATAAGTTCAGTGAGACGGTGGTGCTCGCCCTGTCGCCGAAAGTCGAAGCGGAAGTCGACGAGGATCGCTCCGGTCGCCATCTGGCTTACGGTGCGGCAGGGGGCTTGCAGTTCAGCATATCGGACAATGTCAGGCTCTCACCGGAACTGGAAGTGATGAGGTCACGCGATCCGGCGGATCACGCGACGCTGGCCAGCGCCGCGCTGTCGCTTGCATAGAAAGTTGGAAAGGTGACGCAGCTCGATGTGCAGGGCATCTCGGGGCTCACTGCGGCTGCTCCCGATGTCCGGCTCGCCATTGGCATAAGCCACAAGTTGTGAACGACGGCACCGAGATCATACGCCTGGAGCCGCACTGACGTCACAGGCAGCGAATGAGCGCGGATCATCAGCGGCGCGACACGAGGTCCGGGTTCGTTATTGCGATGCCTGAGGCGAGAACCACCGCGTCTTCGACAAAGCCGCTGGCGGTCTGGCCGTAGCGGCGCATGGCTGCGCAGCGTATGCGCCAGCCGATGTAGGACGACGCCAGAGCAGAGCCAACAGCGATGACAGCGCCGATCGTGCGTTCGCCGCGCGGAGCCAGCGCCGCTCCTGCGTAAGCTGCGGTGATCGTCCTGACAGCCAGGCCCACCGGGACAATTCGATCCGGCGCAGACTTCATCTTGTCGCCCGCCATTTCCGCGGCGGCGAGAGCTGCCGTGGCCGATGCAACCACCGGATTTTCCAGAAGTTGCTGCATCGGGAGCCGTGTCGGCACGGCGCCCCGCCGCGTGGCCAGGGCGATTGATGCCAAAGGAGTGATACCGCGCTGGCCCGCGACCAGGCCAATGAGAAATGAACGTAGCATGCGATGTCGCTCCTGCTGAGGTCTGCCAAACGGTTCTGCCGCTCGCCCGCTCGATGTGCTGCGCGGTGCGGGCGCATATCTCGACGAAATTCCCAGGAGCGCGGCTTGGCGCGCTTGCCTGAGAGCCGGGTCCCGCGCGCGAAACCCGGCACGACCATCAGGCAATAAATCTGATGAGATCGTCGTTCAGCCTTGTGGGCGCGGTTGCGAACAGCCCATGCGGTTCACCTTCATATTCGATGAATTCGGCGCCCGCTATTCCGGCCGCCGCAGCTTTTCCGGAAGGACCGATCGGAACCGTCTTGTCGGCGCTGCCGTGAATGATCAGGGTGGGAACGGTGAAGGATGCCAGGTCCGGCCGAAAATCGGTCCTGGCGAACGCATCGATGCAATCGACGGTAGCCTTGGGGCTCGCCATGGTGCCGAGCAGGAAGCTCCAGTCGAGGATACCCTGACTGACGGGACTGGAAATAAATCCCACCCCATAGAACTGCTTGGTAAAGTCCTCGAGAAAGGCAAAGCGGTCTTCACGCACCTGCGCCTTCATCGTGTCGAACACGCTTTCATCCACACCGTCGGGATTGTCGATTCCCTTGAGCAGGTAGGGCACGACGCTGCTGACCAACGCCACCTTCGCGATACGAGACGCACCGTAACGGCTCAGGTATCGCGCGATCTCGCCGCCGCCCATCGAGAAACCAACCAGCGAGGCATTGTCGAGCGCGAGTTCGTCGAGAACTGCCGCAAGGTCGTCAGCGAAGGTATCGTAGTCGTAGCCTGACGCACCGTGCCCGGACTGGCCAAACCCGCGCCGATCGTAAGTGATTACCCGATACCCAGCCTCCAGCAGAGCCAGGGTCTGATATTCGAACATGTCGCCCGTAAGGGGCCATCCATGGATGAGTACGACCGGTTTGCCTTGCCCCATATCCTTCACATGAAGACTAGTGCCGTCTTTCCCTGCGATGAAAGCCATTTAGAACGCTCCTCGGCGTAGATCGCCTCTCGATTAACCGTGAACGAGCCGAATGGTTCACTCCGTTCGTCGCGTTCCTTTGGGCGCAGCAGGCGGGAGGATGTTTTCATCGAATTCTTTGAATCGCTGAGGAGTCCGAGATTTAAACGCGAAAGATTTATAGCCGTTTGCAGGTGCACGGTATGAGGGGCGATCATACAGGTATGGCTATATCTGCGTAAGCGATAGCTATTCACCGCGATACAGATTTTGCAGACTGGCCCAGAAATTTGCGCCTCGTAAACGCGCTCGAAACGCTTAACCGGCCAAAGAATCAGTCAAGCAAACAATATGACCGCGAACTCATCGATAATTACGTCCATGCGGCCGCGTGCTCGTTCAGAAAGCATCACGAAGCTTCGCCGCTTATCTGCCGGGTCGGGAACCCGCTCCAAAGTGCCAACCTCGATCATCCCCAGGGTGCGACGGAAAGCCGTCGCGACCGACAGACCAGACGTTCCGGCCAACGTTTCGAAGCCGACCTGCATCTCCTGCTGTTCCGCCTGATAGAGGTCGATGAGCATGAGCCATTCAGGCCATTGCCGTCGGGCGAGACCGAGTTTGATCTCGGCCAGGCGATGCTGCTTGCCGAGCACCTCGCAAATTCGGCGTCGCCGTTCCATCAGCCTACGCCTTGCCGGTGAGCGGCGGCTTCAGGGCGCCACTGAGTGGATCGGACCGGTATTCAGCGATCAAAGCTTCCTGATCGGGGCGCAGCATATCGATCGCTCCCATAGGACCGTCATTGACCGGGTCCAGCAGCATTGACGGGCAACGACCTTCATGTGTGCCGAGGTTGGGACGATGTGCCTGATAGCCGGCCAGTCTTGCCAAAGCTGCCGGCAATGTGCGGGCGACATCGGGTGGGTATGCGAGCCATGGTAGTTCGTAAGGTTTCAGCCAACCCAGACTGTAGCTGATGACCATTCCTCGGCGGGGCTCTGTCGTGACGTTGGCGCCGCCGGCGTGCAGGGTGGATCCCAGGAAGAGAAGGGCATCGCCCGGTTCCATCTCGGCCGCGGTCGCCTCGTCCATTCCCATGAATATTTCGTCCTGTCGTCGATGGCTTCCCGCCCAGACACGAGTGGCGCCGTTTTCGGCGGAGTATCGGGTGAACGGCCACATGACGTTGACCAGATATTCGACGCCGGCCGAATGGATCGGCCACATGTCCTGATCCCGGTGCGGTGGCTGCTCCAGGCCTCCTGGTGCAATCTCGATAGCCTGGGTGAGGTTGAGTTGGATGATATCGCACCAAGGCCTTAGGATACGTTCGGCAATCCCATGGATCAGGGGATTTAGCACGAAGTCGGCCGCGCGTGACGAGCGGTGCAGCAAACCGTGAAAGCGTCGGGTCGTGGCTCCATAGAAGGCCCCTCGCGAAAACGGAGTTTCCTCGAACGCGGACCGCAGGTCTTCAGCCAGATCATCGACCGAAGTTCGGGAAGTTGCACCTCTCACAATGCAATAGCCGTCCTGTCCGAGACGGTCGCTGTAACGGTCTATGTCTTGATCGAGGCTGTCGATAGCTATGAGCGGCATGACGGGTTCCTTTCAGGCAGCTTCGCGATCGATCGCGAAAGTGGAGGTGATGCGCATCGGCACATTCGTCCCGGCCGCTTCAAGCTTGCGCGGCGTGCCGGCGTCGATCTCGATGAGCAGTGCTCCCGTCGGCAGCCCGGCAATCATTTGCGGAATGCCCAGAGGTCGTACGGTCCATCCCAGCAGAACGATCTGGCTGAGCCAGTTTGAATCCGCGACGCAACTGTAGAACCTTATCCTCCGCTGGAGTGCGAACTGCACGACGGCGGTAGCCAGGGCATTGCGCACTTCCAGTCTGCGCGAGGCACGCAGACTGCGAGACAGGCAAAGCCGGCTCAGTTCGAAGACATCCGGTCCGGTCGGCACCTTGTCATCGCAAAGGAAAGGAAAAACCGATCCCAGCACATGGGGGCGATCGCTCGGCAACAGTCGGATCGAGCCATCATGGTGGCCATCATCGTCGCTGACAACGACGTAGATCGCGTGATCGTCATCGAACTGGTCGATTTCGAAAGCGTTGGCGACCACTGGCACATCCCAGCCCAGCAGGTCGACGAATACCTGCTTCCTGGCTCGATGCATGCCATCGAGGATCGGGTTCATACCGGGGGCCTCGTGCCCTTCGAATATCCGGATCATAAACAATGCTCCCTGCCATGCCAGACTCGGCAGGGCGCATCATCGGTGCGAATGACACCGCTCGTCTGTACCCTGAACTGGGAATTGATCAGTGCATCGAAAGCAGTTCGGGGTAAGTGACGATACCGTCGAACAAGGCGCGCGCGATCAGATTGTTACGATGGATATTTCCATAGGCGAGCAGGATGCGTTTGGCATATTCGTGCGCCGTGTGAGCGGAAAGGCTCAGGATTTCGCCGATTTCTCGATATGTCTTCCCGCGCCCCATGAGGATCAGGACCTGGCGCTCGCGAGGTCTGAGGCAGGGCGGAGAAGGCAGCGCCAGTCCGGAGCGAAGCCTGGCTATCCGCCGGATTGCCTCGAACGCGAAAGATGCGGCGAAGAACGCCGACGGTAGCGCGTTAGGCGCAAGCGCTTCGGGTCGCGCCGTGGCAAACGTGCAACTTCCCGCATACTCGCCGGGAAGATACATGGGCACGGTATATCCCCCTCGCAAATTGCGTTTTGCGCCCTGATCGAGAATGTGACGCTGGCGTGGGCTGAAGGAGGCAAGCGATGCGGGATCCGGCCAGAGAAACCCGCAGTTTCTCCTGTCGCACAGGCTCTGGATCGGATCGTCGAGGTAGTACTGCTCGGTAACGATCTCGCTCAGCCAGTCACTGTCGTAGTTGGTGAGACCATATGCGCCTGCAGGCGGATGCAACAGATCGACGTGGTGGCTGATGGCATACCTGTCGAACCCGAGAACACGGGTCAGGCGATCCATCGCTTCATAAACCGTGTTGGCATCCGAGGTTTCGCCAAGAACACTTATGACCTGCTTGTAATCTTCCCGATTGATCATCGCGTTTTCTCCTCAATTCATGCGTGGCATCGTCCTTTCAAACATCAGGAAGCCGCCGGAAGCCGAGCGCGGCACTGCCGGCCCCGGCCATCTTTCCCGCGCAGGCCCTTGAACGGGTTTATATTCGTGTGCGCGGATGCGGTGGCTGCACCATATCATCATGCATGCCTTGAAGCGAACTTCCGCCGGGCGCCCGTCGGAGCGGGCGTGGCCGCCATTCCGCTGGATGAAGGCGTGAAAAACGGCATGGCCAGGCACTGTCCGGACAGAGAAGCGAAGGGGGAGGGTGGGGCGCGACGGGTTGCCTCTCGTCATCGATCCTCATGCGGAATTGCCCATGACCTTGCCACACGTTCTGCTCGTATTTCGTCGCCTGCCGCTGTGTTGTCGCCTTGCCAGGGCACGATGGCGCCGCCATCGCGCACTGGCGCGCCATACCCGAAAGCTTGCCGCGATACTGCGCGACGAGCCAG
>JASGGD010000003.1:0-66844 GCA_047605225.1 Novosphingobium sp.
GCGAAATTCACGCCAATGCCCATCCGCACAAGGCCGGGTTCCGTCGGCGCTTACCAATGATATGTCCGTTACCGGCGAACGAAATGAGGTGACTGAGCGAGAAGGAAGGGTCGACCGCCGACTTCGGTTATGTATACGCACCGGATGACGATCCCGCCGCACCGGCCAGTGTTGCGTTTCGATCAATGAACCGGCAGCAGGTTGAGCCCGAATCGATGATCTGTGATGGGAAAGGAATAGGCAGTTCGATCTCGTTTGAGACTCGAACCGCCGCAAAAAACGCATTTGCGGGCCACCGCTGGGGCCATGAATTCGTCTCATTAGGTATTAGATTTTTCTTTCAAAATCATACACTTGAGTCTCGATTCCTCTTCTGGAACTCGAAACTTCAACACACCCAGCCGTTGAAATCATGGGGGAAATCCCAGCGCCTTCCCTCCATGGCCGGAATGACGCTCGGCTCAATCCTCTTCTGGGCACCATCACTTCTCAAGTGATTGAGAACATAGGGGGATCATCGCAAGATGGTCCCCCAAGTTCGTTCTGCTACGATAAACTGCTACGGTTTGGTGCCGATAGTCCGCAGCGAAAGTCCCGGAAATCTGCGGGAAATGGTCCGCGCGGCTGTTACGGTTTCAGTCCCGGTTTGCTGCCAAAAGGTATGCGCCTTCGTGGCGGACGATTCTATGTTCGCCGTCACGTGCCATGCGATCTTCAAGAGCCTCTCAGCCGGGTGGAACTGTGGCGTTCGCTGAAGACGGACAGCCTCCAGACGGCACTGCGGAGAATGCCCGCCGTCATGGCCGGGATTGAGGCTGAGTTTGACCGTGTTCGGGCAGATGTTGGCGCGACAGCGGATGATGCGATGCTACGATTCGATACCGTAGCTCAGCCCATCGTAGAGAAGGTCCGAGTGTCGCCGGAAACCTTTCCGGCAAGGTCGGTCATTAAAAGCGCAGTTTCCGTTTCCCGGCCCGCATGCGGTAGTCAAAATCGACAGCATCCTCAGCGTGCGAGATGGGCTGGACGAAGAGCATGCGGTGTATCCCTACTTCGCGCCAGAACCGGTCCTATCTGAAGAAGCAGCAAGGCTTGGGCTTTGGCTTCTCACAGCAGCGTTACCTACGGTGCCGTCGAATGAAATCAGAATTCTTGATGTCATTCGCGGCCAATCGGTCGTGAGATTTCGCGATAGCCTCGGTAATGTCGCCCTGACTTTGAAAGCTCGCCACGATCATAGTGCCATTCACTGAGACGTTTGTGATCTTGAGCGGCAGAGTCGCCTTAGACCCGTCTAACGTCAAATCCGCGCCACGTATGCATCCCGACCGCATTGCTCGCGATACCGCTGACCTTCTTACCACCGCAAAGCGCATCGTCGAAAAGAAGGCCATCCTGCGCATCCACGATCCTGCCATCACGCTGGACGGCTCACCTCTTCGTGCGCCCTGGTGAACTACGACAGGCCGAGTGGACAGAGTTCGACTTTGATCGCAGCGTCTGGAACATCCCGGCTGAGAAGATGAAGATGCGTCGGCCACATCGCGTGCCTCTCTCGAATCAGGTCGTGGGGCTGTTCGAAGAGCTATGGGACCTCACAGGGAGTGGTCGCTATTGCTTCCCTTCTTTCCGGACAGGCCAGCGCCCTATGTCTGAGAATACCGTCAATGCGGCACTGAGGGCTCTTGGCTTCGGTCAAGAAGAGATGACCGCGCATGGATTCGGGCCATGGCAGCGACGCTTCTCAATGAGACCGGGCAGTTCAATCCGGACGCGATTGAGCGCCAACTGGCACACATGGAGAACAATGGCGTGCGCCGCGCGTATACGCGCGGCGAATACTGGAATGAGCGTGTGGGGTTGATGCAGTTTTGGTCTGACGAGCTGGAACGTTTGCGTGATGGCGCCCGCGTCCTCAAACCCAACTTCGCTAGACGAGCCCGGTCGGACGCGGCGTGAGCTTCGTTCGACGGGTTTTCGAATTAGGACGGCTTAACACGCCAATATGATTTTGGTTGGCAGTGCGCGCCAGGTACTGCAGCTTTGTGCCCCTTGCAGTCATTCAAGCCACAAAATTCTTGCCTGAGAAGCGGCCGATCGTTCAGGTATGTGCTATCGGCGCCAAAAATAAGTTGGTCGCATAGTTGACTGGCGTTGCTCCACGAGCATGAAACATGTGCACCTACTGTTAACAAAGCGGAAAGATCAGGGATGACGACTGAAAGTGAATCCGACCACATCCTCTTTCTCAGTCGCGAACTTCTGGATGACATTGAACTGCAAAGGCTTGAGGCAGATAAACTGTTACTGAAGTGCTCCCGTCTTGCGAGGCTATCTGGCACGGATGAGATCAAGCAGTGGATCAAGCTGGAGATGGAAGGGTACAGCGGCAGCAAGGAGCTATCGGATCACTACATGAGCCGGACCGGCCGTTGGACCAATTTCGCTGAAAGAAAGGGGTACTGGGGACCGCTGGCGCAAATTGAAGAAAACATTCGCGTCCAGAAGCTACGTATCGATGTCAGCAAAGTTGAAAGCCTGTCCGGTGACGGCCTGATCGGTGCTATGAGGATGAACCGGGATGCACAACAAGTGCTCGCCAACGGTATTTCGTCGATGGTCGCCATACGGTCCCGCGTCCTGAACATGCTGCACACGTTTGTAGCTGGCGTTTATTATGAGCGACAGTTTGCCAAGGTAGCGGAAAGCACTTTCGAGCAATATAAAAAGGACGTCGATGCGCTGATTGCAGCTCACGCTGGGGACGTGCTTGAGAAGTTACCATCGGTTGTTGCCCGCCTACAGGAAGGCAACGACGAAGCCGTCAGTCAGGCTCTGACAACATGCCGCCGCATTATCGATAGTTTTGCGGACGCGATCTTCCCGCCTCAGGCGGGTACCTATAATCTTGGTGGCAACGATCTTAGCCTGGATGCAAATAAGCATCAGAATCGTATTAATGTATATGTAGCTGAGCGTACAGATAGCAAATCGCGGCGAACTCGCATCCGTCAGAACCTGTCTAATCTTTACGACAGAGTCTCAACGGGTGTTCACACCGACGTGACTGCAGAGGAAGCTTTTAGCCTGTTCCTGAACGTATACCTATTCTTAGGAGAGATTTTGCACTTGGGAGTAGCACAGGCGAAGAATTCGGCAGTGGCGTAATACGTTGCCGAAAGGAGACGTTCCGAAATCGGCCAAGTGCAGACTAGTCGCAGACGTCGGGCGCTTGCCCGGCTACTCGGCGCAGGGCTGCGAATGCGGTCCTGCCGAAGGTGTCCGGATCAATATCATCTCCGGCGAGCCAAGCCTGTGTCGATAGTTTCAGAATACCGATCGCGGCCGTCGCAGTGACGCTGCATTCGATGTCGATCTCGGGGAGTCCCTTTCTCTCAGCAAGTGCCTGAGCGAGGACGCGCTCGACCTTCTCGTACTTGGCCTGATCTCCGGCGCTAAGGGCCGGGGTGTCCTGAATGAGCCTGGCAAGATTGCGCGCGGATTCCGAGATGTGACTTCCCGCCAGTTCCAGAAAAGCGTTCTCGACCATGTCCAACAATGGCTCTTCGGCTGGTCGCCGCCGTATCGCCTCCGCAACAAGCGCCGGAAAATCGGCCTTGGTGGAGAAGACGATCTCCTCCTTCGACCCGAAATAATGGAACAGACTGCGCCGCGAGACGTCTGCAGCTTCGGCGATGTCGTCGAGCGTCGTCGCCTCGAACCCATGCTCCAGGAACAGGCGCATGGCTTCTTCCTGGATGCGGGCACGGGTCTGCGATCGCTTGCGCTCACGCAGGCCGACCGGAACGGGTGGAATAGATTCTTGCACTTCTTGTATATTTGCACTGGGTGCACAATATTGCGCCCAGCGCCCTCCTGTGGCTGATCGATGCGAAGGATAGCAAATATGGCAAGCTGGACCACCAAGGATATTCCCGACCAATCCGGCCGGCTGGCGATCGTCACCGGAGCGACGGGCGGCCTGGGGCTGGAGACGGCCCTTGCCCTTGCGGGAGCCGGGGCCGAGGTGATCCTCGCAGGCCGCAACCCGGACAAGGGGCGCGCTGCCGAAACGCTGATCCTCAGCCGTCATCCCGATGCCCAGGTACGCTTCGATCTCGTCGATCTCGCCAGTCTGGGCTCGGTGCGCGATTTTGCAGATCGGCAACTGGCGGGCCAGCGCCCGATCGATATCCTCGTCAATAACGCCGGCATCATGGCGCTGCCTCGACGCGAAGCGACGATCGACGGCCATGAGATGCAGTTCGCCACCAACTATCTCTCGCATTTCGCGTTGACCGGGCGGCTACTGCCCCTTCTCATCGCGGGGAGGGCGCGCGTGGTCGAGGTCTCCAGCATTGCCCATCGCAGCGGCAGTATCCGGATTGATGACCTCGAATATGTGCAAGGCTACAAACCCTGGCCGGTCTATGCGCAGTCCAAGCTTGCGATGCTGATGTTCGCGCTTGAACTGGACCGTCGCAGCAAGGCCAAGGACTGGGGGCTCGCCAGCGTCGCGGCGCATCCGGGCGCTGCTGCTACCGACCTGATCGCCAACGGTCCCGGCCCGGGCAGTCGGCTGATGGCCTGGGGCGGCTCGATTGCGCTCAAGTTGATCGGCCATTCTGCCGCTGAAGGCGCATTGCCGCAAGTGATGGCAGCGACCATGCCAAGCATTCGCGGCGGCCAGTATTTCGGGCCTCGAGGTCTGCGGGAACTGAAGGGGCCGCCGGGCCTCGGCAAGATCGAACCGCAGGCGCTGGATACCGCCGTGGCCGCACAGCTCTGGTCCCGGTCCGAGGCGCTGACCGGCGTCACCTTCGGCTGAACCACTCACGATGTTCCACCTGATCTTCGCATTGCCGTGGGCTTACGTCGTTGCGCGCACTCTGATGCCGCTACCGTGGGCGGACGGCATCAAACTGGCGGTCGCCCTGGTCCTGCTCATCGGCTCGCAGTCCCATCTCTGGACCCGCCTTTCGTCGGGATCGGTGTTCAGTCCGGAATTCCCGCGCCCGTTTATCATCGTGCTCAACTGGCTGTTCGGGGGCATCGCCTTGCTGGCCGTCTTCCAGATCTCGCTCGACGCGGTGAGGCTGGTCGCAACGATCGCAGGGCTCGGAGGCGCGGGCCCTTGGGTCGAAGCGCGCTATGCCATTGCCGGGATGGCTTTCGTGCTGGCGGCGATCGGAGTTTGGCAGGCCATCGGCCTGCCGCGCCTGCGTAAAGTCTCGATAGCGATGCGGGACCTTCCGGAAGCCTTCGAGGGCTATACCCTCGTACACCTCACCGACCTGCATATCAGCAGGCTCTTTCCCGCGAAATGGACCCGCGGCGTGGTCGAGGCGACCAATCGTCTGGAGCCTGACCTGATCGTCGTGACCGGGGACGTGATCGACGGCAGCGTGGAGAACCGGCATGAGGGCGTCGAACCCTTGCGTGGACTGCGCGCACGCGATGGGGTCTATCTCAGCCCCGGCAATCACGAATATCTTTCCGGCTACGATCCGTGGATGGCGCATTTCGCATCGCTGGGCATGCGAGTGCTGGCGAATTCCCATGCGGTGATCGAACGCGGTGAGGAGGCTTTGGTCGTTGCCGGGCTCACCGATCCGTCCGCGCGAGGTGTCGGCAAACCGCTCCCTGACCTCGGGAAGGCTCTGGACGGGGCGCCGTCCGGCGCACCGATTGTCCTGCTCGATCACGAGCCCGGGCAGGCGCGCGAATCAGCCGATCAAGGCGTTGCTCTACAGTTGTCGGGGCATACTCACGGCGGCATGATCGTCGGGCTCGACCGGCTGGTCGCACGGGGGAATGGCGGCTTCGTCTCGGGCCACTATGCCGTTGGCGACATGGCCCTCTACGTCAACAATGGCACCGGGATCTGGCCTGGGTTTGCTCTAAGATTGGGTAAGCCTTCCGAACTGACCTGCATCACCTTGCACGGCTCGACCAGCTGAGCGCACCGCGATTTATCGAGCCGCTTCGCTGCTGGCCGAAAATCCCGAATACCGTGTGCTGCGCAAGCTTCTTCCGGTGGCAGGGTTTCATCGCCCGGTGCCTGGCGCTCGCACTCGGATCGGAGCCGCGATTGATGTCGAGACCACCGGACTGGACTACGGATCCGATCTGATCGTCGCGCACATCGCGCGTTTCGATCGGCCATTCGTCGGGGCACTAGCCGTTCGCCGCCCGATCAAGGCAAAGGCCAGGAGGGCAATAGCTCCCGATGCGGCCGTTCTTGGCGGCAGTCATGAGAAAATTGCGGACTGTTCGTTTTTGGGGGCGCGGAAATCGGCGGTTGAATGACGTAACCGGTTCGACGGCGGACGAACGGCAACTGAGCTGCGTTCACTATTGTGGCAGCCCCGCGCTCAGGAATGCAAGAGCAGTCAGCACATGCGCCTTGACGCCAATCGGCAGCACCGCCTCGTCGATGTCGAAGCGGTCGCTGTGGTTGGTCGGGGCATCGGCCTTGGTGGTGAAGTGCGGGGTCGAGCCAAGGATGTAATAGACCCCCGGCACTTGCGTCTCGAAGGCCGAAAAGTCCTCCGCCGCGCCGCGATAGAGTGCTTCGGTATCGACGCCGGCGGGGCCTGCTGCCTGCCGCAGGGCTGGCAGGATCGTGGCGAGAAGCGCGGGATCGTTGGCGGTCACCAGGTTTTCATCGTGGAAGCGCACGTCAGCCTTTGCGCCGTACGTTGCCGCCAGACCCGTGACCAGCGTATCGATCTCGCCCTTGATGGCGTCGCGGCGCTCTGCGCTGAAAGTGCGGATGGTGCCTTCCAGCGTCGCCTGTCCGGGCAGAACGTTGACGCGGTTGCCGGCCTGAAGCGCACCGATGGAAATCACGTTCGGAAACTCGAAAACGTTGAAACGCCGCGCCGCGATCGTGCTCATGCCCTTGACCACGTCTGCGCTCATGTTGACCAGATCGGTGCCCTCCCACGGACGACCGGCATGGGTCTGGCGCCCCGCAAGGTCGATATAGATCGAGGACGAACTGGAGAGGAACGGTCCCGCTCGCACGTCCACCCTGCCGACCTGGCCGGGCTCAACATGAAGGCCGAAGATGGCGTCCGGCCTGATCGTGGCAAAGGCGCCTTCCTTTACCATCAGCGCGGCGCCCGCTTCCTCGCCCTTCACGCCTTCCTCTGCGGGCTGGAACACGAACAGGATCGTGCCGTGGATGCTTTCGCGCATGCGGGACAGCACTTCGGCGGCGCCCATCAGCATCGCGACATGCGCATCGTGGCCGCAGGCGTGCATCACCGGGGTCGGCGTGCCGTTGACGTCGACCACGGTGGTCGAGGCGAACGGCAGGCCGGTCGCTTCCTTGATCGGCAGCGCGTCCATATCGGCGCGCAAGGCCACCACCTTGCCCGGATGCGCACCGCGCAGCACGCCGATGACGCCGGTATGGGCGATGCCGGTACGCACCTCATCGAACTTGAGCGCGCGCAGATGCGCCGCCACCAGCGCGGCGGTGCGCGTCTCGTGATTGCCCAGTTCGGGGTGCTGGTGGATATCGCGCCGCCAGTTCACCACGCGCGGCGAAACCCTGGCAACGGCGGCATCTACGGCTGGCTCTGCCTGTTGGGCCTGAACTTGAGCTTGCGCCTGCACCGAACAGCAGGCGAGCAACACGGCGTAAAGCGGCGGAAAGGATCGGAAAAACGGCATCGGATCAACGACCCTGTCGGGAAAGGAAAGGGATCATGCGCGCGGCAAGACCGTCGCGCGTGACGATGTGACGCAGGGCTCCGGCAAGGTGCAGCGCCAGCAGCGCCCACAGCGCCTTGACCAGCAGTCCGTGGGCACCGGCCGCCGCACGGGCGGTAGGCCGCGAGGTTTCCAGCGGCAGATCGGGCCAGGGGAACAGGCCGAACCAGTGCTTGGGCAGATCGAGTGGCGATGCCGAGGCGATCACCCACCCGGACATCGGCAGCAGCACCAGCAGCGCATAGAACCCGGCATGAACGGCATGGAGCAGGCTACGCTGTGCCGGGCTGACCGAAGCGGGCAACGGCGGCGGCGGCGATACCAGCCGCCAGCCCGCACGCACCAGGCTGAGCAGCAGCACCATCATCCCCAGCGACATGTGCAGTTGGAAGGCATCCATCTTTTCAGGCCCGCGCGGGCGGCCTTCCATCCAGTACCCGGCCGCGAGATTGGCCGCGACCGCCAGCGCGCCTGCCCAGTGCAACGCCATCGCCGTTCGCGAATAGCGCGCGGTGTCCGGCGCTCTCATCGGCCCGGTTCGAACTGGGCGTCGGGCAACAGCGCGAAACGCAGGCCGAGCCCGGCCCCAACCGCCGCGCTGGAGCCGTGATCCTCGCCCTGAAGCACCTTGTGGCGCACGGTCAGCCCGCTCTTACCGCCAAGCACCTTTGCCATGCGTGTCACGCCATCGACCATCGCGAACTTCTCCAGCGCCGCCTGCTGTTCTGCCGCTGCCGAAGCCGCGCGCGCGGCGGGGCTGAGGGGCTGTTCGTATTCGCCGATCGTCATCAGCAGGCGCGGGTGGCCTGCCAGCGGCCGGCGCACGAAAGCCTCCGCCTCGGTGAACAGGCTACCTTCGTTCCACCAGACCGACGGGCTGATCGCGACGTAGTTCGTGAAGTCCTGCGGATGCGAAAACAGCGTGTGCAGCACGAACAGGCCGCCCAGCGAATGACCCAGCAGCGTCTGCTTGCCCTTGTCGAGCGGGGCCTTGCCCGCGACCAGCGGCTTCACCTGCTGTTCGATAAAGGCCAGGAAGGCGTTCGCCCCACCGGTCCTGGGCCCGGGCTTGCCGGTATCGGGCAGCGGCGTCGTCAGGTCGAACGTGCGCGCGGGCACATCGAACAGCGCTTCGGTGGGATAGCCGATGCCGACCACGACGGCAGGTTCGATCCCGGTCCAGCTCGGGCGAAAGCTTTGCATGCGCGCGGAATCGCGCACCGTGGGGAACAGTGCATTGGCATCGAGCACATAGACCACCGGGAAGCCGGATGCCGGGGCCGGGCCATCGGGTATCGCGATGCTGATGCGATAGGCGCGGTCCTGCGGCCCTTTGAGTTCGACCACTTCGACGGGCCTTGGCGCAGGCGTACTCGTTTGCGCGGCGACCGGCACGGCGGCCATGCTCAAGGTGCTGGCGGCAAGGCAGCTTGCGAGGAGAAGCGCTTTCATTCGACGGGCTTCGTGCCGTTCTTGGCATCCATCGCGTTGCGTTCGTCATGCAGCGCGTTGTGGATGTCGTCGGGCAGCGAATCGACGTTGGCCTTGAGCTGGGCCAGCCAGGGCTTGCGCACGTCTTCGGGCAGCGCGCGGATCCGCAGGCGCAAGGCATAGCGCTGCTCGGGCGTCATCGCGGCGTAATCCCTGCCGCTGGGGACCGGTGGCGCTTCCGTGCTGGCGACGGGTGCCTGCTGCGCGCAGGCGGGCAGCGCAACGGCAAGAGGGGCCAAAAGCAGGCAGGCCGGGGCAAGGCGGGAAAGCAACACGATCACTTCTCCTTGGACGGGGGAGCGGGCGCCATGGTCGGCGCGCGAAGGAAGAAACGGACGGCGCGGCTGATCGCGCCGGGAACGACGGAGGCGTGCGTCTCACCCTCGAACATGTGGAAACGCACGTCGGCACCGGCCGCATCGAGTTTTGCAGCCAGGTCGCGCGCGTTGTCCACTTGCTTGAGTGCGGCCAGGGCGCGGACACGATCGGGGCCGAGCATGGCGATCTCGTCGGGGCTGGCGGTCTGCTCGTTCTCTCCCACCATCAGCAGCAGGCTGCCCTTGTAGCCGCCCGCGGGCGCGCCCGCAGCCGCAATGCCGGGGATGTGGAAGTGCCGATACCACAAGGATGCGCTGGCCGCCGCCACATGGTCGAACAGGCCGGGGTGGCGCAGGTAGACGTAAGTCGCGAACAGGCCGCCATAGGAGTGGCCGAACAGCGCCTGACGTCCCTTGTCCACGGTTGCGCGCGCGGCGACGGCAGGCTTCACCTGAGTCTCAAGGAACGTGACGAAGCTTTCCGCTCCCCCCGCGAGGCGTTCGGGATTGCGTTCGTCATACTCGGGCGCGGGGCCGGTCGGCGGGGTATAGTCGAAATTGCGCGAGACGATATCGATCGGCTTGTCGGTATCGTAACCCAGCCCCACCACGATGGCGGGCTGATAGCGCGCGAGGAACGCCTCCAGCCGGACCGCCTCCACCGTGGTCGCGAAGAAGGCATTGCCGTCGAGGACATATATCACCGGCCATCCGGCAGCGGGGGCGCCCCCCGGCGGCACCGCCATCATCACGCGATAATGGCGCTGGCCGTCGGCCGAAGTCATGTCCCACTGGCTGGTTCCCGGCAAGGCGACGGGATGGGCGCCAGGATTGGGGGTAACGGCCGGTCCCGCCTGCGCTGGAGTTGCGCAGGCGGGCAGGCAGGCGGCGAGGGTAGCCGCAGCGAACAGACGGCGCATCAGAACAGCGTCGTGAAGGTGAGCGCCACGGTGCGGCCGATGACGGTAGCGTTCGCTGCGTCGTAGGGGTCGGGGATCGGATCGTTGACCGCCGTGCCCGCATCGATGAACGGCGGCCGCTTGTCGGCGATGTTCACCACCGAAAGTGTCAGCCCGGCATCCTTTAGCAGGGGGTTCAGCCCGCCCAGCCCGACACCTGCCTGAAGGTCGAACGTGGTCCAGGCCTTGATCGGGATCGGTGTGGTGTTGAGCACCGGCGAGCCGGTGGCGCTGGGCACGTAGCAGCCCGATTCGCATTCATAGGAGCTGACGTAGTTCATCGTGCCCGTCAGCGAGAAGCGGCCGATATCCCACGAAATACCCTGCCGCGAACGGAACTTCACCGGGTTGCCCACCGCGCTGTACTTGCCCAGCTGGTCGACGAAGGCGGAACCGGGCGAGGCCTGGATCTTGTAGCTCAGCAGGCGCGTGCCGCTGAAGAACAGCCCGAACGTGCCTGCCCTGGCGGTTTCCAGCTTGTAGTTCGCGGACAGGTCGAACCCGTCCATCTTCAGCTGCGACAGGTTGGTCTGCGTGGCATAGATGATCGCCGCCACGTCCGATGCGCTCTGCGTCGGGCCGAGGCCGCTCTGGCCGATGTAGCGCGGATCGGCCATCAGCGCCTCCACCGTAGCCAGCGAAGGGTTGAAGTCCAGCACCGCGGCATAGGGCGAACTTCCGGTGGCGAAGTAGCTGGACAGGATGCCGCCCAGCGTCCCCGCCTGGATACGCACGATGCGATCGTCGATCTTGATGTTGAAGTAGCTGGCGCTGATCTTCAGGCCAGGGATGAATTCCGGCTCGAAATCACCGCCCAGCGTCCAGGTGGTGGCCTTTTCCGGCTTGAGCGTGGGACCGGCACCGCCCGACACCACGATCGCGGTGAAGGTGCAGTTGCCCGAACCGCCCGGCGTGCCCGACACCCCGTTGAGTCGCACCAGCGTGGTGTCGCACGGCGCGGTGTAGAGCCCGGCGTTGGTGAAGGCGCCGTTGCCGCCCTGCGTGGGCTGTACGCCGTCGTAGGCATAGCGCATCGGCGGAGCGTGGAACGAAGTGCCCCAGCTGCCGCGCAGCTTGAGGCCCGGCAGCGGCGACCAGTCGATCCCGAACTTGGGGTTGACGGTATCGAAGCCGCCGAGGCCCTTGCCGTGTTCATACCGCACCGCGCCTGCCAGGCTGAGCGTGCGCAGTAGCGGCAGCGCATTGGCTTCCGAGAAGATCGGCACCGAGATTTCGCCGTAGACCGCAGAAACCTCGCGCTCGGTGGTGCCGTAGGTCACGCTGACGGGGTCGATGCTGCGGTAGTTGAAATCCAGACTGCCGCCGATGTGCTCCTTGCGGTAGTCGCCGCCAAGCGCGACCTTCACGTCGCCGCCGGGCAGGCTGAACAGCGTGCCGTCCACCTTGGCGCTGGCCTGCGCCAGCCACGAGACATAGCGCAGGCTTTCATAGCCGATCAGCTGGTCCAGCACCGTCTGCGACAGGGCTTCGGTGGAATAGGGGTTGAACGCGGTGTAGATCTGCGCCGCGCAATACTGCTGCGCCGCCGTCCCGCCACCCGCCACCGAGCCGATGTTGCTGCTGTTGAGGCCCGATAGCGCGCAGATCGTCGAGGCCGGCGCCTGCGCGGTGGTGGTGCCGCTGGCGACGCGGTCGTAGATATTGCTGTCGCGCAGTGTGGTGGCGTAGCGGGTCTGCACCTCGCGGCTGTAGGAACCCTGGACTTCGGCATTCCAGCCGCCACCAAGATCGGCGCGCAGGCCGAGCCTGCCGGCAAGGCTTTTCACCGCCGCGTCGCGCACCAACCCTTCATCGTCGATGCGAACGCCGAAGTTGTTGGTGGAACCGGCGATGTAATAAGGGCTGGTCGAGGGGACTGTGCCGTAAAGCGTTGCATAGCCCTGGTTGTAGTTCGACGAGCGATAGGTGTAGCGCACGTCGCCGAAGACCTCCACGGCATCGCTCAGGTCCTGCGCGGCGGCAAGATAGAAGCTGTGACGCTTGGTCTTGGGCAAGATGTCGATGTTTTCCCAAGGGTTGTAGGTGTTGCCCGCGCCGTCGGTCACCGGCACCAGCGAACTGGTGGTCAGCCCTTCGCCATTGCCGCCCGGAACCGATGCGATCACCGTGCCGGTGGCCGATGCCGTGCCGCTGAAGATGTTCGCCGCCGTGCCCGCGCGCGCCGTGTACTGTGGCCAGTTGATGCCGCCACGGTCGCTGAAGTCGCCGCCGTTGTAGATGCTGCGCTGATCGGCACGAACGCGCTGACGTGCCTGGAATTCATAGGCCGCGAACATGTGGCCGGTGGCCCAGCTGGTCCCGTAGCTGGCGCTGAGCATGGCTTCAGCGCCGCCGCCCTGGGTGGTGGTGCCCAGCCGCGCGGACGTGCGCAGGCCTTCGTCGCGGTCCTTGAGGATGATGTTGACGACGCCGCCTACCGCATCCGAACCGTAGACCGCCGAAGCGCCGTCCTGAAGCACTTCCATGCGGGCAATGGCGGCTGTCGGGATCGTCGAGATGTCGACGAAATCGCCATATTGCCCGGCCGCGGCCACGCGGCGTCCGTTGACCAGCACCAGCGTCGACAGCGACCCCAGTCCGCGCAGGTTGACGCCCTGACCGCCCGTGAGATTGGAGCCGGCGACGCTGGCGTCCTGGCCGCCTTGCGTGTTGTCGCTCATGCCGACGCCGCCCGCGAAGTTGGACGGCAGTTCTCGCAGGAAATCGCCCACCGTGGAGCGGCCGCTGCGCAGTACGTCGTCCGAAGCGATCGACAGCACCGAATTGCCTACTGGTTGAGCGCCGCGGATATTGGTGCCGGTGACGATGATCTCGTTGGCCGGATCGCCCAGCTGCTCAGCTGGGGCATCCTGTGCGTGAGCGGACACCTGCGCCATGGCGCAGGCAACAAAAGATGCGCCCGCAATCAAGCGGACAAAACGCGTAACCCTCATGAAAACGGCCCCCTATTGGTCGCTGTGTCCTTGTCCGCCCTGCATTCTTGTTATGCATAAACTGTGATGGAAATAGGACGTATGCGTCAAGTATGTTTTTATCCGCTTCCCGTTTTGCTATGCCCGGCCAGTGGAAAGATCTCTCCAGCATCCCGGTACGGCGTACAGGCGCGCATACCGTTCTCCCGCAGTCACACCCGCATGACGGCGGGAGACGCGCTCGCGCCGGCGCGGCGCCGGGCGGTGATCGCCTCGATCCTCGGCAACGGGTTCGAATGGTACGACTTCCTGGTTTATGGATTTCTGGCCGGGATCATCGCACCGGTGTTCTTCTCGGCAAGCGATCCGGGGCTTTCGCTGCTGATGGCCAGCGGCAGCTTCGCAGTTTCCTTCGTGGTGCGTCCGGCGGGCGGAATGCTGTTCGCGATCTATGCCGACCGCAGGGGGCGCAAGCCGGCGCTCACCCTGATGCTGGCGCTGATGGCGGGCTCCACCATGGCGATCGGACTGATCCCTCCTCACGCCAGCATCGGCCTTGCCGCACCGCTGCTGCTGATCGGCGCACGGCTGGTGCAGGGACTTTCGGTAGGGGCCGAATTCGCCACCGCCACCGCGATGCTGACCGAATGGGCCCCGCGCCGCGCCCGCATGCGCCACGGCAGCCTGCAGATGTGCACACAGGCCTTCGCGATGGCGCTCGCTGCCGCCAGTGTGGCCGCGCTGTCCTCGTTCCTGGACGCCCGGCAATTGAGTCAATGGGGCTGGCGCCTGCCGTTTCTGGCCGGTGCGCTGATCGGTCCCGTGGGCTTCTACCTGCGCCGCTCTGTGGGGGAATCGCCTGCCTTCCAGCCGCCACCGCCGCAAGGACGAACCGGCGCGCAGCCGCTGTCCGAACTGGTCGAACGGCATCGCGCCCGTGTGCTGGCGGGACTTGGCATCGTGGTGATCGGCACCGCCTCGCAATACGTCTGGTTCGTCTATCTGCCAGTGTTCGTCACCGGGCAACTGGGGCTGGACGTCTCTGCCGCGATGACCGGCAGCGCCCTGTGCGGGCTGTTGCTGGTGGGATTGACCTTCGGGGTGGGAGTGCTGGCGGACCGCTGGGGTGCGTGGCCGCTTTTCACCTCCGGCGCGGCGGCATTCGGCATGCTGGCCTGGCCGCTGCTGGCTTATGTGCTCGCCGCGCCCAGCCTTGGCAGCCTGCTGGTGGCCCAGGCACTGTGCACGATCGCCATCAGCCTGATCTGGGGGCCGACGCCGGGCCTGCTGGCCTCGCTCTATCCCATGCGCATGCGCTCGACCGGCATCGCCCTATGCTACAATCTGGGCGTGCTGCTGTTCGGCGGGCTGGCGCCCTTCACCCTGACGTGGACGACGCGCATGTTCGATGACCGTATGATGCCGGCCTATTATATTACCGTATGCGCGGCGATTGCGCTGGCTGCGACCTCCGGGCAATGGTTGCGACCAGGGAACCGGCATGCAAGACCGGCCAGGCAGGATCAAGAGGCAGAATGACCATGGCCGGCACAGTAGCCAATCTTCCGCTGGAAGGCATGCATACCGGCGCGTCGCAGGACGGCCACTTCTTCGTCGAGGCGCTCGGCCGACGCCTGCGCATGGCGGGACGTGCACTGGCGCGTCACGGCATGGTGCGTGCCGAAGGCGAATGCAGCGTGCGGCTGGATGCGCACCGCTTCCTCATCTCGCCCGACATGCCGCTGGGCCTGCTGACCACGCGCACGCCGCTGATCGTCGTGCCGCTGGCCGGGCCGGTTCCTGAAGAGGCGCCGACCGGAGCCGAACTGCACCGCGCGATCTACTTGGCCCGCCCGGAAGCGGGGGCGGTGTTGCGCGCCCTGCCGCCGCATGTCGGCGCAGCAATGGCGCAGCAACCCCCGCTGGACGAATCGGCGGCGGTGCTCGCTCAGTTGGGTGAAGGCGCGCTGGCGGGCCTGGGCCGACGGGGCGCGCTGGCAATAGGCCGAAGCATCGACACCGCGCTCGCCCGGCTCTGGCAATGGGAGGAAACCGCCCGCCTCGCCGCACCCGGAAGCGCCATCTCCCCGGTCGCCGTAGAGGAACCGGACGAACGCGCCATCGCCCGCATCTGGCAGTTCTGTACTTCGGGCGATGAAGAGGCCGCGCGCGTCGTGCCAGATCAGGAGCCGCAAGCGCCGATCCTCCAAGATTTCGACTATTGGCAGTCCCCCGGCCACCTGCTGCGCCGCTGCACCCAGCGCGCGCACGACATCTTCCACGAAGTCCTGGCCGAGAAGATCACCGTCACCCGCCAGCAGTTCGTGGTTCTCTGGGCCATCCGCGACAACCCGGAGGCCAGCCAGCAGCGCCTGTCCGAAGTCACCGGGTGGGATCGTAACACGATGGCCGGGATGCTGGCGCGCCTTCAGGAGCAGGACCTGATCGAGCGCCGCCGCGACGAGCGCGATGCGCGGCTCTATCGTATCCACCTGACCCGCACGGGCCGGTCGATGCTGGAGGACATGGTACCCGAACTGCTCGAAGTGCGCCGCCGCGTGCTCGAACCGTTGCCCCCCGAACTGCGCGAGGTCTTCGTCGACTGCGCGCGCCGGCTGCTTGGGCTTCCTTCCGTTTCCGATTGAGGGGGCAGCGTTCCATGTCTTTCAGCATCTTCGAACCGTTCAGATCTGCGTAGGCCCGTCCAGTTCGCATACCATGACACCGATGCCGCCGGTTGCCGCTACGCCATCCGCATTGTCATGCCGTACTATGCCGAACTGGCGCTGGTCGGGCGGGATCATGCTACCGATATGGCGGTCATCGTCGGCCTTCACCAGTCGAACCAGCGGCGATTGCGCCAGCCGGTACGGCGGACTTCGGGAACGCCGTCGGTCGTTTCGTAGACCGCTGCGGTCTGGCCCTGCGCCAGCACGTCGGCGCGGGCTTCTGCGCGGGCGGCGCGCAGTTCGGCGTCGCGCACCCGGGCATCGGCATCGCGCGCGGCGATCTCGCCCCGGCGTTCGCGGGTGATGGCGTAGTAGTGGCTCCACATCTGGCTATGCGCGAAGGCCAGCGCGAGCCCGCCGATGATCGCGAGGTTCTTGAGCGCCATGACGCGCTGCATCGGATCGCCGAACTGTGCGTGGAAGAACAGGATCGTCAGCGCGGTAAACCCGGCCAGCAGCACCGCCACCAGACGCACCATGAACCCGGCGGCGAGGCACAGGCCCGCCAGCAGTTCGAACAGCCCGGTGGGAATGGCAAGGCCCGAGGGCAGGCCGGCGGCGACGATCATCGTTTCGGTCGCGGATATGTCGGCGAGCTTGCCCGCCCCGGAAAATATGAAGATGAGGGCGATCAGGATGCGCCCGATTATCGCGGCAATCTTCGACACGGCTTTTCTCCCGGCCTGTTTTATGCCGGGAGAAGCGGGTTTAGCCCAGTATTGTTCCCTGAGAGTATTGTTCCCTATCAGAGCCGCGGCAGCGTCACCCCGCGCTGGCCCATGTACTTGCCCGCGCGGTCGGCATAGCTCGTCTCGCACGGTTCGTTGCCCTTGAGGAACAGGAACTGGCACGCGCCCTCGTTGGCGTAGATCTTGGCGGGCAGGGGGGTGGTGTTCGAGAATTCGAGCGTCACGTGGCCTTCCCAGCCCGGCTCCAGCGGGGTGACGTTCACGATGATGCCGCAGCGTGCATAAGTGCTCTTGCCAAGGCAGATGACCAGAACGTCGCGCGGCACGCGGAAGTATTCGACCGTGCGGGCCAGCGCGAAGGAGTTGGGCGGGATCACGCAGACGTCGGTGGTGCGGTCCACGAAGGAATTCGCCGCGAAGTCCTTGGGATCGACCACCGCCGAATCGACATTGGTGAAGATCTTGAACTCGGGCGCGACGCGGGCGTCGTAGCCATAGGAGGAGAGCCCGTAGGAAATGCACCCGTCACGCCGCTGCGCCTCTACGAACGGCTCGATCATGCCGTGTTCCTGGGCCTGCTGGCGGATCCACTTGTCGCTGAGGATAGACATGGCGCGGATGTTACCCAAGCGGCGCAGGCGGGCAAGGGCCTCTTGCGGGGTTGTCCACGTGGAAAGGCGGGGATAGGCTGGCCGGCGTGACGATGCTCCCCCGCCGCTTCGCCCTGACGCTGGTTTCGCTGGCTGCTCCTCTGTTCGCTCTGACCGCGTGCAATCCCGAATCGGATGCGGGTGCCGAACCGCCGCCCGCCGCCAAGATCGACCCGAGCCCGCAGTCCAAGGCCAAGGCAGCCGAACTGGCCAGGCGGGAGGATGCGCAGCTCGACTGGCTGAAGAAGACTCTCGACAAACCCGCACATGCGCAGGTCTATTCCGCCGCCATCGGGCAGGCACGGGGTCGCGCCGAGCATTGCCGTGACCAGCACTGCATCACCCGCGCCCTGAAGCGCCGCGAAACCCGCCTCAATTTTGCCGAGGGCAAGCACGCGCGCATTCCTTTCCTGCCGTTCCCGTCAGGGCAGTTCTCGCGGGGAGAAGCGGGCTATTCCGGCCCCGTGCGGATCGTCCCGCTAATCGACGGCAAGGCGATGCTGGTCATTTCGCTGTCCTTCAAGGGGCGCCCGTCCTGCACGTTGGATGGGGTCATGAGCCGCGACGACGACAAGCAGACCTGGACCGTCGCCTCGCTGGAAGAAGGGTTGCCGATGCTGGTCTTCACCCCCAGCGGCAAGGATGCCTTCCAGCTGTCCTATGCTGAAGCCGGGCACCAGCCGCACGCGGATGATTATTGCACGGCGGGTACGAGTATCGACGGCCGCTATACTCTGGCGAAATGAAACGGCTTTAGTCTCCATTTAACACACGCCTGCTAGGCACCGCCGCATGACTGCACGCATCCTCGTCGTTTTCGGCACGCGCCCGGAAGCCATCAAGCTGTTCCCCGTCGTCCATGCGCTCAAGGCCGATCCCCGGTTCGAGTGCGTGGTCTGCGTCTCGGCGCAGCATCGCCAGATGCTCGATCAGGTGCTGGATATTGCCGGAATCGTGCCCGATCATGACCTCGACGTGATGCAGCCCGACCAGACGCTCGATGCGCTGACGGCGAACCTGCTCACGGGGCTGGGCAAGGTAATGGACGCGGTGAAGCCTGACCGCGTCATCGTGCAGGGCGACACCGCCACCGCCATGTCGGGCGCGCTCGCGGCCTATTACCGCAAGTTGCCGGTCGATCACGTCGAGGCGGGGCTGCGCAGCTACAACATCTACCATCCCTGGCCCGAGGAGGTGAATCGCAAGATCATCGGCGCCATGGCCAGCCTGCACTTCGCGCCCACCACCACCAGCGAGGCGGCGCTGCTGCGCGAGAACGTGGCCGCCGATCGCGTCCACGTCACCGGCAATACCGTGATCGACGCGCTGCACTGGGTGACGGCGGAGATCGAGCGCAACCCCGCGCTTGCTTCGGGCCTCGCCGAACTGGAGGCGCGCTTCGCAGGAAAGCGCATCATCGGCGTCACCAGCCACCGCCGCGAGAACTTCGGCGAGGGCATGGAGCAGATCGCGCAGGCCATCCGCGAGATCGCATCGCGCCCCGACACGGCGGTGATCTTCCCCGTCCACCTCAACCCGAACGTGCGCAAGGTGATGAACGAGCGCCTCTCCAGCCTCGACAACGTCGCGCTGATCGAGCCGCTCGACTACCCCCACTTCGCCCGGTTGCTGGCGATCAGCGAGATCATGCTCACCGATTCGGGCGGCGTGCAGGAGGAGGCCCCCGCCCTCGGCAAGCCGGTGCTGGTGATGCGCGAGACCACCGAGCGGCCCGAAGGCGTCGAGGCGGGCACCGCGAAACTCGTCGGCACCGATGCGCGCCGGATCGTTACCGAATTATCAACCCTGCTCGACGATAAGAGCGCCTACGAGGCCATGGCGCGCGCCCACAATCCCTTCGGGGACGGGCAGACTTCGCGCCGCATCCTGGAGCTGCTTGCCAATGAAATCTGACAAGAGAGCTTGTCCTGCTCATTACGATGCTCCGGGACGGAGCCGATTTTGGCCCAGCGCAAGGCGCGAGGAGAACGCAATGCCGGCACATTGTGCTCGACGAGCAACGCAGCGATGGGCCAAAAGCGGCCCGCCCCTTCGGGGTTTTGCTGGGAAGCCTGCTGGCGTCGTCATGACGCTTGCACGGGGCAACCAGCCCGGGCTGCGCGCCATTCCTAGCCGGCAGGCTTCCCAGCAAAATCACGGAGCATAGTAATGAGCAGGACAAGCTCTTCACCTTCGGTCTGCGTCGTCGGCCTCGGCTACATCGGACTTCCCACCGCCGCCGTGATCGCCCGTTCGGGCAGCAAGGTGCTGGGCCTCGACGTGTCGCGGAAGGTGGTGGACACCATCAATCGCGGCGAGATCCATATCGAGGAAGTCGATCTCGACGGTCTCGTGCAGGGCGTCGTTTCGCGCGGGCTGCTCTCGGCCTCGCTGGAGGTGGAGCCCGCCGACGTCTTCGTGATCGCGGTGCCGACGCCCTTCGAGAAGGACGAGAAGGGCGACCACGCGCCGGACATTTCCTATGTCCTGGCGGCAGGCCGCAAGATCGCGCCGGTGCTCAAGGCGGGCGACGTGGTGATCCTCGAATCGACCTCGCCGGTCGGCACCACCGAGAAGATGCGCGACATGATCGCGCAGATGCGCCCGGACCTGAAGATCCCCGGCCTGACGCGCGAGACGCCCGACATCTCGATCGCCTACTGCCCCGAGCGCGTGCTGCCCGGTCGCATCCTCGAGGAACTGACCAACAACGACCGCTCGATCGGCGGCATCACCCCGCGCTGCGCGCGCAAGGCGCTGGCCTTCTACAAGCGCTTCGTGCGCGGCGAATGCGTCACCACCGATGCGCGCTCGGCCGAGATGACCAAGCTGGTCGAGAACGCCTACCGCGACGTCAACATCGCCTTCGCCAACGAACTGTCGATCGTGTCGGACAGCATGGGGCTGGACGTGTGGGAGGTGATCCGCCTCGCCAACCGCCACCCACGCGTCAACATCCTCTCGCCCGGGCCCGGCGTCGGCGGTCACTGCATCGCGGTGGACCCCTGGTTCATCGTCCACGGTGCGCCCGAGGAAACCCCGCTGATCCGCACCGCGCGCGGCGTCAACGACGGCAAGATGCATCACGTCATCGCCAAGGCCGAAGCGCTGATCGAAGCGCAGCCGGATGCGCGGATCGCCTGCCTCGGCCTCGCCTTCAAGGCCAACATCGACGACTTCCGCGAGAGCCCGGCGCGCTTCGTTGCCAGCCGCATCGCCCGCAAGTTCGGCGACCGGGTCTCGATCGTCGAGCCCTATGCCGCCGAACTGCCGATCGAGTTCACCGACACCGGCGTCACCCAGATCGACATCGACGAGGCGCTGGAGACCTGCGAGATTCTGATCGTACTGGTCGACCACGACGTCTTCCGCGTCGTCCCGCTGGCCGAGCGCGCGACCAAGCTGGTCTACGACACCCGCGGCATCTGGCCCGACCAGCCCCGCGTCGTGCGCGAGGAAGCGGCGAAGCTGGCTCTGGCGAGCTGAGCCTCACCGCATTCGTCATTGCTTCGCTTCGCTCGCAATGACGGAGTGGGGGGGGGCCATTTGATCCGTCACCTTGCTTGAAAAAAACTGATGGTCATCCCCGCGAAGGCGGGGATCAGCTGATGACGGTGCGGTCGGCCACTTCAGGAGATGGGTTCCCGCCTTCGCGGGAATGACGGCGGCAGGGGGACGATTCGGCCCCGACCCGGCAAAATTTGCCTAGTTGTTCCAGAATCTTGCGGCCAATCGCTTCGCCGCATTTCGTCGCTTGTGGACAGTGCGATGAACCGTGCGGGAGGGGCGGTGACTGCCCGGCTCCTTCGCTATCGCAGCAAGAGTTGCGCGTTATAACTCCGGTCCATGAAATTCGTTCCCGCACTCGCTCTGGCCGCTGTTGCTTTGTTCACCCAGCCGGCCATGGCCCGTCCGCTTCAGTGCGCACCTTATGCGCGGGAACACTCGGCCATCGACCTGCACGGCAACGCAGCGACCTGGTGGGGTCAGGCCGAGGGCACGTATGCGCGCGGCAAGACGCCTATGACCGGCTCGGTGCTGGTGTTCAAGGCGACCGGCGCGATGCCGGTGGGCCATGTCGCCGTCGTCAGCAAGGTCGTCGATGAGCGCCACGTGGTTCTGAACCACGCCAACTGGTCGCGCCCCGGCATGATCGAGAAGTCGGCCATGGCCGAAGACGTCTCGGCTAACGGCGACTGGAGCAGCGTTCGCGTGTGGTACGCCCCGACCCAGTCGATGGGCCTGCGCACCAGCCCGACCTTCGGCTTCATCTACGCGCCCGGCAGCAATGCCGAGCAGAAGCCCAGCCTGCCCAGCGACACCTTCCAGGCCGCATTCGCGCAGCTTCCCTCGCAGGGCTGACCTTTATTGCATCGCTGATGTGTTGCCGTCCCGGACTCGACCCGGGACCGTAGGCGCTTGTGCGCCCCGATCCCGGGTCGAGCCCGGGACGGTACAGGATGCGAAAAGCGGACGCCTCCCCTGCCGAACGCAGGGGGTACTCGGTGGCGGTCCGCTTTCGCAGCCTGATTACTTGCAGACCCTGACCTTCTTGCCGTGCTGCACCTGATAGCGGCAGGTGACCTTCTTGGCGGCCTGCTTCTTCGACACGGTGGTCTTGCGCACGGTCGTGGTCTTCTTCGCCACCGGCTTGGCGGCGGTGTGCGTGTCGTGCTGCGCGGTCTGCGCGCCGGCGACGGACGGTGCGAAAGCGCCCAGCGCAAGGGCGGCGAGGATGGTCATGCTGGTCTTGTTCACGGGTAGTCCCTGTTCTCGGATCGGCCGAAGTGGCCGATAGGCGTCGCACCCGCCTTGGGACCGTGAAGACACCCCGTCGCCTGAAGTTCAGGTGAACAGGGGCGGATTTTACAAGAACTTACGAAGCGTTACAGGTAACCTTGTGCGGTCACTTCGCCGGATCGATATGCGCCAGCTTGCGCACCGACCGCGCGGTCTGCACCACGAACAGGCCGATCAGCACCACGCCGACGCTGCCGACGAACCAGTCGAAACCGGTCATCGCTTCCATGTCGCGCTGCTTGTCGCCGAGGATCAGCATCGCGAACGTCAGCGAGATCAGGATCAGGCGCAGCTCGGTCGGCCCGGCGTTGAGGTACGACAGTCGCATCTCGCCCAGCACGCGAACCGCGAGGAAGGCGTGAATGCACAGCAGCAGGTAGCCGACCATGGCGATCAGCGAGACTTCCAGCCGCACATAGGGGCTCACGCCGATGCCGAGCAGGATCAGGAAAGTCGCGATGCCGTCGCAGCTGTGGTCGAGGAAATAGCCGTAGCGAGGCCGCTCGATATGGCGGAAGCGGGCGAGGCTACCGTCCATCGAATCGCCGAACCAGTGCAGCAGGTAACCCGGCATGCACAGCCACAGCCAGTCCTCGTCGAGCAGGCTGGTGGCGTACCCGGCGAAGATGAGAACCGCGCCGACCATGCCGATCGCGGTCAGTAGGTCGGGCTTCACCCAGGCGGGCATGCGCGCACAAAGCCAATTGAGCAGCCGCCGCTCTCCTATGGCGAGGAGGTTGCCCTGGATACGGACGGGAGGCGCAATACGATTTTCCTGCATGGGCCCTTATTGTGACAAGCGGATGGCTTGGCAAGGTAAACCGCCGTCGTAACGGGCCATTCCGTCGTGTCTGACAGCGTTATTCCCCGATCAAATGCACCGCGATCTCCCGGCGATGCGGTCGGCGGCGGTGTTCGGCCAGATAGAGGCCCTGCCAGGTGCCCAGCGCCATGCCTCCGTCGATGACCGGGATCTGCAGGTTCACCCCCGTCAGCGTCGCCTTGAGATGCGCGGGCATGTCGTCCGGTCCCTCGTCGTCATGGGCATAGTGGGTGCCTTCGGGTGCCAGCCGGTCGAGCCATGCGGCAAGGTCCACCCGCACTTCGCGCGCGGCGTTCTCCTGGATCAGCAGCGAGGCCGAAGTGTGGCGGCACAGCAGGGTCAGAAGGCCCTCCTCGATGCCGGTCTGCGCCAGCCACTCGGCCATCGCCCGTGTGATTTCGGTGAACCCGCGGCCCGGCGTATCGATGGAAAGGATGGTCGAGGCTTGTCGCATTGCGCCACGGTGCCCGCTTGCGACGCCGCTTTCAACCACGGCGCGAAAGGAAGAGGACATCCATGGACACGCAGTTCTGCAAGGTGGCGACGGACGGTCGCGTCATGACCATCACCATCGACCGCCCCGAGTTGCGCAATGCCCTCCACGCCGAGGCGCATTTCGAACTGTCCGAGGTGTTCGACCGCTTCGAGGCCGACTCGGCGCTGTGGGTCGCGATCCTGACGGCCTCGGGCGACAAGGCGTTCTCGGCGGGCGCGGACTTGCGCACGCCCTCGAACAAGGACGATCCGCGCATGTTCCGGGGCATGCCGGTGCCGGAGACCGGCTTCGCGGGCCTGACCTGGCGCTTCGCCCGGCGCAAGCCGGTGATCGCGGCGGTCAACGGTCTGGCGCTGGGCGGCGGGTTCGAGGCGGCGCTGGCCTGCGACATCATCATCGCCGCCGAAAGCGCCACTTTCGGCCTCACCGAACCTCGGGTGGGTCTGGCGGCGCTGGGCGGCGGCATCCAGCGCATCGTGCAGGAACTCGGCCCCAAGCGCGCCCACGCCATGCTGCTGACCGCAAGGCGCATCACTGCGGCGCAGGCGCACGACTGGGGGCTGGTGGCCGAAGTCGTACCCGATGCGGAACTACTCGATTGCGCCCGGCGCTGGGCGGAAGAGATAGCGGCCTGCTCGCCCGCCTCGATCACCGCGACCCGGGCGGTGATCGGGTCTTACTACGAAGTCGGCATGGAAGCCTCCAACCGGGAGATGTTCGCGCTGCCCGAAGTCCGCGCCATGCTGACGGGGCCGGATGCTCGCGAAGGTGGCAAGTCCTTGTTCGAAAAGCGAACTCCGGTCTGGGTCGAGCCACAGTAACGGCCAAGTCATGTTCCCGGTCATGTCACTGTCGTTGAATTAACCTCGATTAAAGGTGCTTGTGGCACAGCATGATCGAAAGAGTGCCCCGCCCGAGGGAATGACATGCGGCACGGATCGAGGATCATCACTGCAGCACTTCCTGTCCTGTTCCTGGCGGGGCATGGCGGCTCGCTTCTGCTCGCCGACAGCACGGACACGCAGGTCTCTTTCGTCTGGCTGATCGCCGCACCGGTCCTCGCGGGCCTTGCGTGCCTTTACCGCGGCTGGAAGGACGGTTTCGAAGGGTGGCTTCCTGCCGGTGCGGCTATGCTGTGTTGGGCCGGGGGGATGACGTCCACGATGTTCGCCACGCTGTTTCTCGACATCGTGCGCGAAGATCGGCTGAGCATGCTGTTGTACGTGCTCTACGGGGTGCCGCTGATCTTTGCGCTTGCCAGCCCGGCAGACGAGAAGTGGCGGGTACGTCTCGTCGATGCTGCGCTCGCGATGGCGCTGGGTTACCTCTATTATGTGCATGTCGGCAAGCTGATCTCGCAGTCCCGCACTCCTGCAGAGACGGTCGATGCCCTGCAACTCATGTTCGACATCGAGAACCTGTTCATCGCACTTTTCGCGACGATACGGTTTCTTGTTCGCACACGGCAGCGGGCCGCTTTCTTTCGCGCGATGACGGTCTATGCGGTGCTTTACCTTTTCTGCGCCGGCTACATCAATCACTACCAGTCCGAGACGGCTTACGGCGGATGGTCGGATTTGCTCGTCGACCTGCCGTTCATGGTGCTCGCCTGGCACGCCCTGGGCGAGCCCTATACGCAAGGCCTTGGCGCTGCCGGAGGCACGCGTGCGCCCCGGATCGTAAGGGCAGGGGGGCCATTGCTGATCCCGGCGACGCTGCTCACGGTATCGGTATTGCTGGTGACATACGACCCGATCATAGCGATCGGCGGCTGTGTGGCGGCCTCGCTCGGCTACGGCGTGCGTACGACCCTGGTCCAGCTGCGCAACTTCGAGGAGCAGGACGAACTTGCCCGGTTGTCGCACGTCGATGCGCTGACCGGGATCGCCAACCGCCGCCGCTTCGACGAGGTTCTCTCTCGCGAGTGGGCGAAGCGCAGGGAAAGCCCGGAGCCTTTGGCGCTGCTGATGGTCGATATCGATCATTTCAAGCAGCTCAACGACCGTTTCGGTCACGCGATCGGGGACCAGCACTTGCGCACCGTCGCGGCTGTTCTGTCGGGCTGCGCGCGGCGCGACAGCGACCTCGTGGCGCGTTATGGAGGAGAGGAGTTCGCCGCGATCCTTACCGGCACAGATCCGCAGGATGCCTGCATGATCGCCGAACGCATGCGCGCCTCGGTGGAAATGCTGGGGTTGCCTTCCGGGACGGGTGTTGGCGTCGTAACGATCAGCGTCGGCGTAGCGTGCTCGCAGGCGCTCGATACGGAAGTGACGGTGTTCGTTGCGGCTGCCGACACGGCGCTCTACGAGGCCAAGCGAAGCGGCCGCAACCGGGTCGCCCGTCGAAGCGCCGCGCGCCTGCGTGTCGTTGATACTCCTTCGACTTCCACCGGCGGGTGTGCGGCCTGAGGTGATCGCTGGCAAGAGAGACGTTGACGGCGCTGCCATCGTCGTGCCACTAGGCGCTCGCCTTGGTGGTCAAGGCGCCTGAACCTGGCATGCGGGTGTAGCTCAATGGTAGAGCAGCAGCTTCCCAAGCTGAATACGGGGGTTCGATTCCCCTCACCCGCTCCAAAGCTTCTGCAGGCGTGGCTTTGGCCGAACTTCCATTTACTCCCGAGCTTTCAGCATAGACAGACGCAGGTCTGAGAACGGTTCGGGGCCGACGCTATGGTAGCGTCCTGATGGGCGCAGCTTCGTCCCAAGGCCGCATGAAGTGAATCATCTGGCACCGATGGCCGGCGTTCAGGCGTTTCGGCGGCCATTGCGTCGGTATCGTTTCCCAAGAAGCCAGCAGGGAAGCGGACAAGTCCACGAACCCCCATTGACGAATCCGTTGAAACCCACCAATAGCGCGGCTTCTCAGCGCTCCTGGCGCTGCGGGCGGTTAGCTCAGTTGGTAGAGCATCTCGTTTACACCGAGAGGGTCGGGGGTTCGAGCCCCTCACCGCCCACCATGAAAAATCATGAAACATAAAAGTGTTGCCGCTTTTCGGGGCGACTGCGGCCGCTCGCGGCTTGCGGATGGCAAGAAGCGGGGAAACGCGCGATCGGCCGGATCGGTTCTGCGTCCGGCTTTATCCCGAGCACGGTGATCATGCTGCCGACCGAATCTTCGATAACGGGAAAACCCTGGCGATTCTCCCCGAAGAGCAGATGAAATCCGTCCCTTGCAGGGTACGGAACCGATCTCTCTTCGGGGGAGTCATTCCCATCGGGAACGCGATGGCTTTTGCCGATCAGCCCTCCGCCAGCAAGTCGCGGAAGTAGTTGATGGTATGGCCTAGGCCCTCGCGAAGCTGCACGGCGGGTTCCCAGCCAAGCTTTTCACGGGCCAGCGTGATGTCCGGACGGCGCTGCTTGGGATCATCCTGCGGCAGCGGGTAGAAGCGCAACTCGGATTTGGATCCGGTCAGTTCCAGAACCAGGTTGGCCAGTTCCACCATCGTGAATTCGATCGGATTGCCGATGTTGCATGGACCGACGAAAGACGGGTCCGAATCCATCAGTGCCAGGAAGCCGCGGATCAGGTCCGAATAAAAGCAGAACGAACGTGTCTGCGTGCCGTCGCCATAAATCGTGATCGGCTCGCCCCGCAAGGCCTGCACGATGAAGTTGGACACGACGCGTCCGTCTTCCGGGTGCATGCGCGGCCCGTAGGTATTGAAAATACGGACGATCTTGATGTCCAGCTTGTGCTGGCGGTGATAGTCCATGAACAGGGTCTCGGCCGCACGCTTGCCCTCGTCGTAGCAGGAGCGGATGCCGATCGGATTGACGTTGCCCCAATAGCTTTCGCTTTGCAGCTGGATGTGCGGATCGCCATAGACCTCGGACGTCGACGCCTGGAAGATTGGCACCTTCAACCGCTTCGCCAGCCCCAGCATATTGATCGCGCCCATCACGCTGGTCTTGGTCGTTTGCACCGGGTCATGCTGGTAATGGATCGGCGATGCCGGGCAGGCGAGATTGTAGATCTCGTCTATCTCGACATAAAGCGGGAACGTGATGTCGTGACGCATGAACTCGAAGCGCGGATTGTTCAGCAGGTGCGCGATGTTGCGCCGCGCGCCGGTGAACAGATTGTCCACGCACAACACCTCGTGCCCGCGCGCGAGCAGCGCGTCACAAAGGTGTGATCCCAGAAAACCTGCGCCACCCGTCACCAGAGTGCGCTTAGTACTGTACCCGCCCGTAGATTTCGTCATCTTGATCCTCGTTTCAGAGCGCTGTCACTGGCGGTTTGATCTGCATCTCCCGCGCTTCGTAGATTTTCGCATCGACCAGGAAGCGGAACCAGAAGGATTGCAGGACGCAAAATACAAGGCCTCGCTTGCCGTCCAGGAACCCCAACTTAATGAAATAGCTGTAGAAGAAATAAGCGAATGCGCGCGAAAATAGCGGCAATCGATAGTATTTCGCTTTGACGTGCCGCTTGCGTTCGATGACCGAGCCGCGGGCATTGGGCTGGACGATTTTGGTCGGATCGCTTTCGCCGGTCGCATCGGGGTCGCGCATCGCCTCCATCGCTTCCATGTCGGCCCAGCGATTGTGTCGCGCGGTCCATTCGGAAAGCGTGGCGTCCTGATGGTCGAGCATGAAGGCATCGATCGTTTCGGCAGGGCCAGTGCCGACGAAATGCTGGTCATAGAGCCGGTCCTCGCAGCGGCCGTGGCCAGTGCGAAACAGCCGGTAATGCCAGGTCTTGCCGATGGCGCCATGTTCCAGAACCTTGCCGAAGAACACGATCTTGCGACCGAAGATGAACCCGTTCACCTTGGCGTTCGCAAGGTCGAGTTGCGCCACGGCGTTTGCCAGTTCCGGTGTGAATTCCTCGTCCGCATCGACGTGCATCTGCCATTCGTAGCGTAATGGCAGATTGTCGATCGCCCAGTTGCGCTGGTCGGCATAGTTGGAAAAGCCGCGCTCGACGACATTGGCGCCGAGCGAACGGCAAAGCGCTACCGTGTCATCCTTGCTGAAGCTGTCGACGACATGGATGTCGTCGCTGAGCGGTTGCAGAGACTTGATGGTACGGCCGATTGTCGCCGTCGAGTTGAACGACAGAAGAACGATAGATATCCCGGGTCGGGTCATTGTAATAGGCTCCGTCATGCGGGCTGCGTCTTGAACCGCATGCGCTTGTCGCGCAGCCGCGTCGGCGGGTTTCCGCTGAAGATGGTCCAGGATTGTGGGGATTGCGCTGCTCCTGCACGCAGGTTCGAGCCTGCGTTATCGTCCGATACTGCGCACGACCGACGCCGCATGAACGGCAGCACGTCACTTATAGGAGGAGGCGTCCGGTTTTCCAGTAAGCTGCAAGTTAGTGAACGCCCGATACAATATATGGGATCACTGAACGATACCCTTTTTACGCCATCATCGGGGCATATGTTGCTGGCTTCGAGAAACTCGGCAGGCTGTGCTTGATGCGGCAAACCTAAATTCCCTCTAACGGCCAGCCCCATGTTCGCACATGCAGCACGCGTCTCCTAGCCGAACCTCGCTTCGCTCTGCAATATCAATCTGGCCACCTGCGGCGTTACAGGAGAACGCAGTAATGCTGCAGCGTGTTCATAATCACGCTTTCATAAGGAGAGGGAAGAAGTCCGAAGCGATTCCGCTCCGGACTTTCCTTGAGTTTTCAGGCGGCGGCCCAGCCGATCACTGATTTCACTTCGAGATATTCATGGAACCCGAACTCGCCCCATTCACGCCCGTTGCCCGAGCGTTTGTAGCCGCCGAACGGAGCGTGGAAATCGAACCCGCCGTTCACCCAGATCGCCCCCGTGCGCATCCGGCGCGAGACGGCGCGGCAGGTTTCCAGATCCTCGCCCGAGACGTAGCCGCCGAGGCCGAAGTTCGAATCGTTGGCGATCCGCACCGCGTCATCGATGTCGTCGTAGGGGATGATCACCAGCACCGGGCCGAAGATTTCCTCGCGGGCGATGACCATGTCGTTGGTGCCGACGAACACGGTCGGTTTCACGTACCAGCCCTTGTCCAGACCCTCGGGGCGGCCGAGGCCCCCGGCGATCAGTTCGGCGCCTTCCTGCAAGCCCTTCTCGATGTACTGCTGGATGATGTTGTATTGGGATTTCGACACGACCGGCCCCATTGCCACGTCGCTCTGCGGATCGCCCACGGTGACGCCGCTGGCGGCTTCGGCGGCGGCCTGCTTCACTTCGGCAAGGCGCGCGGCGGGGACCAGCAGGCGCGAGCCCGCCGAGCAGGTTTGGCCGGAATTGCCCATCATGCCTGCCGTGGCGCCCGCGACGTTGGCGGTTAGCGAGGCGTCGTCGAGGACGATCCATGCGCTTTTGCCGCCGAGTTCGAGGCCGACGCGCTTGACGGTGTCAGCGGCGTCCTTCTGAATCTGCACGCCCACGGGTTCGGAGCCGGTGAAGGAGATCATGTCGACGTCCTCATGCTTCGAGAGCGCCGCGCCGATCACCGAGCCCTGACCCTGGATCATGTTGAACACGCCCGCCGGGACGCCCGCCTTGTCGAGAATCTCGGCGAGAATCTGCGCGGAGTAGGGCGCGAGTTGCGGGGGCTTGAGGATCATCGTGCAGCCAGCCGCGAGCGCGGGGAAGATCTTCACGCAGGTCTGGTTCATCGGCCAGTTCCACGGCGTGATGAGGCCGCAGACGCCGATCGGTTCCTTGCGGATCAGGGTGACGCCGCGCTGCTCCTCGAACTTGAAGTCCTTCAGCACTTCGATCGCGGTGCCGAGGTGGCCTTTGCCGAGCAGGGTGTGGAAGCCGTTGGCGAGGCCCTTGGGCGCGCCCATCTCGACCATGATCGCCTCGCCGAGTTCGGCTTCGCGGCGGACGTACTCTGCCTGGATCGCTTCGAGAAGGTCTAGGCGGTCCTTGACGCTGCTCTCGCCATACGTGGCGAAGGCGCGGCGGGCGGCGGCGACGGCGAGGTCCACGTCGGCGGGGGAGCCGAGGGAGATTTCGCCGGAGACTTCTTCCGTGGCCGGGTTGATGACTTCGGCGGTCTTCGGGGTGACGGGATCGACCCAGCGGCCGTCGATGTAGAACTGCGTGTATTGGCGCATGATGCTCTCTCCCATCCTCCCCGCAGGCGGGGAGGGGGACCATGCGAAGCATGGTGGAGGGGCACTATCGGGATCGCCGGACCTTGCTGCGCGCACCGGAAGAAGCGCGGTCCTTCGAGGGCTGGCGATCTGCCGCGTGCCCCTCCACCACCCTTCGGGTGGTCCCCCTCCCCCGATGGGGGAGGAATTTACGTTACTGCGTGCCTTCGGCGTACCAGGTGCGGAATTCCGAATAGTTCGGCATTTCCTCCGAGTTCGCCGCCGGATCGATCGGCACGTGGATGACGGTGCAGCCGCCGCGCGCATAGGCGCGTTCGATGGCGGGCCCGATGTCGGCGGCCTTCTCGACATATTCGCCCGCCGCGCCGAAGCCCTCGGCGATCTTGTCGAAGCGGACCTTGTCGGACCAGTGGACGCCGGTTTCCTTGGTGCCGTGGCCGAAGGTGCGCTTGTAGACGCCCACTTCGAGACCCCACTGGAAATCGACGCCGACGACGATCACCAGCGGCAGGTTCTTGCGCACCGCCACTTCCAGCTCACCGACGTGGAACAGGAACGAACTGTCCGAGGTCAGGAGCATGCCGGGGCGCACTTTGCCGGTCGCCGCCTGATCCGCGAGCATCGCGCCGGTCGCATAAGGCAGGCCGGTGCCGATGTGGCCGTAGTTCTGGTTCCAGATCACGTCATGCGGCTTGGCCTGCGAGTAGGTCCACTGGAAGATCACCGTGGCGCCGCCGTCGCGGATCAGGATGCCGTCCTTGGGGAAGGCCTTGGTCGCTTCGGTGACGAACTGGCTGGTATGCATCTTGGCGGTGGAGCCATCGGACTTGGAGCCCGCGTCCTCGGCCAGTTCCTCCAGCTGCTGGGCGTCGCGCTGGATATACTCGGAGAGCGAGGGCGAGGCGCTGCGGCCGCCGAGCGCCTTGAGCGCGCGGGAAAGCTGCGGCACCACGGCGCGCACGTCGCCGACCAGCGGCACGTCGATCGGGCGGTTGACGCCGATCGCGGTGGGATCCTGCTGGACGTAGATCCACTTGCGGTTGGCTTCGTTGTCGACCCAGTGGCGCCAGCGGCCGTAGTGGCTGGGCTCGCCCAGTTCGGTGGCGAGCGCCACGCAGCAGTCGCTTTCGACCACCGCATCGATCGAGGCTTCCGAGAAGCCGTAAGGGAAGGTGCGGTCCTCCAGCCCCTCGATGAACGAGGTGCCGCCCGAGGTCTGGATCACCGGGCACTGCATCAGCTCGGCGAGTTCGCGCACCGCCGCGCCCGACTTCGAGGTGTGGACGCCGTGGCCGACGAGCAGCACCGGGTTCTTGGCGTTCTTGATGATCTCGGCCGCTTCGGCGATGCGGTCACCGTCGGCGCCCTGATCGGTCAGGCGGTAGCGGTGCGGCGGGAGCACCGGCGGCAGGTCGAGTTCCTCCAGAATGATGTGTGCGGGGAACTCGATGTAGGCGGGGCCGGGGGTGCCCGACAGGGCGACGCGGATCGCCTCGCGGACGATTTCGTCGGTCTGGTCGGCGTACTCGATCGAGCTGGAGAACTTCACCGAATCCTCGATCATCGGCTCCTGCCGCACGAACTGGATGCGGCCCCGGCGCACGCGGCGCTCGGTGATGCGGGCGCGCTGGCCGCCCATGATGATGATCGGGTCGTTCTCGACCTTGGCGCACTGGATCGCCGGCATCAGGTTGGCCATGCCCGGCCCGAGGGTGCCGATGCACAGCGCCGGCTTGCCGGTGATGCGCGCGGCCGCCGCCGCCATGTGGCCTGCGGACGCTTCATGGTGCGGCGACACGACGGTCCAGCCGCGCGTCTCGGCCTCCAGGAACAGGTGGACGAAGTTGGGATCGGGAATGCCGAAGAGGGTGCGGATGCCCTCGGCCTCGAACAGGTCGAGGATGCGCTTGAAGACGGGCGTGCCCTTCTTCTTCGCACCGGCCGGAGCCTCGGGGGCGAGCGTGTCAGCCGCAGGCTGGTCGTCGTACATCGTGAGTGCCTTTCTTCTCGATCCGCTTAAGTCACGCTCTGAGGCGCTTTGAACAAGTGGTTAGCGCAAGGTTCTGGATGCTGTCAGGTGAAATCAACAGGGGTGTTTACTGCGACTCGCCTGCTATCGCCGGGGCGACGCACGAAGCGGCTTTTGCGAGCAGTTCGGAGTTGTCCTGACCGAGCGTCGGAGCGGGGCCGCGTACCTTGCCGGGGGTCTTCGAGAACCACGTCGGCACGCCGGGGAAGCGGACGTGGCCTTGCTCGGTCTCCACGTCCTCGAAGAAGCCGATGGCATTGAGGTGTTCGTTGTCGAACAGTTCGTCGGTCGATTGCAGGCGGGCGCAGGGGATGTGCAGCGCCTGCAGGGTATCGAGCCACTCCTGAGTGGTGCGCGTCAGGAACGTCTCGCCGAGCAGGCCGTAGACCCGGCCGATCTGCTTCGCGCGCTGGGCGAGGGTGGCGAATTCCTCGCTGGCCCAGGGCGGATTCACGGCGCCGACGAAGGCGTTCCAGTGCTTGTCGTTGTAGACCAGCGCGGCGACATGGCCGTCCTTCGTTTTATAAGGTCGCCGGTTGGGCTCGACCGCGCGGTGGTAATGGGCGGGTGTCGTCGGCGGGGAGAACATCGCGCCATTGGCATGCTCGACCAGCATGAACGAGGACATTGCCTCGAACATCGTGACTTCGACTTCCTGACCCTCGCCTGTCCGCTCGCGATGGAACAGCGCCATCATCGTCGCGTAGAGCGCATGGAGTCCCGCCACCTTGTCGGCCATGATCGTGGCGACATAGCCGGGCTCGCCGTTCATCAGTCCCTGCACATGGGGGATGCCGCATTCAGCCTGGATGGTGTCGTCGTAGGCGGGCTTGTCCGCTTCCGGCCCCCGGCGCGAGTAGCCGTAGCAGTTGGTGTAGATGATGTCGGGCCGGATCGCGCGGACCGCTTCGTAATCGAAGCCGAGGCTGGCGATCGCCTTGCCGCGCATCGAGTGGATGAAGACGTCGGCGGTGGCGATCAGGGCGCGCAACGATTCGCGGTCCGCCTCCTGTCGCAGGTCGAGGACGATGCCGAGCTTGCCCCGGTTCACGTTGACGTAGATGCCGCCCATGCCGGGTACGGGTCCGGTGGTGATCCAGCGCGTGTTGTCGCCTTCGGGCGGCTCCACCTTGATCACTTCGGCGCCCATGTCGGCCATGATCTGCGTGGCGTAGGGGCCGAACACCACGCTGGTCAGGTCGATCACCCTGAGCCCGGCCAGCGGGCCGCCTGAGGTGTGGTTGGGTGTCGTTGTGGTATCGTTGAGTGCCATTGTGTCGATCTCCCGCGACACCTGTATATTCATACGCATTACGGTTCAACGTGCGTATATCGGAACAATCAGTTGTCTCTGCGGCACGGCGCTGCTAGCCTTATCGCAACGGAAAAATGGGCAAGAGGGCCGAAAAAGCGTGGATTTCTCCCTGAATCAGGATCAGCAGGACATTCGCGAGGCGGTCCTCAAGCACTGCTCGCAGTTCCCGGACGAGTACTGGCTGGAAAAGGATCGCTCGGGCGAATTCCCCTTCGAGTTCCACAAGTCGATGGCCGAGGCGGGCTGGCTCGGCGTCGCCATGCCCGAGGCGGTCGGCGGGGCCGGGCTCGGCATTACCGAGGCGGCGGTGATGATGCAGGCGGTGGCCGAAAGCGGCGGCGGCATGACGGCGGCGTCGGCGATCCACGGCCCGGTCTTCGGGCTGGAACCGGTCCATCTGTTCGGCACCGAGCAACAGCAAAGCCGCATGATTTCGCCGATTCTCGCAGGGAGTGAGAAGATGTGCTTCGCGGTGACCGAGCCCAACACCGGCCTCGACACCACCAGCCTGAAGACCCGCGCCGAGAAGGTGCCGGGCGGTTACCGGGTCAATGGCGAGAAGATCTGGATCACCAACGCCCACGTCGCCGACCGCATGCTCCTGATCGCGCGCACCACGCCGCTGGAAGACGTCAGGAAGAAGACCGAAGGGCTAACGCTATTCTATTGCAAGATAGATAGAAAATCGGTCGAACACCGGCTGATCCCGAAGATGGGGCGCCATGCGGTGGGCTCGAACATGCTGTTCATCACCGACCTCTTCATCCCCGAGGAAGATCGCATCGGCGAGGAAGGGCAGGGCTTCAAGATCCTCCTGCAGGGCCTCAATCCCGAGCGCGTATTGCTGGCCGCCGAGGCCACTGGGCTGGGCCGCGTGGCGCTGCAGAAGGCCAGCCGCTATGCGCGGGAGCGCGTGGTTTTCGGCCGCCCGATCGGCCAGAACCAGGGCATCCAGCACCCGCTCGCCAAGGCCTGGATGCAGGTCGAGGCGGCCAGCCTCATGGTCTTCAAGGCCGCGACCCTCTTCGACCAGGGGCTCGAATGCGGGACCGAGGCGAACGCGGCCAAATACCTCGCCGCCGAGGCCGGCTACGAGGCGTGCCAGACGGCGGTGATGTCGATGGGCGGCATGGGCTACGCGCAGGAATACCACGTCGAGCGCTACCTGCGCGAAGTGATGATCCCCCGCATCGCTCCGGTCAGCCCGCACCAGATCATGAACTACATCGCCGAGAGGGTATTGGAGTTGCCGCGCAGTTACTGAACGTTGCCGTCGTCGTCCCGGACTTGATCCGGGACCGGTGGCTGTCTTTAGATGTGCCCTATCGGCAAGGCGCCCCGAAGCACGCGAGGCTGCTCCTGGCCAGCGCCGGGATGACGAATTTGGAGAGAAAATGCCCGTAACCCACACCCCGGCCACCGCCCGTTCCTGGCTTTTCGCGCCGGGCGACAGCGAAAGGAAGATGACCAAGGCGATGGAGGGCGAGGCCGACATCGTCCTCATCGACCTTGAGGACGCCATCGCCCCCGACGCCAAGGCCGCCGCGCGTCCGCTGGTGCATGACTTCATCAAGGCCAACCCCGAGCAGCGCGCGCGCCTGTGGGTGCGGATCAACCCGTTCGACGGCCCGCACACGCTGGCCGATCTCGCAGCGGTGATGCCCGCGCAGCCCGGCGGCATCATGCTGCCCAAGGTCTACGGGCGAGCCGACGTGGAGAAGCTGGATCATTGCCTCTCCGCGCTGGAAGTGGCGAACGGCATCGAAGAGGGCTCCACCCCGGTCATCGTCCTCATCACCGAGACGGCCGAGGCGATGTTCCACACCGGCAGCTACAAGGGCGCCCCGCGCGTGGTGGCGCTGACCTGGGGGGCGGAGGACCTGGCCGATTCCATCGGCGCCTCGTCCAACCGCAACGAGGACGGCTCCTATTCCTTCACTTATGAACTGGCGCGCAGCCTCACGGTGCTTGGCGCGGCGACCGCCGGGGTCACCGCGATCGAAACGATCAGCGCCGATTTCCGCGACTTGGAAGCCCTGAAGGCGCGCGCCGAGAAGGTCCGCCGCGACGGCTTCCGGGGGATGATGGCGATCCACCCGGCGCAAGTGCCCGTCATCAACGCAGCCTTCACGCCCACCGAGGCCGAGATTGCCGAAGCGCAGGAGATCGTCGGCATCTTCGCCGCCAACCCCGGCGTGGGCGCGATCGGCTGGAAGGGCGGCATGCTCGACCGACCCTATCTCGCCCGCGCCGAGCGGCTGCTGCGGCAGGCAGGGAAGGCGTGAGCCAGGACCTTCGCCTGCTCTCATACCGTCATCCTGAACTTGTTTCAGGATCCATCGGACGGTTGGTGCCGGAGGGTCGTGCCACCATGCTGCGACGGCGGTTTACTTCCGCCAGTGCAGAGTCAGCGGCGCGATGGACCCTGAAACGAGTTCAGTGTGACGTTTCCAAGGTGGCCAGATCGTGATCGACCTCTCGCAATACCTGCGCCCCGGCGATCACATTGTCTTCGGGCAGGCCTGCGGCGAACCCACCACGCTGGTCGAGGCGCTGGCCGAACAGGGCGCGGGCATCGGGGGGCTTCACGCCTTCATCGCCACCAGCTTTTCCGGCCTCTTCACGCCGGAGACAGCGTCCGCCTTCCGCCTCTCGTCGATGGGCGCGATCGGGGCGCTACGCACGATGGCGAAGGCGAACGCGCTCGATGTGATCCCTGTCCACGTCAGCCAGGTCGCGCCGCTCATCACGGCGGGGGTGATGCGCTGTGATGTGGCGATGATCCAGGTCAGCCCCGCCAACGAAGCGGGCGAGCATTCCTGCGGCCTCATTTCCGATTACGTGCGCGCGGCGGTGGACAAGGCCCGCGTGGTCATCGCCGAGGTCAACGATCAGGTGCCCTTTGTTCCCGGCGAGACGATTCCCACCAGCGCGATCGACGTGGCGGCACCGGTCTCGCGCCTGCCGGTCGAAGTGGCCCCGGCGAAGATCGGCTCGACAGACGAGGCGATCGCGCGGCTCTGCGCGGAGTTCATCGGCGATGGTTCGGTGATCCAGACCGGAGTGGGCGCCGTGCCCGACGCAATCCTGCGGCTGCTGCATGACCGGCGCGACCTTGGCGTCCATTCGGGGATGCTGGGCGACGGGCTGGTCGATCTGGCGGAGGCCGGGGTGCTCACAAACGCGCGCAAGGAGATCGACCGGGGCGTCTCGATCAACGGCGCGCTGATCGGCACGCGCCGTCTTTACAATTGGGCGCGCGAGAACCCGGCGATCCGCATGACACCAACCAGTTACACCCACGATGCCGGTGTGCTCGGGCAGCTCTCTCGCCTCGTCACGATCAACTCCGCGCTGGAGGTGGACCTTACCGGGCAGGTCAATGCCGAGCAGTCGGGCGCGGCCTACATGGGTGGCACCGGTGGACAGGTCGACTTCGTGCGCGCGGGCGCGCGCTCGCCGGGTGGCGCCTCGCTGATGGTGCTGGCGGCAACGGCCAAGGGTGGGACGATCAGCAAGATCGTACCTACGCTCTCCGGCCCGGTCACCAGCGCGCGTAGCGAGGTGGATGTGGTGGTCACCGAATTCGGGGCCGCGCAGCTCAAGGGGCAGACGCTGGCCGAACGTGCGCGGCGGCTGGTCGCGGTAGCCCATCCCGAGTTCCGCGAGGGGCTGGAGCGCGAGGCGTTCGAGGTCGCCAGAAGGGGGTTCTGACATGCAAGACGCCGTGCTTTTCGATGCGCGCGAGGATGGCATCGCCGTCATCACCATCAATCGTCCCGAGCAGCGCAACGCGCTCACCCGGGAAATCCGCGAGGGCCTGCGGGCGGCATGGGAGCGTTTCGAAGCCGATGAGACCTTGCGCATGGCCATACTCACCGGCAGTGGCGACAAGGCGTTCTGTGCCGGGGGCGATCTCAAGGAGATGGTCGAGACGGGCATGGCCGTGCCCCCGCGCGACATGTACGCGCTGCCTTACGACACCATCGAACTGTCGAAGCCGACGATCGCGGCAGTCAACGGCGTCGCTTTCGCGGGCGGCTGGATGATCGCGCAGGCCTGCGACTTGTGTGTCGCCTCCACCGCCGCGAAGTTCGCGATCACCGAGGTGAAGGTGGGGCGCGGCAGTCCATGGGCGGCCCCGCTGATCCACATGATCCCGCAGCGTATCTTCATGGAGATCGTGCTGACGGGCAAGCCGATCAGCGCCCAGCGCGCCTATGAGATCGGCCTCGTCAATCGTCTCGCCGAACCCGGGGCGGTACTCGATGCCGCGCTGGAGCTTGCGCGTGAGGTGCTGGAGGGGGCGCCGCTTTCGGTGAAGGCCGCGCGCGAGACGGTGATGCTCTCGACCGAGATGGGGCGCGGGGCGTCACTGGCGGCGGCACGGGCGGCGCATGAACATGCCTACAGCTCGCACGACGCGCAGGAAGGGCCGCGCGCCTTTGCCGAGAAGCGCAAGCCGGTATGGCAGGGGCGCTAGCTCAGCCCGTCTATCGCCGCCCAGCGGGAGATTTTCGCGGTCCGGGCACGGTGCCGGGTCATTCCGCCCAGCGCGATGACGGGAATCTGCGCTCGAGCGGAGAGCAGTTTCAGGCCCACAGCGCCCAACGTTGGAGCGCCGGGATGCGAAGTGGTCGGAAAGACCGGCGAAATCAGCACTGCATCCGCTCCTGCTCGATGCGCGATAGCCAGTTCACGTAACGAATGGACGGTTGCCAGACGGAGAATGCCCTGCGTTCGGCCCAGCCTTTCTGGCGCGGCATAAGCCCCATCCGCTCGCCAGCGACGTGCCTGCGCAGTATCTCCCGCCAGCACCGCCATATGCCCGTACCGGCGCGCCAGCCTGAGCAGCGCGCCGAACCGCTCTCGCCGTGCCACGGGCGAAAGGTGATAGTGCCGGAACACTAACCCGGACCCGCGCGGCAGTCGCGCCAGCGCACGCTCCAGCCTCGCATCGTTGCGGGCGTCGCTGATGAGCCAGAGCTTGGGCAGGGACGGCTGGCGGTTCTTCACAAGGACGCTATAGCAGCGCGCCATGGATCAGCTACAAGACATCCGCGCCCGTATCGCCAAGTCCGCCGAGATCGCCGGGCGCAAGCCCGAGGCGGTCGAACTCATCGCCATCTCCAAGACCCACGATGCCGCAGCGATCGAGCCGCTGCTCGCCGCCGGCCAGCGCGTCTTCGGCGAAAACCGCGTGCAGGAAGCCGAAAGCAAGTGGCCCGCCCTGCGCACCGCCTATCCCGACGTGCAACTGCACCTCGTCGGCCAGCTCCAGTCGAACAAGGCCGAGGACGCGCTCGCGCTGTTCGATTGCATCCACTCGCTCGACCGCGCCTCGCTGGTCACGGCGCTGGGCAAGGCGATGGAGAAGACCGGCTGCAAGGTGCCCTGCTTCATTCAGGTGAACATCGGTGCGGAAGACCAGAAGGGCGGCTGCGCCATCGCCGAAGTGCCCGAACTGCTGGCCTCGGCGCGGGAGGCGGGCATTCCCGTCGTCGGCCTGATGTGCGTGCCGCCGCAGGGGATCGAGGCGGCGCCGTTCTTCGCCCTGCTCGCCAAGATCGCGGCGGATAACGGGCTGGACCAGCTTTCGATGGGCATGAGTGAGGATTTCGAGACAGCCGTGCTGCTCGGCGCGACGCATGTGCGGGTTGGTAGTGCGCTGTTCGGGGCTCGGGACAGGAAATAAGGGAACGCAGGGGTTTACCACCCCTGCACCCCGTATACCGTCAAGGTCACGCGCGTAGCCTCGTAATGCACTGAGGCTGCATCGGGAGACTTATAGCCTGCGGCGCAATATGTGCTTGACGCGGCTGCACGCCCGACGCCGACAGTAACGGGGTCTGGGGCGATGGCCCCAGATTCCCCTTCTCTCTTCTTACCGAGGCGTATCCAGTTCGTTGCCGGTCAGCGTCACGATATGCAGCAGGTTGGTCGACCCCGGCACGCCGAACGGCACGCCTGCCAGAGCCACGAGCCGCGATCCGGCCGCACCGAAGCCGTGGCGCAGGGCCATGCGCTTGCCCTTGGCGATCATCTCCTCGAAGCTGCCGATATCGCGGGTGACGACGGCATGCGCGCCCCACAGCAGCGCGATGCGGCGGGCGGTGGGCTGCGAGGGGGTGAGCACCAGCATCGGCGCGGCGGGGCGTTCGCGGGCCACGCGGCGGGCCGAGCCGCCCGAGCCAGTGAACACCACGATGCCTTCGATCGTCAGGGTATCGGCGATCTGCGCGCAGGCTTCCGACAGGGCGTCTGCGCTGGTCGCGTCGGGCGGGGTGCGGGTGAGGTGGATGCGTTCGCGATAGGTCGTGTCGCTTTCGACCTTGGCGGCGATACGGTCCATGATCGTCACCGCCTCGACCGGCCACTGGCCCGCTGCCGTCTCGGCCGAGAGCATGACCGCGTCGGCACCGTCGTAGACCGCGTTCGCGACGTCCGAGACTTCGGCGCGGGTGGGCGAGGGGCTGGTGATCATCGATTCCAGCATCTGCGTAGCGACGACCACCGGCTTGCCCAGCGCGCGGGTCTTTTCGATGATGTGCTTCTGGATCGGCGGCACTTCCTCAGGGAGAAGTTCGACGCCGAGGTCGCCGCGTGCGACCATGATGCCGTCGGACAGTTCGATGATCTCGTCGAGGCTTTCGACCGCTGCTGGCTTCTCGATCTTGGCCATGATCGCGCCCTGGCCGCCCGACAGGCGACGCGCTTCGGCGACGTCCTCGGGGCGCTGGACGAAGGACAGGCCGATCCAGTCCGCCTTCTGCTCGACCGCGAAGGCGAGGTCGCGGCGGTCCTTCTCGGTCAGGGCCGGGATCGGGATCAGGGCGTCGGGGATGTTGACGCCCTTGCGGTCCGAAATCGGGCCGCCGACTTCGGCGCTGCACAGGATCGCGTCGGGCTCGGCGCGGATGACGATGAGGCGCAGCTTACCGTCGTCGATCAGCAGGCGCTGGCCCTTTTGCAGAATGCCGAAGAGTTCGGGGTGGGGCAGGCAGACGCGCTCGTCGTTGCCCGGGGTCGGGTCACGGTCGAGCGTGAAGTGGGCGCCGTGGCGCAGGAAGGCCTTGCCGCCCTCGAACTGGCCGACACGCAGCTTGGGGCCTTGCAGGTCGCACAGGATCGCGACGGGACGTTCGAGGTCCTTCTCGACCGCGCGGATGTTGGCGATCGTCTCGCGGTGGGTGTCGTGGTCGCCGTGGCTCATGTTGACGCGGAAGGCGTCGGCGCCGGCCTTGAGCAGCTTGGCGATCGTCTCCTTGTCGCGGCTTGCCGGGCCCAGCGTTGCGAGGATCTTTACCTTGCGTTGGCGCTTGATGCCGCGATGGTGGGGGGAACGACGATAGGGCATTGCGCCCGAAGGAATGGTGCTGACCAAGTTTTATGAGCCTCTTCCGGAAACCGGGCACCATATGGCAAAGGCGTGATGACAAACCAAGGACGATCGGTGCGATTATGAACGGCGAAGATAACATTGATACGATAGACGATGCCGTGGCCGCGGCCGCGTTCCGTCGGCTCGTGCGCCATCTCCAGCATCGCCACGATGCCGAGAACATCGAACTCATGGGGCTGGCGGGCTTCTGCCGCAATTGCCTTGCCGACTGGATCCGGGATGCGGGGTACGAGGGCGACAAGGCTGCGGCCCGTGCAGTGATCCACGGAATGCCGTTCGAGGAATGGAAGGCGAAGCACCAGAGCGAAGCCACACCCGAGCAGATCGCGCGGATGGAAGAGAGCCTGACGAAGAACGGCGGCTCTCACTGAATTGACGTTGTGGGCGCCGATGGGGCTTCGACAAGCTCAGCCTGAGCGGGGGTGGGGGATTACCTCCGCTCACCCTGAGCCTGTCGAAGGGTCAGGCACAGCCTGTCGAAGCCCCATCGTGGATGCCCTGGTTCAGGGCGTCGCGACCTTCATCAGCACGATCCCGCCAAGGATCAGCCCGGCGGCAAGCAGGCGCATGGCGCTCGCCGATTCGCCCATGAACGCGATTCCTGCCGCGAAGGCGCCCACTGCGCCGATGCCGGTCCACACGGCATAGGCGGTGCCCAGCGGCAGGGAGCGCATCGCGGCGGCGAGCAGGCCGAAGCTCGCCAGCATGGCGGCCAGCGTGACGACGCTCGGCCACAGGCGGGTGAAGCCTTCCGACTGCTTCATCGAAAAGGCCCATACCACTTCGAGCAGGCCGGCGATGGTGAGAAGAATCCAGGGCATTCGGCAATCTCCTTGAGAGGCGATTCCCGGGCCGTCCCGGACTTGAGGCTCCGTCGAAGGAGGCGCGCGAACGTGGTCGGCGCACCGGTCAGATAGGAAAGCGCGGGGCTGGGGGCAACCCTTTGCGCGTCCTCCACATGATTTCCACAGGGGGGCGCTTTGCCCGAATCCCGATGCCCCGCTATCAGCGCGCCAACCGATTCACCCGTATTTACCGGAGCACATACCCCCATGGCCGAAACCACCGACGATCGCCTGCGCCTGCTGATCGAGCGCGTCGAGCGCCTCGAAGAGGAAAAGAAGGGCATCTCGGACGACATCCGCGACGTCTACAACGAGGCGAAGGCCGTGGGTTACGACGTCAAGATCATGCGTGCCATCGTGCGCCTGCGCAAGATGAAGCCCGACGACCGCCGCGAGATGGACATGCTGCTCGACACCTACAAGTCGGCCCTCGGCATCGACTGATCCTGTTTCCTCCCCGAGCTTGTCTCGGGGAGGGGGACCGCCCGCGCAGCGGGTGGTGGAGGGGCTTAACCTCCCAATTGAGCCAGAACCATGACGGTTGCATTGGCGCAGCCGTGCTGGAGCATAGAGGCCGGAAGGCCGATCCGCTGGCGCGTGAAGCCCAGCAGCACGCCAGCCCACAACTGCGGCAACACCATCGGCAACACGAGCGCGGAGATGGTCGGGTAGTTCATCAGGTGAACGCCTGCGAACAGCAGCGCCGCCAGCCAGAACACCGCCGGATAAGCCGCGGTGTAGGCTGCGGGCGTCGGACGCTTGCGCAGCCACAGCCACACGCCGACCGTTACTACGACGAGCGCCAGCAGCGATCCCGCCAGCACCAGCGGCTGCAGCGACTTCGCCGTGACGACCAGCCCTACGAACAGGCCGAAACTGGCCAGCAGCCACAGAGCGCGGGGGCGTCCGGTCTGCCAGCCCCGGAAGATCATTTCCTCCAGAACGGGCGCGATCACGATGGTGATCGGCAGCAGCCAGCCTGCGGGCAGCTTGTCGAAGGCGTCGGGTAGCGGCTGGCCCATCGTTTTTTGATAGAGCCCGAGCAGCGGCAGGATCACCAGCAGCAGCCCGGCTATGTGCAGCACCGTCAGCATGGCCAGCCGGGGCCATGCCTCGCGCGACCGCAGGCCAATGGGCGCGAGCACGCGCGGTCGGGCGACGAAGCTCGCCAGCTCGCGCAGCAGGGTGGAGGGCACTGAGGGGCTGCTTTCGATCCGGGTCGCCATGCCTCGTCCTATCCCGATTCCCTTGCCAATTCGTTGTCTTGCCAGCATCGCGAGACGGTGCAACCTTGGCCCTCCAGCGAAGGAGAGCGCGCCGATGATCGTCACCACCACTCCCACCGTCGAAGGCCGTCCGGTTCGCGACTATCTGGGCATCGTCACCGGCGAAGTCATCGTCGGCGCCAACCTCGTGCGCGATCTCTTCGCTGCCGTCACCGACATCGTCGGCGGCCGCTCGGGCAAATACGAGGAAGTCCTCCAGCGCGCCCGCCGCGAGGCGCTGAAAGAGATGGAAGCGGAGGCGGACAAGCTGGGCGGCAACGCCGTGGTCGGCGTGGACATCGACTACGAGGTGATCGGATCGCACGGCTCGATGCTGATGGTAAGCTGTTCGGGAACCGCCGTCGTCGTGTAGCAGACCAACTCCGGTTGCCCTTTGGGGTGCCCCTGTTGTAAGGCCCGCGCCACTTCATTCATCGCAAAGACCCGTGGGCTTCATGGGCAGGTAACGAGCGGACCGATGGCAGGCCATTCCAAATTCAAGAACATCATGCATCGCAAGGGTGCGCAGGACAAGAAGCGCTCGGCGCAGTTCAGCAAGCTCAGCCGCGAAATCACCGTGGCCGCCAAGATGGGCATGCCCGATCCGGACATGAACCCGCGCCTGCGCGCCGCCGTCAACGCGGCCAAGGCGCAGTCGATGCCCAAGGACAACATCCAGCGCGCGATCGACAAGGCGAGCAAGGGCGACGCCGAGAACTACGAGGAAGTGCGCTACGAGGGCTACGGCCCCAGCGGCATCGCCATCATCGTCGAGGCCCTGACCGACAACCGCAACCGCACCGCCACCAACGTGCGCACCGCCTTCGCCAAGAACGGCGGCAACCTCGGCGCATCGGGCGCGGTCTCGCACGGTTTCGAGCGTCTCGGCCTGATCGAATACCCCGCTAGCGTGGGTGACGAGGACAAGGTTCTCGAAGCCGCGATCGAGGCCGGTGCCGAAGACGTGCAGAGCGACATGGGCGACGGCGACGAGAACCCTGGCAGCCACCAGATCTGGGTTTCGGTCGATGCGCTCCACGAAGTCGCGCGCGAACTGGAAAAGACCCTGGGCGAAGCCGAAGGCGTCAAGCTGGCATGGAAGCCCAACCTCACCGTCGACGTCGATGCGGACACCGTCAGCACCCTGATGAAGCTGGTCGACACCCTCGAAGACGACGACGACGTCCAGACCGTCTGGGGCAACTACGAGATCTCTGACGAAGTGATGGAAACGCTGGGCTAAGCGCCCGGCAATGATCATCCTCGGCATCGACCCCGGCCTGACCTGCACGGGCTGGGGCGTCGTCGCCAAGAGCGGCAGCCGTCTCAGCCACGTCGCCAACGGCCAGATTCGCACCAACGCCAAGGCCGGAATGGCCGAGCGACTGGTCGAACTCGACGCGGCGCTGACCGACGTGATCCTCCAGCACCGGCCAGACACCGGCGCGGTGGAGGAAGTCTTCGTCAACGTGAACCCGCAGTCGACGCTGAAGCTGGGGCAGGCACGCGGCGTCGCGATGCTCTCGGTGGCGCGCGCGGGGATTCCGGTGGCGGAGTACTCGACCAAGCTGGTGAAGAAGGCGATCGTCGGCACCGGCGGCGCGGCGAAAGCACAGATCCAGGCGATGCTCATGGTGCTGCTGCCCGGCGTGAAGCTGGCGGGCGAGGATGCCGCCGATGCTCTGGCGGTGGCGATTACTCATGCGAATATGTTGGGAAGTCACAGGTAAGAGGGAAGTCCTGGGGCCATCGCCCCAGACCCCCATACTGTCGTCGCCGTGCGCGCAGCAGCCTTGGTCCCACATTGCGCCGCAGGCTTTTGACGTCTCCCGGATCACCGTCTGGCATGACGAAGCTGCGCGCGTGATCTCGACGGTATACGGGGTGCAGGGGTGGTAAACCCCTGCGTCCTTCTCTTTTCCTCTGGCGCCTCGAATCCCTTCCTGCCATAGGAACAAACCATGATCGCCAAGCTGACAGGATTGCTCGACGACACCGGCGCCGACTGGGCCATCATCGACGTCAATGGCGTGGGTTACCTCGTCCATTGTTCGGCACGCACGCTGGACCATTTCGGCATTCGGGGTGATCGCGTGGTCGTCCATACCGAGATGCAGGTTTCGGAGACTGACCAGCGCCTCATCGGTTTCGCGAGCGCGGCGGAGCGCAACTGGTTCCGTCTGCTGACGGCGGTGCAGGGGGTGGGCTCCAAGGTAGCGCTGGCGATCCTTTCCGCGCTGACGACCGAGGAACTCCAGCGCGCCTGTGCGGGCGGCGACAGTGCCATGGTGGCGCGCGCCAACGGCGTCGGTCCGAAGCTGGCGAGCCGCATCGTCAACGAACTCAAGGACAAGGCGGGCGGCATGCCGACCGCGCCCGGAGCGCCCGGCATCGCCGCGGTGGCGCCTGCAGGATCGGCCAGCGCCGATGCCGTCTCGGCCCTGCAGAACCTCGGTTTCAAGCCTGCGGTTGCGGCGACGGCGGTTGGCAAGGCGGTCGATCAGCTTGGCGAGGACGCCGCGTTGGGCGACCTCATGCGCGTGGCGCTGAAGCTGGCGACGGGATAGAGCTTTTCAGTAAATGACCGACAACCCCATCCTTTCCCCCAATCGCCAGGTCGAGGACGCCGACGCGGCGCTTCGGCCCAAGACACTGGCCGAGTTCGTTGGGCAGGCGGCGGCCAAGGACAACCTGCACGTCTTCATCGAGAGCGCCAAGTCGCGGCGCGAGGCGATGGACCATGTGCTGTTCTTTGGGCCGCCGGGCCTCGGCAAGACGACGCTGGCGCAGATCGTCGCGCGTGAACTGGGCGTGGGTTTTCGTGCTACCTCCGGCCCGGTCATCGCCAAGGCGGGCGACCTTGCCGCGCTGCTGACCAATCTGGAGCAGGGCGACGTCCTGTTCATCGACGAAATTCACCGCCTCAATCCCGTGGTCGAGGAAGTGCTCTATCCGGCGATGGAGGACCGCGCGCTGGACCTCATCATCGGGGAGGGGCCGTCGGCGCGCTCGGTGCGGATCGATCTGCCGCCGTTCACGCTGATCGGCGCGACGACGCGGCAGGGGCTGCTGCAGACGCCGCTGCGCGATCGTTTCGGCATTCCGGTGCGCCTGCAGTTCTACACGGTCGAGGAACTGGAGAAGGTCGTCAGCCGTGGGGCGGGCCTGCTCGGCATCGGCATCGACAGGGGCGGGGCGACCGAGATCGCCCGCCGGGCACGCGGTACGCCGCGTGTTGCGGGGCGGTTGATGCGCCGCGTGCGCGATTTCGCGCATGTCGCGGGTTCGGACACCATTACCCGTGAGATCGCCGACGATTCGCTCACCCGGCTGGAGGTGGACGCCATCGGCCTCGACGCGCAGGACCGACGCTACCTTCGGATGATCGCGGACATCTACAAGGGCGGTCCCGTCGGCGTGGAGACGCTGGCGGCGGGGCTGTCCGAACCGCGCGACACGATCGAGGAGGTGATCGAGCCTTACCTGATCCAGTTAGGCCTCGTCGCCCGTACGGCACGGGGGCGCTGCCTCAACGATCGGGGCTGGAGCCACCTCGGCATGACCCCTCCGTTGGCGCCTACGTCAGGACCGCAGGGCGGGTTGTTCGATTCGGAAGGATGAGTGCGCCGGGCGGCACATTCGCTCCAAAAGCGTCGGTCTGCTTTACAACCTGCCGAACAGACAGTCCCGTTTCGGTACACCCCCTGGGTTAGAATGATAAATTAACCCAGTTTCCCGCATCGGGACGGTGAATTGCGGGTGAATGACGTTGCCGCATTAACCTGTCTCTGCGTTGTTTCTGGCAGATGGATGCACGGTAGCCCGAAAGGGTCTTCGCGCCTCCGGTGCGAAACAAAGAGAGCAGCGCATTATGTCGGTTCGGATGGCCCTTGCTAAACTGTCTGCCTGTGCGGCGGGCTGTGCCGTGATCGGCGGCGGCGCCGTTCACGTCGCCGAGACGCAGTCGGCGAAGACCGAGTACCGCAAGGTGAAGGTGGCCAAGGCCGCTCCGGTCAGGAAGCGTCCGGCCCAGCGCATCGTCCGCAAGGACCAGCCGCGCACCACAAAGCGCGTGCGCAAGATCATCAAGCGCACCTGCTGCGACCAGCCGCAGATGGCGATGGTGCCGATGCCCGCACCGTACATGCCGCCTGCTCCCGGCCCGTCCTACTCGGGCGGCAGTGGCGGTGCGCCGGTGGTGATCGGCGGCGGTGGCGGCGGCTTCGGTGGCTTTGGCGGTGGTTTCTTCGGAGGCTTCTTCGGAGGCAGCGGCGGTGGTGGCGGTGGCAACGTCGTGATCACCTCGACCAGCAGTGGCGGCGTGACCTCCACGACCGGCGGTGTCACTTCGACCTCGGGCGGTGTAACGTCCACCACGGGCGGCGTGACCTCGACCAGCGGCGGCGTCACCTCGACCTCCAGTTCGAGCACCGGCGGCCTGACCTCGACGACAACCACAGGCGGGCTGACTTCCACGACCACGACCGGCGGGATCACCTCGACCACGTCGACCAGCTCGGGCAACGTGACCAGCACGAGCAGTTCCAGTTCGTCCTCGTCGTCTTCCAGCTCTTCGTCTTCGTCGAGCTCGTCCTCCAGTTCCTCGAGCGGCGGTGACGATCATTCGTCGGGCGGCGCGACCTCGACGGGTTCGTCGAGCGGTTCTTCGTCGAGCTCCTCCAGCTCGTCCTCCTCGGGGTCTTCCTCGACTTCGGGCGGATCGAACGGGTCTACCTCGTCGAGCAGCTCCAGCTCCTCGTCTTCCTCTTCGTCGTCCAGCTCGTCCTCGGGCGGTTCGACTACCACCACTTCGGGCGGCACCGACGTGCCCGCTCCGCCGATGCTGATCCTGTTCGGCGCGGCGGCCGCAGCGATCGTCGGACGGCGCCGACTGTCGCGCGTCAAGGCGGTCTGACATCCGGACACGGGGAGGGCGACGCCAAAGGCGGTGCCCTATGTGGAAGGGCGAGGTTCGCGGACCTCGCCCTTTTCGCATGTCCTTCGCAGACGCGCGTCTTTTACGGCCGGTTAACCAGAAGTGGCCGATACGGCTCCTCGAAGCACAGCCGAGTTTCGCGGGGCCGATTCATGAAGATGGAACCTATCCTGCCGTTCGCCGAACGGAATGCCCCGCGCCTCTCGGTCGTGGTGCCCTGCTACAACGAGGAGGCCGTGCTCCTCATGCTGGAGGCGCGTCTGGCGGCGGCCTGCCGCGAGCAGGTGGGCGATGATTACGAGATCGTCCTCGTCAACGATGGCTCCACCGATCGCACCTGGCCGCTGATCTGCGTGTTGGCCGAGCGCAACCCCCGCGTGCTGGGCGTCGACCTCTCGCGCAACCATGGCCACCAGCTGGCGGTGACGGCGGGATTGCAGGTTTGCCGCGGCGACCTCGTCATGATGATCGACGCCGACCTTCAGGACCCGCCCGAACTGCTGGGCGCGATGATCGCCAGGATCGAGGCAGGCGCGGACGTGGTCTACGGCCAGCGCATCGCGCGCCACGGTGAGAGCACGTTCAAGCGCGGCACTGCGTCGGTCTTCTACAAGCTGCTCAACCGCCTCGCCGAGCAGGACATTCCGGTCGATACCGGTGATTTCCGTTTGATGACCCGGCGCGTGGTGGATCAGCTCAACGCCATGCCCGAGCGCTACCGCTTCATTCGCGGCATGGTCAGCTGGATCGGCTTCGAGCAGGTCGCGCTGCCTTACGAGCGCGCCCCGCGCGCGGCGGGAGAGACGCACTATCCGCTGCGCCGCATGGTGCGCCTCGCGCTCGATGCGATCACCAGTTTCTCGACGGTGCCGCTGCGGATCGCCTCGCATCTCGGTATGCTGACGGGCCTGGCGGGCTTCGCGATGCTGTCGTGGGCGATCTGGCGCTGGTTCGAAGAAGGCACGATCATCGGCTGGACCAGCACGATCGCGGTGATGCTGATCATGGGCAGCATCCAGCTGATCATCCTCGGCGTCTTCGGCGACTACCTCGGGCGGCTCTATATCGAGAGCAAGGGGCGGCCGCTGTTCATCGTGCGCGAGGTGCGCAGCCAGTCGCGGGCGAGCGAGCGCGGGGCCATACAGGTGCCGCTGACGGTCGGCGCCTTCGATCCGCGCGGCTGACGTTCCGCGCATGACCACGATGATGGCCGCCTTGCGCTTCGGGCTGGTGGGCGTGCTCAACACGCTCGTCGGGCTGGCCGTGATCTGGGCGCTGTTGCGGCTGGGCGTAGGCGACTATCCTGCCAACGCCTGCAGCTATGCGGTCGGCGTGTGCTTCTCGTTCGTGCTCAACCGGGTCTGGACTTTCGAGGTGCGCGGGCCGGTCGCGGCCGGAGAAGTGGCGCGGTTCCTGATCGTCTTCGCGCTGTCCTATGCCGTCAATCTTGGCGTGCTGACGCTCATGCGCGGGCTCGGCTTCGCGCAGAGCCTGATCGGGCAGGGCGCGGCGATGGCGGCCTATTCGGTGTGCTTCTTCCTGCTTTCCCGCCATTTCGTCTTCACCCCCGGACGCATGGCGCGATGACGGTGCAATCCGGGACGATCCCGCTGCGCTGGTGTGCGGCGCTGGTGCTGCTGGCCGTGGTGCCGCTGCTCTGGCCGGTGGTGCCGCCGCTGACCGACCTGCCCGCGCACATGTCGCGCTACATGGTGCAGATGGACGGCGGGCGCAGCGCCGATCTGGCGCAGTGGTACGGTTTCCGGTGGAACCTTTTGCCCAACCTCGGCGCCGATCTGCTCGCATGGGTGTTCGAGCCGATCGTCGGACTGCGGCTGGCGGTGAAGGGCATAGCGATCCTGATCGTCGCGCTGCAGGTCGCGGGCTACCTCTGGCTGTCGCGCGCGGCGCATGGGCGGGTGGCGGTGACGGCGCTGTTCGCGGTGCCGCTGGCGCTGGGGAACCCGTTCCAGTTCGGGTTCCTCAACTTTACCTTGGGCATGGCGCTCGTCACGCTGGCGCTGGCGTGGTGGATCAGCCCGTCGATGGCGGAGCACCCGCGTCGGCGGTGGCTGGTGTTCTGCCTCGTCGCCTGCGTGATCTGGGTGTGCCATCTGGCGGCTTGGGCGACGCTGTGCGTGCTCGTCGGCTGCTGCGAGCTGGTCGCGCGGTTCGAGCGCTCGGGTCGGTTGCTGCCCTCGCTGGGTGGCGGTTTCCTCGCCAGCACCTGCGTGCTGGTGCCGCAGCTTGCCAGCATGGCATGGCCGCACCCGACCGGGCACCTGCCGAACGAGAACTGGTTCCGCATGGGGATCAAGCTCTACCACCTGATCAATGTCTTCGCGGACCGTTGGGAGGCGTGGGACTACCTTTGCGCGGCGTTGCTGGCGGGGCTGATCGTCGTGGTCTGGCGCTCGCCGCGCTTTGTGCTGCACAAGGGGCTGGCGCTGGGAGCGTTGGCGCTTCTCGGTCTGTTCATGGTCATGCCGGGGACGATCTACGGCTCGGCCTACGCGGATATGCGGCTGACGCCGACGATCTATGCCCTCGCGCTGATCTGCGCCCGCCCGATCGACCTTGGCGCGGGCAGGCAGAGGCTGCTGTTGGTCGCCGGGATCGCCTTCACCGCCCTGCGCCTCGTCGGCAATACGGTGAGCATGGCGGCGTGGGACGAGCAGATCCGCGAGGAGCAGGCAGTCGTCGAGCAGATCCCGCGCGGCTCGCAACTCCTCACGTTCATCGCGCTGCCCTGCGTCAACTTCATCCAGCAGCAGGCGCGTGTGCGTGACGTCCATCTCGCCAGCTACGCGATGATGCGCCGTCATGCTTTCGCCAACGACCAGTGGGCGATGCCGGGCGGCCAGCTCATGAGCATCGACAACCCGGCCGCCGGTCCCTTCTTCGATGCGCAGACCGGGGCACTGGTCGGCGAGAGTTGCCAGGGGTTCAACCAGCTTCTCGCGGCGATCGACCGGGTGCCGCAAGGTATCCCCCGGCTCTGGGTGGTCTGGCATGCGCCGGAACTGCCGTTGCAGGGCTGGCAGCCGGTCGCTCGCTCGGGGGATTCGGTGCTCTATCGTCGTAGCCCGACACCCTGATCGGATACATCCGGCCGTCGCGCCGGAGCGATTATAACAGGTGTTCAGCATTTCCCGTTGACGGCATGGGCGGCGCAGGCCAGCCAATGCATACGAAAACGACCGGGAGAATGCCGCCGATGACCAAGCCCCTTGCAGGAAAAGTCGCGCTCGTGACCGGGGCCTCTTCCGGCATCGGCGAGGCGGCGGCGCTGTGTCTGGCGGAAGCGGGCGCGGCGGTCGCGATGTCTGCGCGGCGGGCAGAGCGCTTGTCGGGCCTCGTCGCCCGGATCGAGGCCGAGGGCGGAACGGCGCTGGCCATTCCCGGAGACATGACCGTGGAGGACGACGCCCGCCGCGCGGTGGCGGAGACGGTCGAGAAGCTGGGGCGCATCGACATCCTGATCAACTCGGCCGGGATCATGGAGGCAGGCGGCATCGAGAATTGCGACACCGCGATCTACCGGCGGGTCATCGACATCAACCTGATGGGCACTGTCTATACCTGCACGGCCGCCGTTCCGCACATGCTTGAGCAGGGGGAGGGTGACATCATCACCATCTCCTCGCTTGCAGGGCGCAAGGGCGGGCCGATGACCAGCGCCTATTCGGCCAGCAAGCACGCGGTCAACTTCATGACCGATGGCATGCGTCAGGAACTGGGTGGCCGTAACGTGCGCGTCACCACGCTGATGCCCGGCGCGACCGAGACCGAGGTGGGCGACAATATCTCCGACCCCAACTGGCGCGCGGCGATACAGGCGCACGTGGCGAAGGAAGGGGCGGTGAAGCCGCGCGACATCGGCGAGGCCATCGTCTTCATCCTCGCCATGCCGCGCCGCACGAACATCTCGGAAATAGCGATCCGGCCGACGATCGACATCTCGGCCTGAAGGGAGAAGGACCATGGCCGGAAGGCTTCAGGACAAAGTCTGCGTCATCACCGGTGCAGGCTCGGGGATGGGTCGCGCGATGGCGCAGCTGTTCCACACGCAAGGGGCGAAGCTGCTGCTTGCGGACATATCGGGCAAGCAGGTCGAGGTTGCGGCCGATCTCGGCAGCGAGGTCGCGTCGGTCCATTGCGACGTGTCGGACGAAGAGCAGGTGCAGGCGATGATCGCGAGCGCCGAGAAGCGTTTCGGCCGGCTCGACGTGCTGTGCAACAATGCCGGCTTCGGCGGCGGGATGGCTCTGCTCCATACCCAGACGACGGAGTTGTGGGACAAGGTCCACGCCACCAACATCCGCGGTGTCTTCCTTTGCATGAAGTACGGGATCGCCTCGATGCTGACGACCGGGGGCGGGGCCATCGTCAACACCGGCTCGGCCTCGGCGGCGGTCGGGTGGAAGCACCACGGCGTCTACAGTTCGGCCAAGGCGGGCGTCCACCAGCTGACCAAGGTGGCCGCGCTAGACTATTCGGACCGGAACATCCGCGTGAACGCGGTCGCGCCCGGCACGATGTGGACTGGGCTGGTCGAGGCGTCGAAGACGCACGACGCGCCGCCCGAAGGCTTTCCGACGCTGGCCGGCATCCCGATGGGTCGTTGGGGCCGCGCCGAGGACATCGCCTCTGCCGCGCTGTTCCTCGCCAGCGATGAGGCCGCCTACATCACCGGGGTCATCCTGCCGGTGGACGGAGGCTATTCGATCGGCTTCTCGGGCATGGGGGCGGAGCGGCCCGGCATCGTCAGCGCCAATAGCGACGGCACCTAGAGCCACGGCGCCACCGCAATCCCCGCGAGCGACGGATCGGCCCAGAGATATTCCGTGAAGTGACCGATCGTCGCGCGCGTATCAACGTAGCAGAAGCACAGCCTTGCTTCAGCGGAAAGTTCGGCGGGGAACTGCAGGGCCAGCGCGTCTCCGCTTGCGCGTACGTCGTCGATCAGGGTCTCCCATTCGGCATAAGGCCCCGGCACGGCCACGCCGATGTGATGAAAGGCGAGCACGCGGGCCGAAAGGTCCACCGCGTCGGTATAGATGCCCGTCACGCCCGAGACGGGCTCGATGATCTCGAACTGGCGCAGGCCGCCGGGGCCTGCGACGTTGGTGATCGCCGACTTCACGCCCAGTCTACGGTGTTCGCCATAGGACAGCACCTCGATCTCGGATTCGCTGCGATGCACGTCGGTTATACCGAGGCGGGCCTCGGCATAGGCGATGGCCGCGTCCATGTCGCGCGTGGCATAGCTCATCTGGACAAGCTGGCCGTAGCGCCTGCCGAGATGGGTCATGCGCCCTGCTTCACGGGGATGCGATAGCGCTCGATATAGTCGGCGAATACCGCGTGGACGCCTTCGCGGGTCAGGCCGTAGCGTTCAAGCGAATAGTCGTGCGTGCCATGCTTCCCCTTGGGATTGGCAGCCATGTAGGCTTGCATCGCGGCCTCGGCGTTCGCCGTGAAGGGTTCGCCGAAGTGGTCGTAGATGTTCCGGCAGGTGCCGAGGGGATCCTTCATCACATTTACGTACTGGACGTCGAGGATCGAATCCTGCCCGTGGGCGGCGCGAAAGGCGTCCTGTCGCTCGATCATCAGTGCGAAGGTCTCCATGAACGAGTGGCCGATGCCCTCCAGGTCGACCTCGTCAGAATAGACCTTGCGCACGTTCTCGATCAGGCTGCCGATGGACCCCAGTACGTCCGCCGGATCGCGGTGCGTCATGACCAGCTGCGCGTCGGGGTAGATCTCGTGCAGCGCATCCAGAAACAGCGGATGCCAAGGATTTTTGAGTGTCCATCGCCCGCCCGCTTCGGCCTGCAGCACCTGGAAGAGCCGCTTGTGGAAGCGGAAGGCGGAGCGATAGTCGGCCTCGTGCAGCAGCCAGTGGCGATAGCTCGGGATGTCGGCCTGCGATTCGAAGACCTGGGCACAGAACGAGTAGGTCATCGCGAACTGGCACTCGGTCGGGCTATGCGCGTCCTCGTAATGGATCGCGGCGATCTGCGGCATGTATTGCAGCGAGGCCAGTGTCTGCTCCTGCATCTTTTGCCAGCGAGGCCCGGCGGCCAGTTCCTCGGTACGGGGCGGCGGCACCGGATCGTGCGATTCCCAGCGCAGGAAAGCGCGGCGGGCAGGGTCGGCGGCGAGCAGGTTTATGACCAGCGTGGTGCCGGTACGCGGCAGGCCGAAGACGAACATCGGCTTCTCGACCGGGCCTTCGAGCAGGTCCGGGTGACGCGCCAACCAGTCCTCGATCCGCATGCGACCCGCCATGTACTTCACGAGGTCTCGCTGGGCGATCTGACTGCCGCTCGTGGTGAAGCGGGCCTCGGTGGCATAGGCATCGATCAGCCGTTGCAGTCCCTCCAGCACCGTCGGGTCGCCGATTTCGGTCAGACCGGTTTCGCTGCGTGCGGCGGCGATCACTTCGTCGCTTGTCATGCCAAGGCTCCCTCCCTGTTCTTATCGTCCCGGCGGTGATGAACAGCGCTGTTGCTGATTGCAAGATAGTGTCCGCTTCTTCAAAATTTCCTCCAGACGGCTCAGCCACGAGGACGAGAGGAAAATCCATGGATTTGAGCGAGGCGCGGCATGCTTTCGTAACCGGCGGCGCGAGCGGCATTGGTCTCGGTATCGTCGATGCGATGGCCCGCCGGGGCATCAGGGTGACCATCGCTGATATCGACGCAGAGCGCCTGGATGCGGTGGTCTCCGAACGAGGCGAGGCAGTGCGCGGTGCGGTTCTCGACACTCGCGACCGTGATGGCTGGGCGCGCGCCAAAGCTGAAGCGGAAGGCGCCTTCGGTCCGGTCGACGTTCTGGTGAATAATGCTGGGATCGCTCCCAATGGCCGCGAATTCGCCGACATGGACCCGGCAAGCTTCGATCGCATCGTGGCGATCAACCTCACCGGCATCGCCAACGGAGTCTTCGCTTTCGCTGCGGACATGCGGGCGAGGGGAAGGGGACACGTGATCAATACTTCGTCTCAGGCCGGTCTCACAGCCAGCGTGCCCGGCGTGGGCGCTTATGCCGTCGCCAAGTTCGGTGTGACGGCGCTGACCGAGGCCTTGAGGCAGGAGATGGTGCCTTTTGGTGTCGGCGTGTCGCTCCTTTGTCCCGGCTATATAGCCACCAACCTCGCGGAGAATACTTGCAAGGTCGGTGGTGAAATCCGCCGGTACGCAGGCGCAATGCCACCCTCCAGCGTGACGCCGGAGCATGTCGGCGCGATGGTCCTCGCCGGAATCGAGGCTGATCAACCCTGCATCGTCACCCACACCCGCGTCTGGCGCAGCGTCGAGCCGCGCTTCATCGCGATCCGCGAAGCCTGCGAACGGCGCGATGCTGCACAGGGCGTCACCGCATGACCGAGGACCGCCTTGCCCGGGTTGAGGCGCACATTGCCATTGCCGACCTCGTCCACGGCTACGCCAAGGCCGTGCGCCGCGAGGTTTATGAGGAAATTGAGGCGCTTTTCGTGCCTTCGGGTACTTTTGAGGTCCGTGCCGGAGCGCCCGATCGCGTAGAATACACGGTACGGCAGCGGTTCGACGCGCCCGGCGCGCTTGTCACCTTCCTCGTGAGCGGCAAGGGCAAGCCGCATCCGGTGCCCCTGATCCACAACCTGATGATCGAGGTTACTGGAGAAACCGCGCGGGCCAACGCGCTGATGGTGGCTTCGATTACCGGTAGCGACAAGACAGTGACGGGCGAATATCATGACAGCTTCGTGCGGTTGGACGGTCGCTGGCTGTTCGAGGCGAGGATCTACACAGTCTTCGCAAGCTAAGGTTCTGACCGCAAGGTCGCGCATTGCATCGCTTTGGCGCGGCGCGTAGCAGGCGGGGATGATCGCGCACGTCGAACCCTTTCACGCCACGACCATTGGCCGTCTCGCTTACGAACTCGCGGACGAAGGTCGCGACGTGATCCATATGGAGTACGGCCAGCCTTCCACCGGGGCGCCCGCTGCCGCCATCGCCGCCGCCCATGCGGTGCTCGATGGCGAGGCGGGAGGGTACTGGGAAAGTCCGGCACTGCGCGAGCGGATCGCCCGCCACTATGCCGAGACTTATGGCGTCACGATCTCGTCCGATCAGGTTTTTCTGACTTGCGGCGCTTCACCCGCTTTCGTGCTGGCGCTGACGTGCCTGTTCCGTCCCGGGGCGCGAGTGGCCCTCGCTCGTCCCGGATACGTCGCGTACCGTAATGCCATGCGCACGCTCTACATCGAGCCGGTCGAACTGCCTTGCGGCCCGGCTGAGCGCTATCAGATTACTGCGGCCGCGCTCGATGCACTTGATCCGGCGCCGGATGGCCTGATCCTCGCCAGTCCGGCCAATCCCACCGGGACCGTCATCGCGCCCGATGAGCTTGCGGCCATAGCCGAGGTTTGCGGGCGCAAAGGCATCACCGTGATTTCGGACGAGATCTATCACGGCCTGACGTACGGCGTGACGGCGGAATCCCTGCTTCAGCACGTGCCCGACGCTCTGGTGGTGAACAGTTTCTCCAAATGGTTCTCGATGGCCGGATGGCGACTGGGCTGGTTGGTCGTCCCGCCGCATCTGATCGAGGCGGCGCGGGCGCGGATTGCCAACCTTTTCCTGACCCCGCCGGTGCTGGCGCAGCATGCCGGACTGGTCGCCTTCGACTGTAGCGAGGAACTGGAGGGGCATCATGCCAATTACGCGCGCAACCGCGAACTGCTGCTGGCCGCGCTTCCGCGCCTTGGTTTGCAGCGGATCGCACCGCCAGACGGGGCCTTCTACATCTGGGCGGATATCGCCCATCTGACCAACGACAGTTTTGGCTTCTGCCGCCAGTTGTTGGTCGACACCGGCGTGGCTACGGCGCCCGGAATCGACTTCGACCCCATAGACGGCAATCGCTTCATCCGGCTGAGTTTCGCCGTTTCGACCCCGGAGATCGAGGACGCGATTGAACGCATGGTGCCATGGTTCGCGGCGCGGCGCGAAGCTGTCGGCGTTTGACGCGATCCATGCGCGTTGTCCGCCCTCTGGTACGATCGATGATCGGGACCAGATGCACGGTGATGCGGCGAATCGCGTAAAACAGCGCAGGGAGGCACCTGGCGCGCCTTGCACGACACGGAGGGTGTCGGGCACCGATGGTGCTCAGGACGACGGGATTTTTCGGAGTGACTGATTCGGTGCTGCGGCGACAAGCCGATGGATGGTGATCATTCGGCCGAGGGGCTCTTGCCGCAATTATCGATTTTGGCTCGGGACCAGGCACATGGTGTCATACGGCAGAGCAGAGCCTATCTGTACATGAACAATATTGCGTCTTCACATGGAGTTACGGCTTGAGCACGCGCGCTGATCGAGTTCGGATAGAGCAGGGAAGCAGGCGCTGATATCCAACGGCCATGTCTCCACGGCCGACGGGCAGGGCGTAATCGCGAGGAATCCGCGGGAGTTTCCCTAGGGGAATTTTCGCAAGGGGTCTGCGCAGGCGTCAATACACGGGTGTTTCACCTAGCCTCTATAAGATGTAACAAGGTGGGACAGCGAATCCGGGCTATAGGGAACTGCGTATTGACGCTGGGCCATGTCTGGGGACTGTGGCGCACCCTTCGGACGCGAAAGAAAACGATAAGGCAATGGCAAGTACTTCGAAAAGTGTCGGCGGTGATCGCGCTCATACGAGGCGTTTGCGTGACTTTCTGCACGATTGTGCGGGCAGTGCGGCTTGCGAGGAGATTGATCGCATTCGCGAAGCCCTCGCCTTGTTGAACGGCAGCGGAATCGATGGTGCGGTGCCGCTGGACCGCGTACGGATCGACGCCATGCTGGAATGCGGCGCTGGGATGAGTGCGGTGCTGGAGATCATCGGTCCGGATATGCCTTTCATGTTGTCGCGTGGCAGTCACGACACCTGCCTTGCAACCGTGGTGCCGCCGGGCGGTTCCGAGGAAGCTATTGCTGAAGGCTCGACCCTCGCGCTGGCGATGCTGGCCGGACATGTCGCGGCGGTTCTGGCAAAAGGCGAGCGTGCGGCTCCGGTAGCAGAAGTTCAAATGGCTGCTGCCTCCGCTCGTCTGCACTGACTTCGCCGGGAAGATTGGGCGACAGGCCCGGTCGAGAGGGGATACGACCGGGCCTGTCCCTTCGACTGCAGGATCAGGTGTCGCCGCCTTGGCAACGGGTGGCGGCGACAGCTTTGGTCTACCCGACCATGGCTAACGCTGGGTTCACGAAGGCCTGAGTGATTTTCCGGATGCGCCGTTGCAGCCTCAATTCACCAGCGATGCCTCGATAGCGATGCGGATCGCGTCGGAAGTGTGGTTGGCGCCCAGTTTGTTGAGCATGTTGGCGCGGTGGATCTCCACCGTGCGCGGGCTGATCGAGAGTTTTTCGCCGATCAGGCGGTTGGACAGACCATTGGCGACGCCGCCCAGCACTTCACGCTCGCGCCGGGTCAGCCGGTCGATGCGGGCACGGGCCATGACTTCGCGCAGCTTGGCATTGCCCAGGCTTTCGGCACGGGTGATCGCCTTGCCGAGGCTTTCGGTCAGTTCCTCGGGCGAGATGGGCCAGGCGATGTAGTCGATCGCGCCGTCGAGGATGGCCTGGACGATGCGCTGCGCCCCTGGCTCTTCGGAGAAGGCGATGATCGGAAACCATTCGCCGTGATGGGCCATGCTTTCGATCAGGTCGTCGATCGCGCCCGCCTGGTCGTGGATCAGCACCACGCCCGAGCGCGGCCAGGCCATCGCCAGTTCGGAGATATTCTCGAACGGCTCGACATGGATGCCGCCGCTGGACAGGACGTGGCTGATGGCCGCGCGGCGGCGCATGTCGCTGTCGATGAGGATCAGATTGGAAATGATGTCCACGGCGAAGCTCCCATGATGTTCGGCATTGGGTTTGTGCCTAGGGAGTTATTCGCATTCCGCGCCGCGCGTCGCCTTCGACCTCGTCCGAAACCGAGGCAAACCGGCGACTAATAGCGGCTAACGCGCGCTTTTCCGTGATATACGCATTGACCGAAACGGGTGCGTCGCACTCATCCGGCCCGCAGCGCCTGGCCGATTTCGGTGAAGTCGGTGCGCAGCGCGGCGATGGCCTCGGCATCGAAAGCCAGCGCGCTGTCGAGCAGCGTGCGCCGCGCGCCTTCGTAGAGTTGGCCCAGTGCCACGGCCATTCCGTCCGCGCCCGCCACGCCCATCTGCAGCGCGGTGATGGCAGTCAGCGCGCGCGTCATCGAGCGGCTCTTGAGGCAGTTGTCGCCGTTCAGGTCGGCATGGACGGCGGTGCCCAGTGCGCTGACGAGGTGTTCGTAGCACAAGTGCACCAGTTCGGCGGGGCCGGCGCCTGCCACGCGCGCATCGAAATCGACGCGGCGGTAGGCTTCCTGGGGGGAGCAGGGCTTCAGCATCGTCAGCTCGACTTGTTCCACTGGGCGATCTGGTTGGTCAGCATCGAGCCGGTCGACTTGAATGCACCGATCCGCGATTCGGACGCCGTGTACTGCGCCACCAGCCGCGCGCGCAGCTTTTCCTGCTGCTCGGCAAGGTCGGACTTCTCGGTGGTGAGGCCGGTCTTCTTCTTGGTGTAGCTCGTGATCGAGCTGCCCAGCGAATAGGCCTCGGTGGTCGAGGTGGTGGCGCGGTAGATCTTGTCGATGGTGCCGAAGACGCCGTTGACGCCATTGGTGAACATCGCCGCGACACCCTTGGGGTCTGCGGTCTGCGTGGCCTTCAGCCGTTCGGTGTCGAGCGTGAACGTGCCGTCGCGCTGGATCTTGAGGCCGAGGTCGGCAAGCGTCTTTGCCGCGCCGGTGGCGCCGGGCATGATCGTGGTGCCGCCGAGGCTCGCCAGCGAGCGCTTGAGCGCGCGGGCGCCCGCGTCGTTGGCAAGGTCGCCGCCGATGGAGGTCGCGGTGTTGAGCGCGGAGACGACCTCGTTCAGTGCGTCGACGAAGTCCTGCATGGACGTGGCGATGGCGCTCGACGGGTCGGAGAAGCTGACGGTGGTGGGGGCGCCGGTGTTGCTGGCGGTCAGTTGCAGCTTCACGCCGGGGATGGCGTCGGTGACGGTGTTGGACTTCGCCGTCATCGACAGGCCGTCGATCTTGAACGCGGCGTCGCTGGCGGTGTTCATCAACTGGCCGTTCGACGAGCCCGGTGCCCACGTCAGCGCGGAGAGGCCCGCGTCGGCGCTTTCCAGCACGAAGCCGTTGGCCGCGCCTTCCGCACCTTTGAGCACCAGCTGCGCGCCATCGATCGTGGTGGTGACATAGGCGCTGACGCCCGCATCGGCACCGTTGATGGCGCTGGCGACGTCGGCGAGGGTGGCGCCTTGCGGGATCGCGATATCGACGGCGGTGTGCGCCGTGTCCTGCGCGAAGCTGCTGCCCGATACGGTGCCGAACTTCAGCGTCAGGGTGCCTGACCCGACCGTGCTGGTCGTCGCGGCGAACGGTGCGCTGGCAAGCTGCTGGCGGCTGGCGATTTGCATGACTTCCAGCGAATAGCTGCCACTCGGCTGGCTGGAGCCGGAGAGGGTGGCGCCAGCGACGGAGGCATTGGCGACGCTGGGCGTGCGCGCAAGGCTGCCTGAACGCACCAGCGTACCGAGCGAGGTGTCGAGGCCGAGCATCAGCGACTTGATGTTGGAAGCGGCGGAAATCTGCGCGTCTAGCTTATCCGATTTCGCCGCAAGCCGATCGTTGCGAGATGCGAACTGGGCCTGGGCGAGATTGTTGGCCAGTGCGGTCATGTCCACCCCGCTGCCTCCGCCGAGCGCGGTCACGAGGGAACTCGTGGTGGTGGCCGAAGTCGTGGAGGAGGTGGTGGTCATGGCTGCTAGAACGGCGGCTGGCGGGCGGGGTTAAGGGGAGAAGTGGCGTGTGATCCGCCCACCCCCGGCCCTCCCGCAAGCGGGAGGGGAGACCGATGCGCCACACCCCTCCCGCCTGCGGGTGAGGCAGCGAGACTTGGCAGCTCGCTGCCTAGTCGCAGCGGGGTGGGCAACACGCGCAACCTTAAGAAACCGACTTCGGATCGAGCCTTCCATCCACATCGAAACGCAGCGTCACAGGCACCGAAACCTCCGGGTTCGGCCGCTTCTCCCCGCGTTTCAGCGCCAGCACGAAGGCCAGCAGCGCCGCCACCGCGACGTAGTGTTCCTCGCGGATCACCTGCCGCTCGCGCGTGGTGTAGAACACCGAGCGGGCCAGCGCCGGATAGTGCAGCACCGGCACCGCGTACTCGGCGGCGAGGTCGCGGATCGCCAGCGCAGTGTCGCCGCGCCCCTTGGCGACGAGGATCGGTGCCGACGCCTTCGCCGGGTCGTAGGATAGCGCGACAGCGAAATGCGTTGGGTTGGCGATCACGAACTGGGCCTGCTTCATCGCCGGGACGAGCCCGCCGCTGGCGATCTTGCGCTGGCGTTCCTTGATCGCGGCCTTCTTTTCGGGCGCGCCTTCGGCTTCCTTGGATTCGTCGCGTACGTCCTGCAGCGTCATCATCAGGCGCTTGTTGCGGCGGAACAGCTGGATCGGCAGGTCGATCAGCGCGATCAGGAACAGCCCGGCAGAAAGCCAGAACAGCAGCAGGACGATGGTGTTCCACGCCCACGACAGCTGCGCGAAGACGTCGCCGCGACCCAGCCGCGCGAAGGCGTCGATCCGGCCCTGCGCCCAGACCCAGGCGATGATGCCCAGCAGCGCGACTTTAGCGAGGCCCTTGGCCATCTCGATCCAGCCGGAGGGGCCGAACACCCGCTTCAGCCCGGACATCGGGTTGATGCGCGAGCCCTTGGGCGCAAGGTTGCCGCCGAGCCACCGGCCCTGTCCGAAACTCAGCTGCGCGACGAGCGAGATGGCGACGATGCCGAGCCCCAGCACCGCGATCGGCGGCAGCGCGGCGACCAGCGCGCCGGTCAGCATCGTGCCGGGGGCGAAATCGTCGAGGGCGGCGCGGTCGAAGGTGAAGCTCTGGCGGATCAGGCGCTCGCACAAGTCGAGCAGCCATGGCCCCGCCAGCAGCAGCCAGGCGCCGCCGACCGCCATCGAGGCGGCGATCGCCAGTTCGCGCGGGCGGATGACGTCGCCGCGCTTCGCCGCGTCGCGCAGGCGCTTTTCGCTGGGGGCGAAACTCTTCTCGCCTTCCTGTTCGCTCACTGGAACAACTCCTCGGCGTGGCTGAGGGCTTCGGCGGAGAGGCGGGTGACGAGATCGGTGAGGACGGGGGCGGAGATCATCATCGCCGCGATCCCGCCCAGCACGCCCATCGGCAGGCCCAGCGAGAACAGGTTGAGCGACGGGGCCGAGCGGCTCAGCACGCCCGCCACCAGCTGCACCACCAGCAGCACCAGCGTCACCGGCAGGGCGATGGCGACGGCGGTGAGGAACATCTGGCTCGCGAACCCGGCGACGAGGTCGAAGCGCTCCGGCCCCAGCCACGTCTGGCCGGGCGGGAACACTTCGTACGATCGCACCACCAGCGCGAACCATTGCAGGTGCGCGCCCAGCGCGAGGAACACCACGGTCATCACCACCATGAAGTACTGCCCGATCGCGGGGGACTGCGTGCCCGCGACGGGATCGACCGCGACCGCCATGTTCATCCCCATGCCGCCGCCGATGATCTCGGCCGCGATGATCGGCGCGGCGAACGACAGCTGGAGGATGAAGCCGAGGGTCAGGCCGACCAGCACTTCGCCCATGACGGACAGGATGCCCATCGCCGAGAGCATCTGCGCGGGTGCCTGCACCGGCGTCCAGGCGCAGACCAGCACCGCCACGCCCCCCGCGACCATGACCCGCACTTGCGGCGGCACCGTCACCGCGCCGAACAGCGGGGCGGCCACCAGCGCCGCGCCGATGCGGGTCATGACGAAGACGAGGCGCCAGAACTCGGCCTCCAGCGGGCCGTAGCCGAAGTCGATACCGTTCAAGATTGGGCCTGTGTCTGTTGCCCGGTGGCGGCGATCTGGGCGAAGATGTCCTGCGTGTAGTCGGCGATCAGCGTCATCATCGAACTGCCCAGCAGCACCAGGACCAGCGCGATGACGGCCAGCTTGGGCACGAAAGTCAGCGTCTGCTCGTTCACCGAAGTCGCCGCCTGCACCACGCCGATGACGAGGCCCACCGCCAGCGAGGCCAGCAGCACCGGCGCGGCGACCAGCGCGGTCACCCACAGCATCCGGTCGGCGAGGGCGAGGAGGGCGCTTATGTCATCCATAACGCTAGCCGAAACTCTGCGCCAGCGAGCCCATCAGCAGCGACCAGCCGTCCACCATCACGAACAGCAGCAGCTTGAAGGGCAGCGAGACCACCATCGGGCTCATCATCGCCATGCCCAGACTCATGAGGACCGAGGACACCACCAGATCGATCACCAGAAACGGCAGGAACAGCATGAAGCCGATCTGGAACGCGGTCTTGAGTTCGCTGGTGACGAAGGCAGGCAGCAGGATCGAGAACGGCACGTCCGCCGCACTGGCGAACCTTGGAGCCTTGGCCATCTCGGCGAACATCAGCAGGTCGCGCTCGCGGGTCTGGCGGATCATGAAGGCGTGGAAGGCCCTGCCGCCGTTCTGGATCGCGGTTTCGGCATTCATGGTGCCCGCCGAATAAGGCGCGATGGCGGTCCTGTTCACCACCTCCAGCGTCGGCGCCATCACGAACAGCGAGAGGAACATCGACAGGCCGATCAGCACCTGATTGGGCGGTGACTGCTGCAGCCCGATCGCCTGCCGCAGGATCGACAGCACCACGAGGATGCGGGTGAAGCTGGTCATCATCAGGATCAGGCTGGGCAGGATCGTCAGCAGCCCCATGATCAGGAGCAACTGCAGCGACATCGTCATGCCGGGGCCGTCGGTCCCGCCCAGCGAGCCGAACGCGCGGTCGAGCGCGCCGGGGATGGCGGCGGGGGCGTCTTGCGCGTGGGCGGTGGTGGAGAAGAGGAGCAAGGGCAGCGCGGCGCAAATCCTCCCCCAGCGGGGGAGGGGGACCATGCGCAGCATGGTGGAGGGGCACAGGCGGTTAATGAGACGTAGCGTCATCGGCGCGTGCCCCTCCACCACCCTGCGGGTGGTCCCCCTCCCCGTGCTGGGGAGGACCGTCATTCCGCGCGCTCCCGCGCCGGCGCTTCGGCCAGCCGCGTCAATCCGTTGCGCGAAGCGGAAACCAGTATCTCGCGCCCATGGAACTCGATCACCGCGAGCTTCAGCGTGGGCGAGAGCATCGTCGTCTCGACGATGCGGATGCTCTTCGACCCCGCGCCGATCCCCGCGCGCGCCTGCACCATCTTGGCAAGGCGCAGGCATCCCCACACCATCGCCGCGATCAGCGGCAGCAGCACCAGCAGCTTGACCACGTACCACAGCATCAGGCGTCACTTTCACCCGGCAGCCCCAGCGCGTCGTCGGGCGCGGCGGTTTCCTCCACCCCCAGCATCTCGACGATGCGCAGGCCGAAGCGGCCGTTGTGCGAGACGACCTCGCCCTTGGCGATCGGCTTTCCGTTGACCAGCACGTCGAGCAGTTCGTCGGTCATGCGGTCGAGCATGACGAGGCTTTCCGGCCCCAGCGCCAGCACGTCCTTCAGCTTCATCTGCGTTCGGCCCAGCTCGACCGACAGGCGCACGTCGACGTCGCGAAGGAAATCGAGGCCGCGGGAATGGATGCTCATGTCGTCAATCGTTCCTCAAAAGGCATTCTGGAGCTGGACCGCGACACGGTCCTCGACTTCGCCGACGGTGCCCGCCGCGATGGTGCGCCCGTCGACCCGGAGCGGCACCGCGCGCGCCACCGTCACCGGCAGCACGTCGCCGGGGCGCAGGGCGGAGAGGCGCGAGAAGGGCAGGGTCATGTCCACCAGCACCGCCGTCACCTCGATCGGCAGCGAGGCGAAAGGTTCGTCACCCGGCCCGGGACGGCGCGTGCGGGCGGGCACCCGCCGCTTGCGACGCGGCGCGACGAGCGCGCTGGCCAAAGTGCCGAGCGGGAAGGCGAGCGCCAGCGACCACGCCTCGACGCCGGTTTCCTCCACCTCCAGCACGATCCGCAGCAAGGACTCGCCGGGACCAAAGGGGGCCAGCTGCGCCAGCACCGTATCGCGCCGAAGCGGCATGACGCGGTGGATTTCGTCCCCGCCCATCCCGGCGGAAAGGGCGTTGGCGATGGCTTCCTCCATGCGCGCGAGCAGCAGCTCGGCGGAGAGCGGAAAGCGCGTTGGCAGCGGATCGGGCAGCAGCCCGCGCCCGCCGAAGGTGCGGTCGAGCAGCCGCAGCACCGGCGCCGCCTCGAAGCTGGCGAGCAGCGGCAGGCGCTTGGGCCCAAGCCCCATCAGCGAATGGGCGGTGAGGCCGCTCTCCTCGGCGATCAGCGCGTCCAGTGTGCCCTCGGCCGGGATGCCGATGCGGACCACAGGGGCCTCGCCCCCCGCCACGCGGGCAAGGCCGTTGGGCAGCGTGCGCGCCAGCGTCTCGCCCAGCTGCGTCAGCGGGCGCACCATTTCGGCGATCGACGGCCCGGCGCCGAGCAGTTCGGCGGCATGGCGCGCCTTCTTGGGGGAAGCGCCTGCCATCATTGCACGATGAAGTTGCGGAAGTAGACGGCATCGACGCCGCCGAACCCTTCCTTCTGGATGAGCACCTGGTTGATCGCGGCGGTCATGCGCTTCTGCAGGCGGTCCTTGCCCTCGGGCGTCGAGGCATCGTCCTCCGAAGTATCGGCAAGGATGCTGAGCAGCTGCGAGCGGATCGCCAGTTCGTATTTGGCAAGCCATTGCAGCACGCGCCCGTCGCGCCGGGTGGAGCAGGCGATGCTGGCCTGCACCATCGCGTCCGAGCCTTTGAGGTTCGAGGTGAAATCGTCGGTGAAGGTGAAGTAGGCGGTGCGGTATTCATCGCCGCCCTCGCTCTCCGCCTCGGGCGCGCCGCCTTCGCCCTCGCCTTCCTTGGCGGGCGGGGCGTAGGGATCGACTTCGCCCTTCTTGATGAGCTGCGGGCCTTCGGGCTTCTTCTCCTCGGCATGGCCGCCGCCGATGACGCCCGCCGCCATCAGCCCGAACACACCGCCACCGCCCACCGCCAGCATGGCGACGGCGATGATGATGATGCCCAGCTTGCCTTTCTTCTTCTTCTTCTTCGGCGCCTCGTCATCGCCAGCGGATGGCTTGTCACTCATTCACGAAATTCCCCTGTTGTGGCGACGGCTCAGGCGTAGACGCCGCTCTGGCGCGGTTCGTCGCGCGGACGAGGGGCTGAACCAGCCTGGTCCTGCTGGCGGGCAGCATTGCCCTCGCGACGCTGCTGGCCCCCGTTGTTGCTGGCGGCGTGGCCGGTGTTCTGGCCGCCGTTTTGTGGCGAGG
>JASGGD010000004.1:0-61356 GCA_047605225.1 Novosphingobium sp.
CGTGAAGGCCGCGATCAACATCCCGCTGGCCGAAAACCTCTACTTCCGCGCGGCAGGCTCGTTCCAGGAAAGCGACGGCTACTACCGCCTGACCAAGAACAACGACGTCGACGGTTTCGAGGGCGTGCCCGGACGCGGCCAGCGCTGGGGCGGATCGCGCTACTTCAGCGCCCGCGCCAAGCTCCTGTGGGAGCCGACCGACGACACCAACATCCTGCTCACTTACGAACTGCTGCGCGATCGCGGCGACAGCCCGCCCTCGGTCAACGAGACGCCTGCGGGCTATCTGATCGACGTGGTCGGTTTCCCCGGCATCCAGACCACCGGCGGCAGCCCGTTCAAGACCGGCACGACGCTGTGCGAGGGTTCCTCCAGCGCACCGACTTGCGTGGGCACACTCGACGGCCACCGCATCGACGTGGACGGCGTCTACCTGCGCGGCGAGCACACGATGGACGATGTCGGCACGATCACCGTCGTCGGCGGCTGGCGCCGGGTGCAGTCCAAGCTGCCCTCCGACTATACCGGCGAGAACGCCTACCTGTTCGTCTCCACCCGCGAGGACGTGCGCAAGCAGTACAGCCTGGAAGCGCGGTTCAGTTCGGACTTCTCGGACGTCCTCAAGTTCACCGTGGGCGGCATGTACTGGGGCCAGAAGCTGGACGCCAACGCCACCAGCTTCCTCGGCTTCCTGCGTTTCCTTGGTGACGATACCGCGCTCACCGATCCGAACCAGTCCACCGCGAACTACAAGGTGGACAGCTACGCGGTGTTCGGCGAGGCGGAATACAAGGTGGCCGATCCGTTCTCGGTGTTCCTCGGCGCGCGATACACGGCGGAAAAGAAGGACTTCGCCGTCCAGCCGCAAGTGCGCCGTTCGCTGATCGAGACGGGGTTCTGGCCGCAGTACAGCGACAGCAAGAAGTTCTCCAAGCCCACCATGCGCGCTGGCTATCGCTGGGAGATCGCGCCGGGGATCAACAACTACTTCACCTATAGCCAAGGCTACAAGTCGGGCGGCTACAACGAGCAGGCAATGTCCGCCACGTCGGCGCTGCCGTTCAAGGAAGAGACCGCCGACAGCTTCGAACTGGGCTTCAAGACCGAGACGGCCGACCGCAAGCTGCGCGTCAACGTCGCCGCGTTCTACGTGAAGTACAACGATCTGCAGCGCGATGCGGTGGTGCCCTTCGTCGATCCGATCACCGGCCTGCCCGGGCAGGAGACGCGCACCACCAATGCGGGCAAGGCGCATGTTAAGGGCATCGAGCTGGAAATCTCCGCCGCCCCGGTGCCCGGCCTGACGCTGGGCGCCTCGGTCGGCTGGCAGAAGGCGAAGTACGATGAGTTCACCACCGACGTGAACGGCGACGGGGTCAACGACGATGCCTCGTACCTGAAGCTGCGCAACACGCCCAAGTGGACCGCCAGCGGCAGCGCCCATTACGAATTCCCGCCGACCGACTGGGGCGTCGTCTCGCTCAATGCCGACATCAATTATCAGGCGCAGTACGAATCCACCACGCTCAACGCCGAGTACACGCAAGGGCAGGCGCGCACGCTGGTCGGCGCCAGCATCGGCTGGACCGATCCCGACGAGCGCTACCGCGTCGCCGTGTTCGGCCGCAACCTGCTGGACGAGGTCTACCGCGTCTCGGCCAACTCGGTCGCGGGGCTGTTCAACTTCACCAACTATGCCCCGCCGCGCAGCTTCGGCGTCGAAGGCTCGGTGAAGTTCTGACGATGGCGGCGGCGCTCTCCCCACGGGCAGGTGCGGACTTGCGCCGAGCCGGCCTTCCCCTGCGGTTTCGTGCGCCGCAGGGGAAGGTTAGGCCTCTCCCGACCTTCCCTCCACTTCGTCATTGCGAGCGCAGCGAAGCAATCCAGGGCGGTTTGCGTATCGCTGGATTGCTTCGCTACGCTCGCAATGACGACCTTGGGATTTCAACGCAGCTTGTGTGCGCGGCCAATGCCCCTGGGGACGAGGTCGAAGGCGAAGCTGATACGCTCTTTCTCCCCGACGAAGGGCAGGGTGGCGTGCCACAGGTACGAGGGGAACAGGATCATCCGCCCGGCGCGGGGCCGGTAGGTGACGGGCGTGCCGCCGCCGCCCAGTTCCTCCGGCAGCAGGCCGATCGCGAAGGCCCCATCCTCACCCTCGAACTCGGGATAGTAGACGCCGGAGAGCCAGTTGGGCGCGTGGATATGCGGGCCGACTTCGCCGCCGGGCCGCAGGATCGTGCCCCACAAGGTGAGGCTCCAGGCATCGGGCAGCGCGTGGAGCAGCGGATGGTCGGCCGGTTCGGCGGCAAGCCGGGCATGGGCACCGGCGAGATGTTCGCGCGCGATCTTGGCAAGCGCGGCGATCGCCGGGCTCTGCACATCGGCGAGGTCGGCGCTCTGGCGCCCCTGCCGGGTGACGAGGCCCTCCGGCTCGAAGGTCAGCGAGGGGTGCGCGCGCAGTTCCTCGACCAGAGCGGCGTTGAACGTCGCGAGGTCGGCGAAGCCCGGCGCAGCGTCGATGTCATGGACGGTGACGAAGCGGTCGAGCGCCATGATCCGCTCGCGGTCGGCACTCCAGCCCAGCTTCTCGAAGGCGGCGAGCGCCAGCGCGATCGGGGTGGTGACGCTCGGCTGCGTGGCGACGAGGTTCCCGCAGACGCCCAGCGCGTCGCGCTCCTGTCCGGCGCGGATCATCGTCCGCACCAGATTGATGCCGAGCGCATGGTTGGGCTGTGCCGGATCGAAGGCGCGGCGCAACACTTTCACCGCGCCTGTGTAATCGCCCGCCTGCTCACGCATGAGGCCAAGCTGGTTCGCCGCGCGCGGGTTGCCGGGCTGCACGCGCAGGATCTGCCCGACGAGATTTTCCGCCTCGCCCCGCTCTCCACAGGCGGCGAGTGCATCGACGAGGTTGAGCGCCGTGTCGAGGTGTCCGGGCCGCAGTTCCAGCGAGCGCCGGTAATGCTGGGCTGCCTCGCCATGCCGCCCGAGCCGGGCCAGCGCCACGCCGGTGTTGTTGAGCGCATCGGCGCTGTCTCCGGCCTGCGTCAGCACCTCCAGCGCCGCATTATATCGTTCCGCCGCGATCAGGCAGGAGCCGAGATTTGCCAGCGTCGCAGCGTGCCCGGGTCGCAGTTCCAGCGCGGTGGCGAAAGCCTGCAGCGCCTCCTCGTAAGCGCCCGCATTCTTGAGCGCGACGCCCAGGTTCTGCCGCCGCCCGGCATCGCGGGGATCGGCGGCGCAGGCATCGCCGAAAGCGCGCACCGCGTCCTCCATGCACCCGGTGCGCTGGGCGACGATCCCGGCCAGCGTCAGCGCGTCGGCATCGCCGGGCTTTGCGGAGAGCAGGCGCTCCACCAGCGGCCGGGCCGCCACCGGGTCCGGCCCCTGCGCGACGCGCGCGGCTTCGGCCAGCATTTCCCCCCACATGACGAAAGGTCCTCTCCGATATGATTGGTGTCATCATGCATGTCCGCACGAAGCCGGACAAGACGCAGCGCTTCATCGAACTGACCACGCAGCTCCAGAAGGACGTGCGCGCCAACGAGGCCGACACCCTGCTGTTCCAGGTCATGCAATCGCGCGAGGACCCGAACGCCTTCGGCTTCACCGAGATCTTCACCGACATGGCCGCCAAGGAAGCCCACGCGAACCGCCCCTACCACGTCGCCATGTCGGCGGAGGGCTACGCCTGCCTCGACGGCGACCCCGACATCCGCGTCTTCGACCTTCTGGGTGAAGCCGCAAAGGCAGGAGTGCACGCATGACCCGATCGCTCGAAGGACGCATCGCCCTCGTTACCGGCTGTACCGGGGGCATCGGCAGCGAAATCTCCCGCCAGTTGGCCGGGGCAGGCGCGACGGTGATCGGCGCCGATCTCCCCGCCGAGGCCGGGGGCTGGCAGGGCGACGCCTACCTCTCGCTCGACGTGACCGACGAGGCATCGTGGCAGGCCGCGATCGGCGCGGTGGAGGCGCAGTACGGGCGGCTCGACGTGCTGGTCCACGTCGCGGGCATCGTCGTCGTCGAGAAGATGGAGAACACCACCATCGAGCAATGGCGCAAGCAGATGGCGGTCAACGTCGATGGCCCGTTCCTCGGCACCAAGGTGGCGGCGCAGCTGCTAAGGCGCTCGGGCGAGAGCCTGCCGCATGGGGCATCGGTGGTGGTGATCTCCTCTGTCGCGGGCAAGATCGGATCGCCGCTGCATGTCGGCTACTGCACCTCCAAGGGCGCGGTGACGCTGTTCGTGAAAGCCTGCGCGATGGAGTTCTCCGCGCTGGGCTACAAGGTGCGGGTCAACTCGGTGCACCCCAGCGGCGTCAAGACCGGCATGGTCGATCACATTCTCCAGCGCATCGTCGACAACGGCTTCGCCGCCAGCGTCGAGGAAGCCGCTGCCGGGCTCGCCCCCGCGCATCCGATCGGGCGGATGGCCGATCCCATCGACGTCGCCAAGACCGTACGCTTCCTCGCCTCTGACGAGGCCGGGTATATGCACGGCTCGGAACTGATCGTCGACGGCGGGTTCACCGCGCAATGAGCGGGCTCAGCGGAAAAGTCGCCGTGGTGACCGGCGGCACCAGCGGCATCGGCGCCGCCGTCTCGAAGCTGCTGACCGAGGCGGGCGCCAAGGTCGCGGTGCTGTCCGAGGTGCCGCAGGCCGATCTCGACAAGGCGGTGGCCGAGGGCACGCTGGCACACGCGACGCAGGTCGACATCGCCGATGCCGCTGCCGTCGCGGCGGCGGTGCAGGGGATCGAGACGGCGCTCGGCCCGGTCACGCTGCTGGTCAACAACGCGGCGATCTGGGCGCCCAACCCGGTGCCCGAAAGCCCGCTGTCTCTGTTCGACCGGCACATCGACGTCAATCTCAAGGGCAGCTTCTACGTCACGCAGGCGGTGCTGCCCGCGATGATCGAGGCGGGCGGCGGAGCGGTGGTGTTCATCGGCTCGGTCAGCGGCACGGCGGGGCGCGCGGGCGACAGTGCCTACAGCGCCTCCAAGGCCGGGGTCGCCATGCTGGCGCGCACGCTGGCCGCGGAGCTTGGCCCCAAACGCATCCGCATAAACTGCGTGTGCCCCGGCGCGGTGGCGACGCCGCTGACGGCGAACTTGCGCACCCCCGAGGGCGAGCAGGCCATCGCCGCGCTGATGGAGGGCCATCCCAGCCCGCGCCGTCAGTTCTTCATGGACCCCGAGCAGATCGCCCAGCTCGTCTGCTTCCTGCTCGATGACAAGTCGAGCGCCGTCCACGGCGCCGTCATCCCCGCCGACGAGGGCCTTACCGCAACGATGTAATTGCCAACGAGAGGACAAGAACCATGACCGTTCAGCACGATGCCGGAAAACTCGGCGACCTCATCGTCAACATCAACGACTGCCACGAAGTGGCGCTCGGCACCGGCACCACGATCCGGCTGCTGCGCTACAGCGAGGAAACCGGCGACTGGGTGCTCTGGGTCCACATGGAGCCGGGAGCGACGTTCGCCCCGCACTGGCACCTCGGCCACGGACAGTATTTCGTCACGAAGGGCGAACTGATCTACGACGTCGGCTCGGCGCCTGCGGGTACTTACGGCTACGAACCGATCGGCTCGCGCCACAACGAGGCGCGCTGCGACGAAGTGACCGAATACCTCTTCATGGGACACGGCGCCGTCGCCTTCCTCGACGATGCGGGCGAGATCCGCTTCATCCTCAACCACGAATTCCTGCGCGACGTGGCGAAGGGCGAAGTCATCTCCAACGTCGCCAACGAGGGACTGGAGGAAGCGGCATGACCGCACCATCCAATCCCCGCGCCGACCGGCTGCGCGCGATGATGGCGGCGGAGGGGCTGGACGCGGTCGTGCTCAGCCATCCGCATGATGTGCGCTATGCGGTCGGCTATCACTCGATCCTCGAACGCTGGCAGCAGATGGAGCCGATGGCCGCCGCCATCGTCTATGCCGACCCGGCCAAGCCGCTGACGCTGGTGATCCCGGAGGCGAACCTCGGCCTCGTCGCGGTGCTCAACAAGGACGGCGACGCCTGCACTTTCGGCGAAGTGCGCACGTTCGACATGCTGAACTTCTGCGAGGTCAGCCGCTACATCGATCCCGACCGCAACGGCGGCCAACTGGCCGAGGACGCCGCCGGGATGCTCGGCGCGATCAGGGGCGCCTGCCAGCCCGACATCGCCGCTGCCATCGCCTCCGGCCTCGCAGATCACGGCATGGCGGGCAAGGCGATCGGCTTCGACGAGCACCGCGTCTCCGCGCGCATTTCGGCCGCCGTTCCGCATCAATACTCCGACGTGCTCGACTTCATGATGCGCGTGCGGGTGGTGAAGACGCCCGGCGAACTCGACCGCTATCGCAAGGTCGGCAAGCTGGCGGACCGCATCATCGCGCACGCCGGATCGCTGCTCCACGAAGGCGCCGACTGGAACGACGTGCAGGCGCGCATCTGCGATTTCATGGTGCGCAACGAAGTCATCCCGGTGGACGAAGGCGCGATGCTGTTCGGCGGCGCCTACGAGGCGGACGAGTTCATTCCCGACCTGTTCCGCACGCGCGGCAACCGGGCCTTGCGGCGCGGCGACATCGTGATCCTGGAGACGCAGGGAATCCACGACGGCTTCTGGGTGGACATCAACCGCACAGCCGTCGTCGGCAGGGCCAGCGCCGAGTACCGCCACCAGCACGACGTCCTGCGCGACGCCTTCCTCAAGATGGTGGACCAGCTGCGCCCCGGCGTCTCCACCGCCAGCCTGCCCGCGATCGGTTACGAGCACCTGAAGGGGAACGGTATCGCCACGCCCGAGAAGCTGCTGGTGGTGGCGCATGGCATCGGCCTGATGCCGCTGGAAATCCCGCTGGCCTTCCCGGCGGCGGGGCTCGCCGGGGTCAAGCAGGGCTTCGAGATGGAGGAGGGGATGCTGATCTCGCTCGACAGCCTCTACTTCGGCGCGAAGCTGGGGCCGTGCCACATGGAGAACGTCTACGCGATCACCGCGGGCGCTCCCGAACCGATGTACGCGGCGCCGCTCGAACTGTTCGAGGCGCAGACCGAAGAAATTGGTGCCGCAGAACCTGCCCATACCTGAAGGAGAGAGCGATGACCGCCATCGGCGACAACGACCGCAGGCTTGAGAAGTACCGCCGGATGCAGCGCATCCGCCAGTTCGAGACAAAGGCCGAAGCCATCCATGCTGCAGGCGAGATCCCCGGCGCGCTGCACACTTATGCGGGGATGGAGGCCTCGGGCGTCGGCGCCTGCATGGCGCTGCGCGACGACGACTACATGGTCGGCACGCACCGCAGCCACGGCCATCCGATCGCCAAGGGATCGATGTTGCGCCCGTTGATGGCCGAGCTGCTCGGCAAGGCGACGGGCGTGTGCAAGGGCAAGGGCGGCTCGATGCACTTGTCCGATTTCGCGATGGGCAGCCTTGGCGAGACCAGCATCGTCGGTTCCGGCGGTCCGGTTGCCGCAGGTGCAGCATTGGGTGCGAAGCTGCAGGGGCTCGACCGCGTGGCGCTGTGCTTCTTCGGTGATGGCGCTTCCAGCGAAGGCGCGATCCACGAAGGCATGAACCTTGCCGCCGTGTGGAAGCTGCCCGCGATCTTCGTGTGCGAGAACAACCGCTTCGGCATGTCCACGCCGACTTCCGATGCCGTGGCGGGCGTCAACGTCGCGGACCGCGCGCACGGCTACGGCATCCCCGGCGTCATCGTCGACGGGCAGGACGTGGACGCCGTCGAGGAGGCGGTGCGCGAGGCGGTGGACCGCGCCCGCGCCGGCAAAGGGCCGACGCTGATCGAGACCAAGACTTACCGCTACCGCGACCACGCGGTGAACATGGGCCGCGACCTCACCCCGCGCGGGCCTGAGCATGACGACTGGGTCGCGCGCGATCCTATCACGCTCTACCGCGCGCGCCTGCTGGCTGACGGCGTGGCAGAAGGCGATCTCGACGCCATCGACGCGGCCATCGCCGAGGAAGTGACGGACTCGCTGAACTTCGCGCGCGAGAGCGCATATCCGGCCTTCGAGGAGGCCTTCGACCACGTCTTCGTCGATCGCCTGCCGATCCCCGAAGACGTTCTGGCGCACGTCTGAGAAGGAGCGAACCCATGCCCAGGATCACTTTCCTCGAAGCCATCCAGCAGGCCCAGGCCGAAGAACTGGAGCGCGACCCCCGCGTCTTCATGATGGGCGAGGACATTCGCTGCAACGTCTTCGGCACCACCACCGGCTTCGTCGAGCGCTTCGGCGAGGAGCGCATCCGCGACACGCCGATCTCCGAGAACGGCTTCATCGGCGCGGCGGGCGGCGCGGCGATGGTGGGGATGCGGCCCATCGTCGATGCGACGCTGTCCTCGTTCCTCTATCCGGCGATGGACCAGATCTGCTCGATCATCGCCAAGTCCCGCTACATCTACGGCGGGCAGGCGAAGCTGCCGCTCGTGCTGCGCTCCTGCATGTTCTACGGCAACTCCAATGCTGCGCAGCATTCGGACCGGCCCTACCCGATGTTCATGAATATGCCGGGCCTCAAGATCATCTGCCCATCCGACGCCGCCGACATGAAGGGCCTGCTCAAGTCCGCGATCCGCGACGACGATCCGGTGATGAGCTTCGAGGACGGCACCTGCTGGATCAACAAGGCCGAAGTGCCCGACGATCCCGACTTCCTGATCCCCATCGGCAAGGGCGACGTGAAGCGCGAAGGCACCGACATCACCGTCGTCGCCATCGCCGGCGGGGTCAACCTAGCGCTCAAGGCCGCGAAGCAGCTTGCGGGCGAGGGCATCTCGCTGGAGGTCATCGATCCGCGCACGCTGGTCCCACTCGACCGCGATCTGATCCTGCGTTCGGTGCGCAAGACCGGCCGCGCGATCTGCGTCGATCCGGCCAACCGCACCTGCAGCGCCGCCAGCGAGATCGCCGCCACCATCGTCGAGGAAGCCTTCGAGGCCCTGCGCGCGCCGGTGGTGCGGATCACTACGCCCGACACGCACCTGCCGTTCAGTCCGCTCATCGAAAAGCCGCTCTATCCCTCGGTGGAGCGCATCGTGAGTGCCGCCAGGCGCCTTGTGGGTGCCACTGAGTGCCAGCCAGCCTGAGGAGCGAACATGGCCGAATTCACGATGGTCCTGCCGCAATACGGCATGGGCATGCAGGACGGCGAGATCGTCCGCTGGCTGAAGCAGCCGGGCGACCGGATCGAGGAGGGGGAGAATCTCGTCGAAGTGGAAGCCGCGAAAACCACGGTGGAAGTGCCCTCGCCAGTATCGGGCACGCTGCTGCGCATCGTCGCGCAAGTGGGCGACACCGTGGACGTGCGTGAGCCGATTGCGGTGATCGAGACGGGTTGAAAGCTCCGCTCACGACAACGGAACAGACTTCCGGGAGAGGACGCGAGAATGAAGGACAGGATGGCAAGTCGCTGGCCGCGCTGGCTGGTCGGAACAGTGCTGCTCGTCATCGGCGTGGTGCTGATAGTGGGCGGGACGAAGCTGCTTTCGCTCGGCGGTTCGCCTTACTATCTCTTGGCGGGGATGGCCTGCGCGGTGTCCGGAATCCTGCTCTGGCGCGCGGATGGGCGTGGCCTGCTGGTCTACGCCGTCATGTTGCTGGGCACCTTGTTATGGTCGCTTTGGGAAGTCGGTGCACAGTTCTGGCAACTCTTGCCGCGCCTCGCCGGGCCGACGGTTATCGGCGCGGTTCTAGCCCTGCCGTGGGTTCGCCGTCGCCTGATCGTCGCCCCGGATCGCGCCGGACGTTGGGGGCCGGGAGCGGTGGTGGCGGTTTCGACGATTGTGCTCGTGGGCACATTCCTGACCGTTCCGGTGTTTGAGATTTCTTCTTCACGCGTGACGGCTTTCACTGCGAAAAATTCCTCGCGAGCGGAGTGGACGGACTATGGCTCCGACGTGTTCGGCACACGTCATTCGCCCGCCACGCAGATTACCCCCGCCAATGCCGCCGGGCTCAGGCAGGCGTGGTCTTTCGAGACCGGCGATACGAAGGAGAAGCGCCCGGAGATCAAGTCCATCTCGTTCATGGCGACGCCGCTGATGGTCGATGACAAGGTGATCTTCTGTTCGCCCACCGGAAAGGTCTTCGCACTCGACGCCGATACCGGCCGTCAGATCTGGCTGCGCGATCCACGTGCCGACATCGGCAATGCGCAGATGCTGAACTGCCGCGGCGTTTCCTATCATGCCGATCCCGCCGCCGTCGGGCTGTGCGCCAAGCGCATCCTCAGCATGACCGTGGACGGCCGCTTCCTTGCCAGCGACCTCGCGACTGGCGTGCCTTGTCCCGATTTCGGCAAAGCCGGAACCGTGAATCTTGACGAAGGGCTGGGCGATGTGGATCCGTTTCGGTCCTATACCTCGTCACCGCCCGTAATCGTAGGCAATGCGGCGATCCTCGGTGCCTATGTGCGTGACAACTACACCAGGGACGACCCCTCGGGCGTCGTCCGGGCGTTCGATGCGAAAAGTGGGAAGTTGCTTTGGGCCTGGGACAGCGGCCGCCCTGACGACGCCCCCCCGCTAAAGCCCGGTGAGCAGTGGACGCGCGGTTCGGTCAATGCCTGGACAGCCTTCAGCGCCGACCCCGCGCTGGGCCTTGTCTATGTGCCCACGGGCAACGCGACCCCCGATCACGTCGGCACTCATCGCTCGCCGATGCTGGAGCGGTACGCCAGTTCGATCGTTGCGCTGGATGTGCATACGGGACGGGTACGCTGGGCGTTCCAGACGGTGCATCACGACTTGTGGGACTATGACTTGCCGGCTCAGCCGAGCATTGCGAATTTCGCTCTTAAAGGACGAAAAGTTGCGGCGCTGATCGTGCCGACGAAGCGTGGCGAGATATTCGTTCTCGATAGGTCGACCGGCAGGCCGCTGATGCCCATCGAAGAGCGTCCCGTGCCGCGCGGCAACCTGCCCGGCGAGCGCTACTCGCCGACACAGCCCTTTCCAACCGGCTTCGCGTCCTTCGCTCCCGCGCCTCTGACCGAGGCGGCCATGTGGGGCGCGACACCGCTTGACCAGATGTGGTGCCGCATCCGCTTCCGCTCGCTCGACTATCGAGGCATGTTCACGCCGCCATCGGAGCGGGGAATGCTGCAGTGGCCGGGTACATTCGGTATCCTCAACTGGGGCAGTGTCAGTATCGATCCCGAGCGCAATCTGATGATCGTGAACTCCGCCGCAATTCCTCAGGAGGTACGCTTGTTCCGGCATGGCGCGAACACGGATCGACCGGCGATGGCGAAGGATTCACATGCCCCCGGCTATCTGCCGCAGTATGGAACGAATTACGGGGTAAGCCTGCTGCCGATGCTGTCCCCGCTTGGCATTCCGTGCGAGGCGCCCCCGTGGGGGAAGCTGGCCGCGGTCGATCTGACCTCCGGCAAGATTGCCTGGAGCCGCACTTTCGGCACTTCTGCAGATACCGCTCCGCTGGGCATCCGCTTGCCCGGGGCGTTCAACCTCGGCGGTTCGGCAAATACGGCAAGCGGTGTGACTTTCATCGGCGCGGCGATGGACAACTATCTTCGTGCGTTCGATACCGCGACCGGCAAGGAGCTCTGGAAAGGTCGTCTTCCTGCCGGGGGGCAGGCGACGCCGATCACGTATGTTTCGTCAAAGTCCGGTCGGCAGTACGTCGTCATTGCCGCAGGTGGTCATGCTTACATGCAGACGACGCCCGGCGATACGGTAGTGGCATTCGCGCTACCGCAAGGCGCGCGACGGTAGGCGGTCGCCGGAAGCCGGGGGTAAGCTCTATCGCCAGGAATGCAGCGTAGAGCCTTCGTGGATGAGCCGGGGTTCGGGGATAATGCGCTTCAGCGATCATCGAGTTTTGCCACGCCTCGGGCGGAACACCTTACTGACGAGCACCGGTTCCAGCCTGTTTCGCGGTGGTGGCAGGAGTTGGGGCCGGCGTGGCTCTCACCCATGTAAGTTCATGCCTGGCGCGTCGCGATGTGTGCGATCGAGCATGCGGGTCACGAAGGGCGTGTCGAACGGGGCAAGGGCATCCTCGCGTGACGGCAGGTTGCGTAAGCCCGGATCACGTTTGTGCAGTCAGCGCCAACGGTCGGACCTGCCGTCCCGCGAGGATACTTGCCGTCAGGACCAGCCGTCCTGCGCCTCGAGGCTGGCGGCCAGTTCGCCGATCACCCGGTAGCAGTCGAGCACCTTGCCGACCGACGAGTTCGGCTCGCGCCCTTCGCGGATCGCGGCGACGAATTCGCGGTCCTGCAGTTCGATGCCGTTGTTGGAGACGGTGACGCCGGTGAGGTCGATCGGCTCTTCCTTGCCGTTTACAAGGTCGTCGTAGCGGGCGATGTAGGTGCCGTTGTCACCGATGTAGCGGAAGAAGGTGCCGAGCGGTCCGTCGTTGTTGAACGACAGCGACAGCGTGCAGATCGCGCCGGTTTCCGCCTTGAGCTGGATCGACATGTCCATGGCGATGCCGAGTTCCGGGTGCTTGGGCCCCTGCAGCACGTTGGCGGCGACGATCCTGCCCGACTGGTAGGCGAACAGGTCGATCGTGTGCGCGGCATGGTGCCACAGCAGATGGTCGGTCCAGGAACGCGGCTGGCCCTTGGCGTTGATGTTCTTGCGGCGGAAGAAGTAGGTCTGCACGTCCAGCTGCTGCAGCGCCAGTTCGCCCGCGGCGATCTTGTTATGGACGTACTGGTGCGAAGGGTTGAAGCGGCGGGTATGGCCGACCATGCAGACAAGGCCGGTTTCCTGCTGCTTGGCGACGACCGCCTCGGCATCGGCCCAGCTGTCCGACAGCGGGATTTCCACCTGCACGTGCTTGCCTGCGTCCATGCAGGCGATGGCCTGTTCGGCGTGCATCTGGGTCGGCGTGCAGAGGATCACCGCGTCCACGTCCGGCAGGGCCAGCGCTTCGGACAACTCGGTGCCGGAATGCGGCGCGCCATACTTGGCGGCGACTTCGGCGGCCTGTTCGGCCGAGCGGCTGATGACCGAGGCGATTTCGACGCCGTCGATGTTCTTGAGGCCGTCGAGGTGCTTCTCACCGAAGGCACCGGCGCCCACGAGGGCAATACGCATGGGATTCTCCTTGGAAATTGTCAGTCGATCAGAGCCTGGGCGGCGGGGTTGGCGCCTTCCAGCGTGGGGCTGGGCGGCACGGTGCCGTCCACCGGCTCGAGGATGATGTGGCCCACCGCCGTGTTGCTGGCGGGGACGTGGTAGAAGCGGCGCAGCTCCTTCGTTTCGCGGCCCAGCGCGCCGCGCATGATGAGCCACATGACCATCTCGATGCCTTCCGAGCCGGTCTCGCGCAGGTATTCGATATGCGGCACGCGGCGCAGTTCCTGGGTCGTGCCCGAGAGCCTGTCCATGAAGCCGTTGTCCCACTCGGCATTGATCAGGCCGGCGCGCGGGCCCTGCAGCTGGTGGCTCATGCCGCCGGTGCCCCAGACCTGCACGTTAAGATCCTCGCCATAGGACGCGACCGCGCGCGCGATCGCCTCGCCCAGCAGCCAGCAGCGGTTGCCCGAGGGCGGCGGATAGGTGACGACGTTGACCGCCAGCGGGATCACCTTGCACGGCCACTTGTCGGGCTTGCCGAACATCATCGAGAGCGGGACGGTCAGCCCGTGATCGACGTCCATCTCGTTGATGATGGTCATGTCGAATTCGTCGAGGATCAGGCTCTGCGCGATGTGCCAGGCGAGGTCGGGGTGACCCTCGACGTCAGGCACGGCGCGTGGGCCCCAGCCTTCGTCGGCGGGCTTGTAGCTTTCGCCGCAGCCGATCGCGAACGTCGGGATGATCTTCATGTCGAACGCCGAGGCATGGTCGTTGTAGACCAGGATCACGACGTCGGGCATGTTCTCCACTTCCCACTGCTGCGTGGGCGCGAAGCCTTCCTCGATCGGCTTCCAGTACGGGTCTTCCCACTTGTCGAAGTCCGATGCGACGCCGAGCGCGGGAATATGGCTGCACGCGATGCCATGGGTGATGCGGGCCATCTTAGCGGTGCTCCTTGATGGAACGCTGCCCTTCCGGCGAGCGGCCCCCGGCGATCATCATCGCCTGATAATCCTCGACCGACATCCCGGTCATCGTCGAAACGGCCTGAAGGAAGCTCAGGCCGTCGGTCGAGAAGACCTTGGCGAGGAAGTAGATGTTGCCGCCGAGGTCGAGCAGGCGGTTGTAGTCGCGCGCGAGCACGGCCTGCTTCTGGTCCTCGGTGATCGGCCATTCGTCGAGGTAGGCGCGTTCGTCCGCCTTCCAGCGCTCCCGGTTCTCGGCCTTCATCAGGCTCATCGCGAACTGGTTGAGGTGGTAGCCCTTGCGCGCCCGCGTGGCGGTGTAGACCCGCGTGCCGGGAATGTCCTCGAACTCGGCGAGGTACTCGTGGATGTCCTTAGGCGTGCTCACAGCCCGCGTTCCTTGAGTTTGGCGTCGAGGCGCGGGAAGACCTTGCGGGTGTTGCCCTCGAAGATCGCGTGGCGCTCCTCGTCCGAGATGTCCAGCGCATCAACATAGCGCTTGGTGTCGTCGAAGTAATGCCCGGTCTGCGGATCGATGCCGCGCACCGCGCCGACCATCTCCGAGCCGAACAGGATGTTCTTGTTGGCGATCACGTCGGCCAGCAGGTCGATGCCGGGCTGGTGATAGACGCAGGTGTCGAAGAACACGTTGTTCATGATGTATTCGTCGAGGCTGGGCTTCTTGAGCATGTCGGCCAGCCCACGATAGCGGCCCCAGTGATAGGGCACCGCACCGCCGCCGTGCGGGATGATGAAGCGCAGCTTGGGGAACTTCGCGAAGAGATCGCCCTGCATCAGTTGCATGAACGCCACCGTATCCGCCGCGATGTAGAAGCCGCCGGTGGCGTGCATCGCCGGGTTGCACGACCCCGAGACGTGGATCATTGCGGGCACGTCCAGTTCGGACATGACCTCGTAGATCGGGAACCAGTATTCGTCGGTCAGTGGCGGGTGCTCGAAATGGCCGCCGCCCGGATCGGGGTTGAGGTTGCAGCCGATGAAGCCGAGTTCCTCGACGCAGCGGCGCAGTTCCCTGATGGACGCGGTGAGGTCCGCCTTGGGCGACTGGGGCAGCATGCAGACGCCCACGAAGGTCTCGGGGAACATCGCGACCACGCGCGCGATCAGGTTGTTGCAGTGGAATGCCCACTCTTCCGAGATCGCCTGATCACCGAGGTGGTGCGCCATCGCCGAAGCGCGGGGGCTGAAGATCGTCAGGTCGGCGCCGCGTTCCTTGATGAGCTTCAGCTGGTTCTGCTCGATCGTCTCGCGGATTTCCGCGTCGGAAATCTCGGGGTAGGCGGGGCTCGCCTCGCCCGCCTTGAAGGCGGCGATCTGGGCTTCGCGCCAGGCGTCGTGCGCCTTGGGCAGGACGGTGTAGTGACCGTGGCAGTCGATGACGAGCGACATGGCTCAGTTCTCTCCGGTATCGGGTGCGTTGGATGCCTTGGCGGCGGCGATGGCTGCTAGCTTGGCCGGCAAGCCTTCGGGGGGCGGATTTGCGCCGATCTCACCCAGCGCCTGCTGCCAGGCGACGGTGTTCTCGGTCATCATCGGGGCAAGGCCGAGATCGCGCAGCATCTGCGCGGCTTCGGCCATCTCGGCCGAGCGGCGGCGACCGTGGACCAGCATGCGGTCAAGATTGTAGTCGGCGCGCTCGGCCCATCCGATCGCTTTCTCGCTGGCGTCGAGCGAGGCGAGCACGTCTTCGGTGACGCCTTCGGCATCGGCGGCAAGGATCATCTCGGCGGTGAGCGCCTCCAGCCCCTTGACCATGACCGAGCGCACCAGCTTGATCGCCGAGGCCCGCCCGATCGCATCGCCGACCACGCGGGTCTTGCTGAAGCCGGCTTCGCGCAGCAGCACTTCGGCCTCGGCGGCGTCGGGGCCCGAGATGTTGAGCGGCACCGCCATGCGGGCCGGGTTTACGGGGGCCATCACGGCGACATCGACGTAGCGCCTGCCCGCCTCGGTGAAGGCGCGGGCGGCTTCGCGCTTGGTGCCCGGCGCAACCGAGTTCATGTCGCAGAACAGCGCCTCGGGCGCGATAAGTCCGGCGCATTCGCGGGCGACATGCAGCGCCTGATCGGCGGTGACGAGGGAGAGCACCAGCGATGCGCCGGAAAGTGCCTGCGCCGCGCTTTCGCATGCCGTGACGCCGAGTTCCTCGATGCTGCGGGTGCGGGCGGCATCGACGTCGAACGCACTGGCGCTCGACGCCCATCGTCCGGCCTGCGCAAAAGTCGATCCGGCTTCGCCGAAGCCGATCAGGGCGATTGATCCTCTCATGCCGGAGGGACTGCCGCGACGGGGCCGGCCTCGCAAATCGGAAGTGTCGGCCTTCCATAACATGAAGCTAATTATGGGGTTCCCCGCATTCCCTTGCCGCAGCCGCCAGATCGGCGAAGAATTCCGTCTGTACCTCGGTAGGGAGCAGGGAGGCGCGGGTCGTCATGCCGATTGTACGGGCGAATCGCTCGGGCAATCGGGCGATGGGTCGCAGCCAGCCGGCCTCGATCTCGACGGAGACCTGGTCCGAAGAAAGCAGGGTGATGAAGTCGGTGCCCATCAACACCTGCCGGATCATCATCACCGACCCGGACTCGACCGGCACGTCAGGCAAGGGCAGCCCGAGATCGGTGAAATAGCGCTCGAAACTCTCGCGCAGGGGGGTGCCCTGGGGGGCGAGGGTGAAGGGAAAGCGCGCCATGTCGGACGGCGCGGGCGCCGTGCCGGCCAGCGGATGGCTCTTGCGCGCGTAGAAGGCCGGCACGTCGTCGAACAGCGGGTGCTGCACGAGGTCGGGCTCGATCAGCGGATCGCGCAAGGCGCCGACCATGACGTCGAGAGCGCCGCCGCGCAGCGGCTCGACCAGTTCGGCGCGCGATCCTTCGACGATGGTCAGGCGTACCTGCGGGCGGCGGGCAAGGAAGCGCGCGACGGCGGCGGGCAGGATGCGGGCGCGGGACAACGGCATGGCGCCGATGGCGATGCGCCGGGTTTCGTGGCCGCGCAGTGCCTCGATCTCCGACAGACCGGCCTCCAGTTCGACCTGTGCCAGCCGGAAATCGCGCGCCAGCTGGTTGCCCGCTTCGGTGGTGATCGCGATCTTGCCGCGGCGTGTCACCAGCGATCGCCGCAGAGCCAGCGACAGATCCGCGACTGCGCGGTGGATCGAGGGGACCGACAGCCCGGTCGACTGGCTGGCCCCGGTATAGCTGCCGGTCTCCGCCACCGCGAGCATGGCGCGCAGGCGCGCCATCGTGACATGCGGGCTGCGCACATGCGCCAGCGCGGCGGCGATGCGCGCGGCGAGAATCTCTCCGGCATGGGTGGGGATCATGCCGTCGTGGCGCCGCTCGAACAGCGGGACGCCCAGCGATGCTTCGAGTCGGCCGAGCGCCTGTGTTATCGCGGGCTGGCTCAGGTTCACGGCGCCGGCCCCGGCATTGACCGTTCCCAGTCGGGCAATTCGCTCCACCGCATGCAGGTGGCGCAGGTTCAGGCTCCAGATCTCCATGCAGGCAATCTTAGCCAAATCCAATCGCACTTGCCAAAGTTCTCTTTCCCCCCGCGCGTGCCGGGGCCCATCTCCGGGCCAAAAGAAGGAGTGCCTGACATGAGTGGTATCGTCGTCCAGAACATCGAGCGCGCCGACCCGGCGGTGATCGACGGTCTCGCCAAGTGCGGCGTGGCTACCGTCCACGAGGCGCAGGGCCGCACCGGCCTGCTCGCCAGCTACATGCGCCCGATCTATAGCGGCGCGCGCATCGCGGGCTCGGCGGTGACGATCAGCGCTGCGCCGGGCGACAACTGGATGGTGCATGTCGCCATCGAACAGCTCAAGGATGGCGATATCCTGCTGCTCGCCCCGACCAGCCCTTGCGAGGATGGCTATTTCGGCGATCTGCTGGCCACCAGCGCGCAGGCGCGCGGTTGCCGTGGCCTCGTCATCGACGCCGGCGTGCGCGACGTGCGCGACCTGACCGAGATGAACTTCCCGGTCTGGTCCAAGGCGGTCTACGCGCAAGGGACGGTCAAGAACACGCTGGGTTCGGTCAACGTGCCTGTCGTCTGCGCCAATGCCGCCGTGCAGCCCGGCGACGTGATCGTGGCTGACGATGACGGCGTCTGCGTGGTCCCGCGCGAAAAGGCGGCCGAGGTGCTTGCCGCCGCGCAGGCCCGCGAAGCCAACGAAGGCGAAAAGCGCGAGAAGCTGGCGAATGGCGTCCTCGGCCTCGACATGTACAAGATGCGCGAGCGTCTGGAGAAGGAAGGTCTGAAGTATGTCTGAGGACTATTCCGCCAGTTGCATTTGGATGCGCAGCGGGACGTCCAAGGGCGGGTATTTCCTGAAAGATGACCTGCCCGCCGACATCGCCGCGCGCGATGCCTTCCTGCTGGGCGTGATGGGCTCACCCGATCCGCGCCAGATCGACGGCATGGGCGGCGCCGACCCGTTGACCAGCAAGGTTGCCGTCGTATCGAAGTCCACGCGGGAGGGGATCGACGTCGACTACCTGTTCCTGCAGGTCTTCGTCGACAAGGCCATCGTCACCGACGCGCAGAACTGCGGCAATATCCTTGCCGGGATCGGTCCCTTCGCGATCGAGCGTGGCCTTGTTCCCGCTACCGGCGGGGAGACGCGGGTGGCGATCTACATGGAGAACACCGGGCAGGTTGCCGTCGCCACCGTGCAGACGCCGGGTGGTGTCGTCACGTACAAGGGCGAAGCCGCGATCGATGGTGTGCCCGGCACGCATGCGCCGGTTCCGCTGGAGTTTCGCGACACCGCCGGTTCGTCCTGCGGCGCACTCCTGCCCAGCGGCAATGCGGTCGATGTGGTGAATGGCGTGTCCGTCACCCTGATCGACAACGGCATGCCCTGCGTGGTGTTCAAGGCCACGGACGTGGGCGTCACCGGTTACGAGGATCGCGAGACGCTGGATGCGGACATGGAACTCAAGGAACGGATAGAGGCGATTCGCCTTGCCGTGGGTTCCACGATGAATCTGGGCGACGTCACCGACAAGTCCGTGCCCAAGATGATGCTCGTCGCTCCGCCCAGGAACGGCGGTGCGGTGACGGTCCGCAGTTTCATCCCGCACCGCGCCCATGCCACGATCGGTGTGCTCGGCGCGGTTTCGGTAGCGACCGCCTGCCTGCTCGAAGGCTCTCCCGCCGCCGAGGTCGCCCAGGTTCCGGCAGGTGTACGCAAGACCCTCTCGGTCGAACACCCGACCGGCGAGATGACCTGCGTGCTCGAAACCGACGAAAGCGGCGCGGTCACCAGCGCCGCATTGCTGCGCACCGCGCGCAAGCTGATGGATGGGATTGCCTATGTCTGATCGTATCGTTTCCTGGCACGACGCGCCGTCGAAGCCGTTCTATACCCCGCCCGAAGGCGCCATCGACGCGCATTGCCACGTCTTCGGGCCGATGGCGCAGTTCCCGTTCAGCGCCAAGGCGAAGTATCTGCCCGAGGATGCCGGCCCGGACCAGCTCTTCGCCCTGCGTGACCATCTGGGTTTCGCCCGCAACGTGATCGTGCAGGCAAGCTGCCATGGCACCGACAACGCCGCCACGCTCGATGCCATTGCCAAAAGCGAAGGCCCCGATGGCATCAAGCGCGCGCGGGGTGTCGCGGTGGTCGATCCGGCGATCTCCGAGGCCGATCTGGCGGCGCTTCACGAAGGTGGCATCCGCGGCATCCGCTTCAACTTCCTCAAGCGCCTCGTCGATGACGCGCCCAAGGACAAGTTCCTCGAAGTGGCCCGGCGCCTGCCCGAAGGCTGGCATGTGGTGATCTACTTCGAAGCCGACATTCTGGAAGAACTGCGCCCGTTCATGGACGCGATCCCGGTGCCGCTGGTGATCGACCACATGGGTCGCCCCGATGTGACACAGGGGCCGGACGGCGCTGACATGAAGGCCTTCCGCGCCTTCCTCGACAGCCGTGACGACATCTGGTTCAAGGCGACCTGCCCGGACCGGCTCGATCCGGCAGGTGATCCGTGGAATGCCTTTGCGGATGCGGTCGCGCCGCTGGTGGCGGACTATCAGGACCGTGTGCTGTGGGGCACCGACTGGCCGCATCCCAACATGCAGGATGCGATTCCCAACGATGGCCACCTCGTCGACATGATCCCGCGCATCGCGCCCACCCCGGAACTGCAGCGCAAGCTGCTGGTCACTAATCCGATGCGTCTCTACTGGCCCGAGCAGCTCTGAAGATCGAAAATGCCCCGTCGGACCCGATCCGGCGGGGCATTTTCCTTGCGCTTCAGATGGGCAGTCCGACGTAGTTTTCCGCGATGGCGCGCTGCGCCGCCTCGCTTGAGGCGATGTAGTCCAGTTCAGCAAGCTGGATGCGTCGCTCGAAACCGCCGTCATCGGGGAAGCGGTGCATAAGCCTGGTCAACGACCAACTGAACCGTTCGGCCTTCCACACGCGGGCGAGGGCCTTTTCGGAGTAGCCGGCGATGGCCTCGCCATCGTTGCGCGTGAAGAAGGCGATCAGCGCCTCGGAGGCGTAATGCACGTCGCTGGCGGCAAGGTTCAGCCCCTTGGCACCGGTGGGCGGGACGATGTGCGCGGAGTCTCCGCATAGCAGCAGGCTGCCATGGCGCATCGGTTCGAACACGAAGGAGCGCAGCGGCGCGATGGACTTCTCGATCGAAGGCCCCCGGGTGATGTGCGCCGCGGCTTCGGGGCCGAGGCGGATGGCCAGTTCGTCCCAGATGCGCTCGTCGCTCCAGTCCTCCACCTTTTCCGTCACGGGAACGTCGATGTAATAGCGGCTGCGCGTAGTGCTGCGCTGGGAGGCCAGCGCGAAACCGCGATCGTGGTTGGCGTAGATCAGTTCGTGATTGCACGGTGGCACATCGGCCAGAATGCCAAGCCAGCCGAAGGGGTAGACACGCTCGAACGAACGCGCGACCGAGGCCGGGATCGCCTGACGCGAAGGGCCGTGGAAGCCGTCGCAGCCGACGATGAAACGGGCGTCGATCCGGTGCTCGAGGCCGTCCCTGGTGTAAGTCACCCAAGGCGCGTCGCTCTCGATATCATGCAGGGCGACGTCGGTCGCTTCGTAGATCACCTCCAGGCCGCGCGGCCCGGCGGCCTCCATCAGGTCGCGGGTCAGTTCGGTCTGGCCATAGACCATCACCTGCCTGCCGGTCAGCGCCTGGATGTCGATGCGGATCAGCCTTTCGCCATCGGCCAGATTGAAGCCGTCATGGGGCAGGCCTTCCGCCTTCATGCGGGCATCGAGGCCAAGGCGCTCCATCAGGCCGACAGTGACCTGTTCCAGCACGCCGGCGCGGATGCGTGACAGGACGTAGGGCCCGGTCTGGCGTTCGAGGACGACGCAATCCACGCCTTCCGATTTGAGAAGGTGGCCCAGCAACAGACCAGCAGGCCCGGCACCGATGATTGCAACCTGTGTTTTCATGAGCAGTCTCCACGGGCGGCGCGCTCTGATCCGGCGCGTTCGCATGGCCATGGATTGACAGCCCCGGATCTCTGCGGGAAGAGACGGCAGAGTCATATTACTGGTACTTTCAGGACAGCGCGATGCAGCAGGCTTTGATCCCCAGCTTCGTTCTTTATGGCGAGATACTGAGCGACAATGTCCCCGAATTCGCTCATATTGAGACGATTGCGGCTCGAAGTGCATTGTATGACTGGGAAATATCGCCGCATCGCCATTTGCGCAGCGTGCAGGCTTTGCTGTTATCCAGCGGACAGGTGCAGTTCCGCTGCGACGATCTGCTGAGGGATCTTTGTGCACCCTGCTATATGATTGTGCCGATCGGCAGCGTTCACGGCTTTCGCTTCACGCCGGAGACGTCTGGTCATGTGTTGACCCTGTCGGCCGGTTTCACTTCGCGCGCTGCGGGCAGCAACGATCCCCTGCTTCGGCTGCTCACGAAGGGGGCCTGCGGCGCGGTGCCGGAAGCCAATCTCGCGCGTGTCACCTGGTTATGTGAGGAACTGCTCGGGTGTCAGGCGGACTGGCGGGCACCCCAGCCCTTGTTCATGGCATTGGCCGAGGCACTCGTCCGATCGCTTCCCGCGCCGGAGCAGGTGGAAACAGCTGACGAAGAGCGTCTCGTCGGCTTTCGCCGGCTGATCGAAGCGCACTTGCGCGAACATCGCAGTGTTACCTGGTATGCCGAGCAACTTGCCATCACCGGCAAGACCCTCACCCGCATATGCCGGCGCAGTCTGGACTGTACACCGACGGAACTTATTCACGCGCGCCTGTTGCTGGAAGCGCGTCGCCTGTTGGGCTTCACCAATGCGAATATCGCTCAGGTCGCGGAACAGCTTGGCTTCTCCGATCCGTCATATTTTTCGCGCTTCTACCAACGAATGGCTGGATACAGGCCGATTGTCGATAAGTCTTAGGGTTCTGACTCCAAGGGTCTGGTCGTTGCAATATTTGCCCTTAATTCGCCATGTCTGCGGCGCGATCGTTGCCGGGGCCGCTTCCGATCGAGACACGGCACCCGGCTTGTTCCTGCTTCAGAAGTCGGCCTGTACGGACAGTTGCACCGTTCGCGGCATCGACAGGCCGAACGTCGTCGAGCCACCTCGGCCCATCCAGTAGCTCTTGTCGGCGAGGTTGATGACGTTGACGCTCAGCCTGACCGGATAGGAGCCCGCCTGCAAACGGTAGCTGGCGCCGGCGTCGAACGAGACGAACGCAGGGATGCGCGTTTTGCCATTGGTGCCGGAATCGATGAACGCCTCACTGTTGTAGACGGCACGGCCGGTCAGACCCAGACTGTCGAGAGGACGGAATTCGAACCCTGCGGTGCCGCTCCATTCCGAAACGCCGTTCACGAATTTGCCGTCGGTCAGGCCACCATTGGTCTTCTGCCGCTCTGCATCGAGATAGAGGCCGCCCAGAGTGATCGTCCACTGACGGGCCAACTGGCCGACCGTCGACAGTTCGACGCCCCGGTAGCGGTTCTTGCCATCGGCATCGCGGCGGAAGGTCGTGTCGGTGACCGGAACGTCGATCAGATTCTGCTGATCCATCTCGAACACCGCGAGCGTGGTAAGCATGCCGCCCTTCTGCAGCTTCATTCCCAATTCGTTCTGCTTCGAGCGCATGGGAGCAAGGACCGCTCCAGCATTGACGTAGCGGCTGTCGGTGCTGACCATCTGCCCGCGCGAAAAGCTCTCGGTATGACCTGCATAGATCGAGAAGTCGGGCGTCACGCGGTACGTGAGGCCGGCAGTCGGCAGCACGTTGTCGTTCCTGATGCGCTTGCCGGTCAATTCGTTCAGGAAGTTCTCGTCCTTGAGCGAAGCGGCCAGAAGCAGGTCGAACTTGCCGAGCGTCACGATGTCGGTGAAGGTGACGCCTAGGTTCTTTTCGGTCCACTGAAGCACGGCGGTGCGCAGTGTCGGCAGGGGGTAGAAGGAAGAGCTGTAGGCGACCCCGTCGTAGAGGTTTCCGCCGATCCTGCCGGTCGCGCCGTTATTGGTGTCGTTCCAGTACTTTGCGAATGAATAGTCCACTGCAAGCGCGACCTTGTGCGCCAGCGGGCCGGTTCTGAATGCGCCCCGGATGCCGACTTGCGCGTACTGGTTCAGCGTCCTTTCGTTCTGCGCATTGGCGACGTTGGCGGTCACGAAGCTGCCCGCATCGTTGAAGCGCAGTGCCGAACTGGAGTTGTACTTGTAGCCCTTTTTCTCCTGTGCGCCGAAGTTGGCGAAGATCGACCAGTTCGCGTCGATGCGCTGTTCGTGGTTGAGGGCCGCGATGTAGCCGTGCATCAGCTTGGTCGTTTCGGGGAAGTCGTAATTGGTGTCGGCCTTGGGGGCATCGGGCAATTCGGCTCCGGTGCCGCTGAAAGTGAACCAGCGCTGGCCGCCGTTGATCCGCAGGTCGAAGTAGCCCGCGAACAGGTTGGTGGTACTGTCGGCGCCCTTGTGGTCGATGTTGAAGAAGATATTCTTGCTGTTGTTCTCCGCGCCGGGCAGCGAGAGGCCGCCGTCCATGTATTCCGCATTCGCGCGGATGCCCCATGCCCTGCTCTCGCCCAGCCGCCGTGCGACGTCGAAATAGAGGCCGAAGTTGCTGCGGCCCGAGAAGGTACCGGTGACGCGGTTGAGATCCTCGCCCGGGGCCGACTTGGTCACGACGTTGATGGTGCCGGGCGCGGCGGTGGCGCCGCTGTCGGTGCCGTTGTTTGACATGCTCACGCCGTTGACGGCCGCGTTGGGGCCGGAGGCGATGTCGATCCGCTCGATGATGTGCGCAGGCGGCGTCGTGAACTGCGAGAACAGGCTGGGGATGCCGTTGAGCATCATGTGATTGCCGTTCATGTTGACGCCGCGCATGCTGAAGTCGCTGTACATTGGCGAACTGGTGCTGGAGCGGATCGACGGATTGTTCTGCAGCACGTTGGCCAGCGGCAGGCTGGGGTTGTGGAACAGTTCAAGCGACTTTTCCGACATGCTCGTCAGCGAATAGGGGATGGACATGATCGAAGTGTCGCCCAGGACGCCGAGGCGGGCCTTGTCTTCCAGCAGGCCACCGGGAAGCGGGCGTGTATCGGTGACGGTGATGACCTGCCTGCCGTCGCTCGGGCGTTCCTCGGAAGCGGTTGAATCCTGCGCATGGGCCATCGCCGGCGCCAGCGTGGTCAGCGCGGCGATTCCCAGGCCGTGAACTACAATTCTGGACATGTTTCCCCCTTTTAAATCAAGCTGAGTGTCGTGAAATCGTGATGCCGGCGCTGGCTATGCGTCCTTCTCGCGCAGGCGATGCTTGCGGCCGTCGGCAGGGTAGGCGTAGTCGTCCGCCACCTCGCCCGAGAGGATGTGCCGCGCGATGATCGTGTCGATCCCGGCCTCGTCCACGCCGCCGTATGTCGTGCCCTCGGGCCAGACCTGCACCACCGGGGCGAGGTTGCACGGGCCAAGGCACGTGCTTTTGGCGCTCATCATGCCCTCGCCCGTGGTGCGCAGGGACTGCCGGGCCTGCTCGCCCCGCAAGTGCCCCCAGACGAGCGGTGCCCCGGCCCCCGTACAGGGCGCACCGTGGCACACCAGCATGCGGTGCTTCTGGGCGGGGACGATCGAACCTTCCGCCTTCAGCTTCGGCGCTGGCGGTTGCGCTTCGTCGTTCGTTGCGGTGACGGCTGCGGCCAACAGTCCGGCAGCCTGGGCCATTCCCATTGGAGGCGGCGCGAGCAGCACCGGCGGCCAGATCCGTTCGTCCGCTTCGCGCCAGCGGGCTAGCGCCTTGGCGATCCAGTTGGCGAAGCCGGGCTCCATCGGCACCACCAGCGGTACCAGCACGATGCGCCCGACGCCCGCGTCGATCCGTTCGGACAGGCGATCGCGCAAGGCGGGCTCGCCCTGTTCGGTGAAGGCGAAAGTCGTGTGGGCGGCTACATCCCGCATGGCTGGAGCATCGCAAAGCGCCTGCATCTCGGCGAGCGGGGCAGCGGCGATTGCCGATCGGGCGACGATGATGACCTCAGGTCTGGCGCTCATGCCGATACTCCCATGGCAGCTGCGATCAGGGCGCAGGACTTCTGTCTGTCGTCGCGGTCGTGCGCCCATGTGGTGAGGACGAGTTCGTCGGCGTCGTAGTGCTGCGCCAACGCGGTCAGTCGCTGAGCGACTTCGCGTGCCTCCCCGACGAAGGCGTATTCCAGCGTCTGCTCGATGCGCGCGCGCTCGGCCGCCGAATAGTCCTGCCGGGCGGCGACTTCGGGAGACACCATGCCGCCGCGCGCCTTGCGGTCGAGCTGGAGGCGCCAGTGCCCGCGTGGGCCGTAAAGGAAGCGTGCGTGCTCCGCCGTTTCGGCGGCCAGCGCGAAGACGTTGAGCGAGAGGTGCGGGCGCTCGGAGAACGGCCCGGGGCGGAACGCCTTGAAATAATGCTCCACTGCCGGGCCGAGCAGGGCGTGGTTCATATCGTGCGAGACGTTGAAGCAGTAGGGCAGCCCCAGCCGCGCCGCCAGCGCGGCCCCGCGTGGCGAACTGCTGAGGATCCATGGCTCCGGCGCCCGCGAGACGACCGGGTAGGCGCGGATATCGCGCTCGTCCGAACCATCGTCCATGAGCAGATCGAGCAGCCCTTCGACGTCGCGATCGAACGTAGCCTGCCCCTGACGCCCCAGTGCCACCGCCGCGGCATCGCTGCCTCCCGGCGAGCGGCCGAGGCCGAGGTCGATCCGACCGGGCGCAAGTGCTTCCAGTACGCGGAACTGCTCGGCGACCTTCAGCGGAGCGTAGTGCGAAAGCAGCATGCCCGCGCTGCCAACGCGGATGCGGTTCGTTACGGCGGCGATCGCGGCGACGAGGATTTCGGGAGCGGAGCCGACGTTCGCGGCACCGTTGTGATGTTCGGCCAGCCAGTACCGCCTGAAGCCCATCGTCTCGCACGCGCGGGCGAAGGACACGGCCTCGCGGATCACATGTTCGTGAGGCACGCCGTCGATCGCGGGCGACTGGTCGAGACAGGAAAGGGCGATCATGGCTGCTCCGCGGGAATGACGAAGGGCAGCCCGTCGATCGTGCCGACCTTCGCCTCTATGCCGAAAGCGCCGCGCAAGTGATCGGGTGTCAGCACCGACTGCCACGCGCCCGCTACGCGAATGCGGCCCCCATCCAGCAGGACGAGGCGATCGGCGAAACGCGCCGCAGCCGACAGATCGTGAATGGCGATGAGGGCGCCGACCTGCAGTTCGTCCACCAGCCCGCGCACGGTCCTCAGCGCGTCCAGTTGATGCCGCAGGTCCAGCGCACTGGTCGGTTCGTCGAGCAACAGGTAGCGTGCTTCCTGCACGAAGGCGCGGGCGAGCAGGACGCGCTGACGCTCGCCGCCGCTCAACCGGTCGAAGGCGCGGGATTCCATGCCGCCAAGGTCGAAACGGGCGATTGCTTCCGCGACCTTCTGCGCGCGCAGGCTTGCCGTATCGGTTCCGCGATGGGGCGCACGGCCCAGCGTGACCATCTCGGCGACCGACAGGGCCATCGTCTCGCCGCTTGCCTGAGGGACGTAGGCGATGCGCCGGGCGACCTCGGCGCGGGTCAACGAGCGAAGGGGGTGGTCGTCCACCTGGACTTCCCCCCGGTCAGGGTGCCACAGACCGTCGAGGCAGCGGATCAGGCTGCTCTTGCCCGCGCCGTTGGCGCCTACGAGGCATACCAGCTCTCCCGGTTCCAGAGCGAAATCGATGCCGGACAGGACCGTGCGCCTGCCGCGCGTCACGCCGAGCGCCGTGCAGGACAGGTTCATGCGGCGTGTCTCGCGCGGCCCAACAGCAAGTGCAGAAATATCGGCACGCCGAGATAGGCGACGATGATCCCGGCCGGAACGACGACGGGCGCAAACAGCATGCGTCCGGCCAGATCGGCCAGCAACAGCAACAATGCACCGATCAGTGCCGAGAAGGGCAGCAGCACGCGATGGTCGCCCCCGACGAGGAGGCGGCCGATATGCGGAGCGACCAGGCCGACGAAGCCGATCACGCCTGCGTAGCTGACGATTGCTGCCGTCACCAACACTGCCGCCACCGTCACCACGATCCGCGTGCGCGCTACGGCGAAGCCGAGGGAACTGGCGACTTCGTCTCCGCCTGCGGCAAAGGCGTTGAGCGCCCAACTGTGCGCGGCGAGAACCGGGAAGACGATGGCGAGGATCACGCCGGTCACCGTGACCGCGGGCCAGGTCGCGCCGTTGACCGAGCCGAAGGCCCAATGGACGATGATCGCCAGTTGCTGCTCGGTCGCCACGAACTGGAGGGTCGAGGACAGCGCGCCGAACAGGTAGGACAGGCCTACCCCCGACAGCACCAGCACAGTGCCCGTGACCCCGCGCAGCGCGGAGAGGCCGAGCACGAGGAACGCACAGGCGAGCGCCGTGACGAAGGCGGCAATGACGACCGGGGCGTAGTTGCCCGCGCCGCCATCGGCGCTCGCGAGGATGGCGAGGGAGGCGCCGAAGCTAGCCGCCGGGGAAATGCCGATCGTGTACGGGCTGAGCAGCGGATTGCGGGTAATGCCCTGCATCGCGACGCCAGCCAGCGCCAGCCCGGCACCGGCGATGATCGCCAGCAGCGTGCGCGGCAGGCGCAGGGTCAGCAGGATCGTCCGGTAGGATGGAGGAACATCGACCTGCCACTCCATCGGAAGCAGCGGTGAGGCCATGGCCTTCAGTCCCGTCGTCAGAGGCATGTGCTGCACGCCGTTGAGCGTCGCGAAGGCACTGACCAGAAGCAGCAGGATGCCGGTGACGGCAAACCAAGCCATGCGCCGCCCCGGGGCCGGGTTCAGGGCAGGAGCCGTCACTTGCGCACTTCCGACAGGCTTGCCGAATAGCCGTGCCGCGCCGGCACGTGCTGGAAACGGGTCAGCCACTCGCCCATGACGGCTTCGGGATCGATATCCTGGAAACGCTCGGGGTAGAGCCACTTGGCCACCTGCAGGGCGCCGATGATCTTCGAACAGCCGCCCGCGAGATAATAGGACACGTGGTAGACCTGCCCCTCGTGCACGGCCGGGATGGTCGCGAAGCCGGGGCGGGCGGCCAGCCGTTCCAGCACCGCGCGCGAGAACGCCCGCGAATGGGGAGCATATTGCCCGGGTTGCAGCTTGATGATGACGTCCGGCCTGCGGGCGATCACTTCCTCGGGATCGACGGTGAACCCCTGCGATGTTCCGCGCGACCCGTCGGCGGTGGCAATCGTGACGTCGCCAAACACGTTGATGCCGCCTCCGGCCTCGATCATGTCATGCCAGCCGGAGCCGGGCAGAAGGGTGCGGTAATCGCCGACCTCCTCCAGATATACGCGCTTGCGCTTTACGCCTTGGAGGCGCTGGCCCAGCAGGTCGTGCCAGTGCCGGTAGAAGGCGCCCAGCGCTTCGGCTTCCCTTGGGCGCTCGAACAGGTGGCCGAGCAGTGTCGCATTCCGTTCGTGCTGCAGAACGTCCCAGGCCGTGACTACCGCCACGGGAATGCCAAGCGATGTCAGCAGTTTGTCCGCTTCGGCCCAGGCGCCGTTACGGGGCAGTATCACGAGGTCGGGGGCAAGATCGGCGATCGCATCGTAGTTCGGGGTGGATTGGCCCTGACCGACGACCGGCACGTCGCGAAGCCCGGGCCAGTAGGCGCGTTCTCTGGCCGTACCGGCGTCGATGCCGACGATGGGGCCTGTTCCGGCAATGGCTCGCACGAACTCGACGTTGTAGCGATTGAACACGACGACGCGGCGCACCGGGGTCCTGATGGTGACCGTGCGCCCCACATCGTCAACGAACCGGAAGCCCCGCGCCGCCGGTGTCGATGTTGCCGGACCGCCATTGGGTCGCCATGCGATACTGCCGCCGATTACCAGCGCGAGCGCGAGAACGACCAGCAGCGGCCGGAAAAACCGCTTGGACGGCGACGGGGCAGGCGCGTTCGCACCGGCATCGCGGATGGGCATGGCAACTCCCCCGGGGCGCGTCGAACGGCAACCGGCGGGGCCTGCCGTGCTTGCACTGCACGACGAACGGACACGGCCGATGGACGCCCCGGACGGGCATCGACCCTGTTCGCCCTGCGGCCCAACCGCATGGTTGTCGCTTCACCGGAAGAATCCCCGTGCCCCGGCCATCCCCTGGGCCAAGACGATAAGCGACCAGACGCTGGCAGGTCTCCTGGCTCACGGGTCACCGCGCGATGCACGGCCTTCCCGGGCCTCGCAGGAGTTAGCGTCCGGCCCAGTGGCTGCGGCAGGGCACCTTGGCCTGCCGCGATATGCATCGCGCTATCCGCTTACAGTTGCAGGGACAGCCTCGGCTTCAAGGGTGGATGCCCTTTCACCGCGTTCCCTTTTAAGCCTCTTTCGAAGCACCGGCGCGATCTTGCGCCCGGCGAAGCACCGGGCTTCGTTGCCGTTACAGGGAGGGGGCCGCCGCTGCAAGGATCAATTGAACTCGATGAAACGGGGAGTCTCTGGGATCGGCGCCCATATTTCAGGCGTTTGACGCTGGCGGCAGGCAACGCCGATCTGCCGGATTCGCTTCGGCCCGGCGGCCGCTGTCGGGGTCGATGAGCGCGAATAGCGCTTATTCATTCATGATCGTTGCCATCCCAAATACCACTCCATATTGGCTGCGATCAATTCGCATTAGCACTGCGATGCTAGGCAGATGAAGTTCGTCCCAGGGAGTGGGCAATCGCATGCTGCTCGATCCCGTTAGGGACGGCGTGGAGAGGGCGGCGCGATATTTGAAATAACGGGGGTTTACATTGACACGTTTTCGCAAGCGTATTCTCGCCACGACTTCGCTCGTCGTCGTTTCCACTCTTCCTCAGGCTGCCTTTGCTGCTGCTGATGCGCAGGCCGGCAGTTCCTATTCGCGCGACGGGGACATCCCTTCGGACATCGTCGTTTCCGCGACGGGTTACGAACTCAACGTGCAGGACGCTCCGGCGACGATTTCGGTGATCACCGCCGACGAGATCAAGCAGCGTTCCTACACCGACATCACCGACGTGCTGATGAACGTGCCGGGCGTTCACATTCAGGGTGGCGGTGTCGAACAGTCCGTCATGATCCGCGGCATGAGTTCGGACTACACGCTGTTCCTCGTCGACGGCAAGCGCATGCAGGACAATCAGGCGTTCGGCCTGAACGGCGCCCAGGCCGGTACGCCGATCAACTTCCTCCCGCCGCTGGATTCGATCGAGCGTATCGAAGTCATCCGTGGGCCGGCATCGTCGCTTTACGGCTCGGACGCGATCGGCGGCGTGATCAACGTCATCACCAAGAAGGTCATGAACGACTTCGGCGGCAGTTTCACGACCGAATACATCAAGTCCGGACCCGGTAACGACGTAACGAACGACGGCGTCAATGCCAGCCTCGCGCTGAATATCCCGATGATCAAGGATCGCCTTTCGCTGCAGGTAACCGGCGGCCTGCGCTATCAGGACGAGGCTGACTTCGTCGGCGGTGACGACAGCGCGGCGGCTGATCCCGAGTTCAAGCGCAAGAACATCGCCGCCAAGCTCAGCTTCCGGCTCGACAGCGTCAACACCTTCACCGCCGGTGCGGGCCACACGATCCAGGAGCGCACCGCCAATCCGGGCAAGAGCTTGGCCGAGGGTGAGGAGGCGACTTACACCAAGACGCTTCGCGACAACTTCTTCGTCACGCACGAAGGTGACTTCGGCAATCTGGTGTGGAACAGCTACGTCACCTACGACACTTCCTCGAACCCGACCCGCGTGAATGCGACGACGGGCAACGGCATCGATTTCGACACCCTCGTCGCCAATACGCAGGCCGCCCTGCAGTTGTCGCGCCACAAGATCGTCGGCGGGATCAACTATTTCCACGAGAAGCTTCAGGACGGCGCCACCAACGGCCTCAACCTGCCGGGCTTCGTGGTTCCTACCGATGTCGTCACCATGGATCGCAAGCAGTATGCGGCGTTCCTCGAGGACAACTGGGAAATCGTCGACGACCTCTCGCTGCTCCTCAGCGGCCGCGTCGATCACAGCGAGAACTTCGGCACGCGCTTCAGCCCCAAGGCTTACGCGGTGTTCAACATGACCGACAGCTTCACCATCAAGGGTGGCATCACTTCGGGCTACAAGGTGCCCAGCCTGCGTTCGGCGGCGACCGATTTCGGTTCGACCTCGATGGGCGGCGTGATCATCGGCAACCCGGATCTCAAGCCGGAAAAGACGATGAACTACGAGGCCGGCGTCAGCTACGTCAACAAGGGGGCGGGCATCTCCGCCAGCCTGACCGCGTACCAGAGCGATTTCAAGGACAAGCTCCTGCGCACCGGCCGCATCTGCGCGCAGAACGTGGAATGTGTATGGGGGGGTGTCACTTATCCGGCGCACCAGTTCGGCTACACCACTTATGAGAACGTTGATACCGCGCGCCTTAGGGGTGTGGAGTGGACGGTGGACTGGACCGTCATGAACGGCCTGCGTTACCGCCATAGCTACACTTACTCCGAGACCGAACAGACTTCGGGCACGAACAAGGGCAAGCCGCTCAACGACATTCCCGAGCACATGTTCAACGCTTCGCTGGACTGGAAGGCCAGCCGCAACTTCAACCTCTGGGGTCAGTTGAACTATCGCGGCAAGACTTCGGGCCGCACCACGAATTCGAGCGGATCGGCGACCAACGATTTCCGCTATCCGCCTTACACGTTCTACAACCTCGGCGTGGTGATCAAGCCGAAGCGGGATCTGCGCCTGAACGTCGGCGTCTATAACCTCACCAACAAGAAGGTCTCGGCGGAAGAAGGCTACGCCTATATTCTCGACGGTCGCCGCTTCAGCGCCTCGCTGAGCGTCGATTTCTGACCCTTTATCTGAATTCGGTCCCGGCGTGTCGAGAGACGCGCCGGGGTCTTCGCATGAGCCACGCCCGCGCCCGGGGATGCGACTGAAAGGCACGACACCATGCCGATTTCCAATACGAAGCTGATGAAGTCCGTTGCCGCGATGCTTGTCGGCATCGCCTTTACACCGATGCCTGTGATAGCCGGCGACATCGCCATCGCGCATGCCGGCGGCGAGACGGTACTGAAAGCCGTACCGAAAAAGGTGGCGGTCTACGATCTGGCCACGCTGGATATTCTTCATTCCCTTGAGGTGGATGCCGTGGCAGGCGTGCCAAAGGGTGCCGGAGACAAGGGCAATTTCCCGCCGCACATCGCGGGCTACGGCGATGCGAAGTATCGGAACGTCGGCACGCTGTTCGAGCCCGACCTCGCCGCCCTGAAAGCGCTGCAGCCGGACCTGATCGTAATCGGCGGACGTTCGGCGAAGAAATATGATGAAGTTTCCGCGATCGCATCGACGATCGACATGTCCTCTCCGGACAAGGACCTAGCCGCGACCGCAATCGCCAATACACGCAAGCTGGGTGCCGTGTTCGGCGTCGCCGGGCGCGCTGAGGCCAGCGTCGCGCGGTTCGAGGCGGCGCTTGCGCAATTGCGTACCCAGGCTGCCGGAGCGGGCACGGGGCTGGTCCTGTTCGCTGCGGGGCAGGGTGTCAGCGTCCATGCTCCCGGCGACCGGTTCGGCCATGTCTACGACTTCGTCGGCATTCGCCCGGCCGTCGCGCCTGCAACACCTGCGCCTTCCGGCCCGCGTCCGGCGGCCGGGTCTCCCGAAGCGGAAGCGGCCCGTAAGCACCAGCAGGAAGTCCTTGCGGCGGCGCTTGCCAGTGAACCGACATGGCTCTTCGTGATCGATCGCAACGCCGCAACCGGCGACAAGCCGAGCACCATCGCGCAGACCCTGGGCGCCGACGCACGGGTGTCGGCCACCAGCGCATGGAAGGCCGGACGCGTGGTCTATCTCGACCCCAAGACCTGGTACCTCGTCGGTGCCGGTATCGATGCCCTGTCGCAAAGCGCATCCAACACGCTGACGGTGCTCAAGTCCGCAGCCGACTGACCGTGCCCTCGTTCACCGGGGAACGGCGGTAGCGCCCCCCGGCACGACGGTAAGCGCGATGCCGTTGCCTTCGAACCACCGCGAGAGGGCTTCGGCACGGGCTTCGACGACAGGCGGTGCCGACGATGCCGGATGCGCCAGTCCCTGCATCATGAGCAGTTGCAATGATTGCAGCAGCATCCCGGCGTCGCCCGAAAACGCGGGCAGAGAAAGCAGTTCGTCGCCGCTCGCCGGGCCGGAGCGGAGGCGCCGGAGCAGAGGGGTGAAGACGGCCTCCGGCCCGGTGATCGGTCCGATCGGCGTCGCGAAGGTTACAGGCCCGGACGACGGAGCGCCGGGAAGCAGACGAAACGGCGTGGCGCGCAAACGGGCGAGCATGGCGCTTCGGTCCGGCAAGGCCGCATCGCGCTGGAAAAGGTCCATGCGCTGGTGGGCGCCCCGCGCCATGTCCTTGATCGTTTCCGCCAATGCAGGCACGGCCGTGCGACGGACGATCTGCTGCAGCCCGCCGGGGATCGACAACGACACGTCCAGATTGTTGAACACGTCCGCGCTGCCGAGGAAAGCAAGGCCCGTCTGCGCCACCTGTTGGTGCAGGTCCACCGAATGCTGCGGTTGCCAGTGGTCCGTCAGGAATTCGTGCGCAAGATCTGCAGGCTCGCGCTTTGCAAGATTGGCGACATGCGCGAGCATGCCGGGCTTGTCCGCGTAGAGGCCGCCCTGCAGCAATTGCTGCAGCAGCATCATGCCCGTCTGTGCCTTGCGCGGCGAAGGGCCGGGCATGTGGTGTGCACAGAGGTTGAGCAAATGCTGCAGCGGCAGCAGGTCGGTCGAGCCGGGATGGCACATGTAGTGGAGATGGAAGAGGCCGCCCGGCTTGAGCGCGCGCGTGGCGCAGTCGAGCAGTGCCGCGCGATATTCCGGCGCGATCCACGACCAGACTCCGTGACTTGAGACGAAGTCGAACTTGCGGGAATTGGACCTGGCGAATGACGCGAAGTCGGCGTGGATGAACTCGAGGTTGTCGAGGCCGCATCGTTCCGCGGCTTCCCTGGCGAACCGCAGGTGTTCCTCGTTGAAATCCACTCCGACGAATTGCGCCTGCGGATGACAGGCGGCGGATACCAGCAGGTTGATGCCGACGCCGCAGCCCAGTTCGCACAAGGCAAAGGGCGCCTGCAGGTCAGGAGGCACGAAGCCGAGGAACCCGGCCGCAGTTGCCAGCCAGAGCGGCTGCATTTCCTTGTAGAAGAACGCCGAGTAGCGCACGTCATCGATGTAACCGTCAGTCCAGGTCATGCAATTCCCAAGGGCTAATCCGGAGCTTCACGTCCCCGGTGCCCGCATCGTGCGTCTTCGATAGACACCGCGACGGCCGAACGCCACTGATCAGGCCGCTGCCGGTGCAGCGCGACCGGGAGCATTCTTCCCCCTTCGCGCAGGCGATTCGCGGTCGCGAATGCATCGGTTTGGATGTGCTGTAAAATATCAAATATGGATAGTGATTATGCCACGGCAGGCCGCCGCACATGGTCGCCATCCATACTTTGCGGGACTGCGGGAAATCTCGCTGGCGCACTTTACAAACGGAATCGCAAAATGCTATCGCCTCGCAATATCATAATGAGGTAAGAGATCGGCTTCGATTGCGGGCTGGAAGATCAAGCAGATGTACAATCCTGATCATATGAGGATGCAGCAGACCGTCGGCCTCGCTTCGGCCGGGAAGTCCTGAGTGTCGATGGCAGGATATCTGGCCTCTGACGGTGTGATGCGCCGTATGGGACCACGGCTTGTAGTTGATCGTCCGGCTGTCGCAGTTGTGCGGAGGGGGGGAGGCGTTGAAACCGTGCCCGCCAGCGACCTTCCTGTCAGGGTGTCGACCGCCTCCCGTTACCAGACCGGGGCAGGGTCACGCTTCCTGGGGATCTTGGGGGCTGCGGCAGTGGCGGGAATCGCGCTCTGCGCGTCGCTTTTTACATGGCAGAGCTTGACGCACGTGCCGCCGCCTGCCCGGCTGACTGTGTTCGACGTGGCGCCGCCCGCCGCCCCGGCTCCCGTCTTGCCCGAACCGGTATCCGCGCCGGAAAAGGCTCCGGTCAAGAAACCGCAACCCACACTCCGACAGCCCCGGATCGCGCCGCCCGAGATCGTGCTGTCAGGGATAACGAGTGTTCCGGTCCTGGCGGATGCGCCTGCCCCGCCATCGGTTCTTGCCGATACGGAAAAGGTGGTGCCGGAAAGCCGGTCGCTGCCGCCGCCACAACCATCGATCGGCAACCCGACCTGGGAAGGCCAGGTGCTGGGCGCGCTCAACAAGGTGCGCCGCTACCCGCGCGAGGCTCGCTTCGCGCGGCAACAGGGTATGCCGTACATTCGCTTCGTTATCGATCGGGAAGGCAAGGTCGTCTCCTCCCGGATAGAGCGCAGTTCGGGCATTCGCTCGCTCGATCAGGAGGCGCTGGCGCTCCCCCGCCGCGCCCAGCCCCTGCCCAGGCCACCCGGCGACGTGAAGGGGGAAACCATCGAACTTGTCGTGCCGGTCGAATTCTTCATACGCTGAACAGGGTCCGTAAGGGATGTCCTGTGGCGATCGTCTTGCGGTCGCCTGGCACCAGTAAGCCAGTTTGCTTCGGGACCAGCGGTCCACTTGGTCCCCTTCCGAACCGGAAAAGTGGATGTTTCGCACCGGATCAACCCATTTCATGTCTCTGCGCGCCGCAAGGCAAGGTCGGATCGCCCACCGCAATCAGGAGCGACCGTGAACAGGGAACATGATGATGGAACAGTTTTCTCGCGTGCGTCGGCGGTCGATCATGGCCGGCGCGTCCCTTGCGGTGCTGATGTATGCCGTCCCCGCGCTTGCCCAGTCCGGCGCCCAGTCCGACGCTGATACCGCCGCACCGGCGCAGGGCGACATCGTCGTGACCGGTTCGCGTATCGACCGTCCCGGATATGAATCGCCGACGCCGCTGCTGCACATGACGCAGGAGGACCTCGACGTGGTAAGCCGCACCAATATCGGCGCGGCGCTGGCGGATCTGCCGCAGTTCAAGGCCTCGCAGTCGCCGCAGACCTCGGGCACCAACGCGCAGGCGGGCCGCTTCCCGATCAACATCCGCGGCCTTGGCGAGACCCGCTCGCTGGTTCTGGTCGACGGGCGCCGCCTCGTCAGCGAGAACGATCTCAACACCGTGCCCTCGATCATGGTCAAGAGCGTGGACATCGTCACCGGCGGCGCTTCCGCGGCGTGGGGTTCGGATGCCGTTGCGGGCGTGGTCAACATGATCATCGACGGCGACTATGAAGGCGTGCGCCTCGGTGCCGAAGGCGGCATCTCCTCGCGCGGGGATGCGCGCCAGATCAAGTTCGAGGGCAAGTACGGCACCAGCTTCGCGGAAGGGCGCGGCCACTTCGTGATCGGCGGCGAGTACGTCGACAACGACGGCATCCTCAAGAAGACCGACCGCAAGAACACAGGCCGCTTCGCAAACGTCAACAACGCGCTGACGCCCGACGTCGGATCCGCCACGCGCCTTATCGGTGGCTACATCACCTCGGGCGCGCTCAAGGGGTACGGCTTCAATTCGGACGGCACCTTGCGCACGCCCGATATCGGCACCGTGGTCGGCAGCAACATGATCGGCGGCGAAGGACCTTCGGATGACGAGCGCAGCCCGCTAGTGACGCCGCAGCAGCGCTATTCGCTGATGGCCAAGGCCTCGTACGAACTGACCGACACGCTCAAGCTGAGCGCCGACCTGCGCTATTCGCGCTACTACAACAACTATACCTGGTTCGGCGACCATACGAGCAGCGTAACGATCCAGGCCGACAACGCCTATCTCAACGATGATATCAAGCAGGCGCTTGCCGCCGCCGGCGAGACCAGCTTCACGATGGCGCGCTACAATGCCGACCTGTCGTACACCAGCATCGACCTCGACCGTCGCAGCATCCAGGGTACGCTGGCGCTCGACGGCAGCTTCGGTGACGGGCGCTGGCGCTATTCGGCCTATTACAGCCACGGCCAGTACCGCAACAAGATGGAGACGCCGGGCTTCCTGATCACCCAGAACTTCGCCAATGCGGTGGACGCGGTGATCGACCCGGCGACCGGTGAGGCAGTGTGCCGTTCGGGCGCGGCCGGCTGCGTGCCGATCGACCTATTCGGCGAAGGCGCGCCCTCGCAGGAGGCGATCGACTACGTCACCGGAACGCCGCGCTACAACGGGGTGAACAAGATCGACACGTACGGCGTCTCGCTGCGCGGCGAGCCGTTCGACCTTCCTGCAGGCCCGGTTTCGATCGCGATCGGCGCGGAGGGGCGCAATCTGGAGACGTCCTCGACGATCGGCGAACTGGACGCGGCCAAGGCGTTCACGACGTTCTACTTCAGCGCCTACGACGGCAAATACGACGTCAAGGAGGCCTTCGGCGAGATCGTCATTCCGGTCGTCAGGGACGTCCCGCTGCTGCGCAAGCTTGAACTCAACGGCGCCGTTCGTGCATCCGACTACAGCACCAGCGGCACGATCTGGTCGTGGAAGCTGGGCGCGACCAACGAATTCGTGCCCGGCCTGATCGGCCGCGTCACCCGTTCGCGCGACATCCGCGCGCCCAGCCTGAGCGAACTCTACTCGACCCAGACCGTCAGCTACGTGGGGGTCGTCGATCCGGAGAACACGGCGGACGGCAGCAACAGCGTCCTGATCTACGGCGGCGGCAACGCCAATCTCAAGCCGGAGCGGGCGAACACCTGGACAGCGGGCTTCACCGCCGCGCCGATGCGCGGCCTGACGGCTTCGATCGACTACTTCAACATCTCGATCAAGGACGTCATCACCAGCATCGGGGCGCAAGTGCTGGTCGACCGCTGCTATGCCGGCAACACCAGCCTGTGCGGCTACATCACCCGCAACAGCGCAGGCAAGATCGTCAGCGTCGCCTCGTCCTCGGTCAACCTGTCGGAGTTCAAGACCGACGGCGTCGATGCAGAGGTGGCCTATACCCTGCCGGTGAACAACGACGCCAACGGCCGGGTGACTTTCCGACTGGTCGGCACCTGGGTCAACCACTTCACCACCGACGATGGCATCTCCGAGGTCGAATACGTGAAGTCGCAAGGCTATGCCTTCGTCAACGGCGTCCCGCGCATTCGCGCCAATGCCTCGATCGGCTATGCCAGCGACAGTTTCAGCGGCCTCGTCCGGGCACGCTACATCTCGTCAGGCTACTGGAACCGTACGAATGCGGCGCTGACCAACAACCGCATTCCGGCCTACACCTACATCGACCTGCAGCTGAGCCAGAAGGTCCCCTTCGGCGACGGAAAGCACTTCGAACTCTACGGCAACGTGTCGAACCTGTTCGACAAGGATCCGCCGCTCTATTCGACCTTCTCGCCGTACTACGACGTGATCGGTCGTTACATGACGGTCGGCGCGCGCCTCGAGTTCTGACCGGAGCGCTTTCCGGGTGGAAACGGAAAACGGCGGCAGGTGATGAGCCCGCCGCCGTTTTTCATATCCGCCCGGTGAGCCGCTTCACCTGTCGAAGCGGCGCATCCATTCGACCAGTCGCGCATCGGGATGCGTGCGCAGGATGTGGGCCAGCACTTCCGGGCGTTCGTCCTGGCCCAGCTTGAAGATTCCCGTGCAGGATCGCACTTCGGCGCGAAAGCCGATGATCGCCCGTGCCATGCCGGCATAGCGCGCGCCCAGTTCCTCCTTGCGCCAGGGCGCCGGACGGCCCCGCTCCATGTCGTCGATCAGCAGGTCGAGTGCGGGGACGGTGAGTGCCTCGTCGAAGGTCAGGTCCGCCGTAATGCGCAACTGCGCGTAGTTCCAGGTCGGTGCCCAGTCGCGCAGCCCGGCGTGCTCGGGCGACACGTAGGCCTGCGGTCCCGTGAACAGCACATCGACATCGGGCTTAGCGCGCAAGGTTTCGTACAGTGGATTGTGGCGGGCCATGTGCCCGATCAGCGCGATCAGGCGGCCGTCTTCGCCATACTCGCCTACCAGGGGCAGCAGTGCGGCCTGCATTTCCCGGCCGTCGCCGCAGGACTGCACCCAGGCCAGCGGATATTGCGCGATCAGCAACTGGACGTCTTGCGGGTCATAGGACGTAAACGCGTTGTTCAATGCACTGCTCCATCGGCAAGGACGCGGCATCGGGACGGACTGCCTGCACCTTGCCCCTGCCTGCGCCATGCGCTGCCGGCCGCCGGCGCTCAAGGTCCAGTAATATCGCAGCCCGAGGGACCAGCAAGATGGTTGCCTCGCCGATGAGGTGGTCCTAACTATGGCTGCAGAAAGAAGGCAAAACCGAGCCAATGCTGCGTCCCCTACACGTGACCCTGGGCGACAGGATCGATCCTGCGCTGCCGACCCCGATCTACCTGCAGGTGATCGCCGCCATCGTGCGCGACATAGAACGCGGACGGCTGGCTCCGGGCACCTACCTGCCGGGCAGTCGCCAACTGGCCATGGAACTCGACGTCAATCGCAAGACGGTGGTCCTCGCCTACGAGGAGCTGATCGCACAGGGCTGGCTGGAATCCGCCGGTACGCGCGGGACGATGGTGGCGACCAGCTTCCCCGATCCCGTCAGTGGAAATGAGGCCCGTTCCCATGCCCGCTCGCGTGAGCCTGCCGCCCGGCCCGAACCGCAGTATCGCATCCTCCCCACTCCCGAACGCCCGCTGGCGCTGCCGGCGGGCAGTGGGATCAAGCTGGACGAGGGCGCGCCGGATGGACGATTGTTCCCGACCGAACTGCTCGCGCAGGCCTACCGCTCCGCGCTGCAACGCTCGGCCTCGGAGAATTACCTCCAGTACCGCGATCCCTTTGGTACCCCGACCCTGCGTGCGGCCATAGCCGACATGCTCCGCCACCAGCGCGGGCTGGCGATCGGGCCTGAGCAGATCTGCATTACCCGCGGGAGCCAGAACGGCCTGTTCCTTACCGCGCAGGCGCTCATTCGGCCCGGCGATGCCGTCATCGTCGAGGAACTGACGTACGAGCCGGCCATCGCCGCCTTCCGCATGATGGGCGCGCGGATCATTCCGGTGCCGTTCGACGGGCGCGCGATCGATATCGGCGCGGTCGAGCAGGCCTGCCGCGATCACAAGGTCCGCGCGATTTTCCTGACGCCGCACCACCAGTTCCCGACGACGGCCGAACTGCGGCCCGAGCGACGTCTGGCTCTGCTCAATCTCGCCCGGCAGTTCGGCTTCGCGATCATCGAGGACGATTACGACCACGAGTTTCACTTCGCCTCGCAACCACTGTTGCCGATGGCGGCCTACGCGCCCGAGCATGTGATCTATCTGGGCTCGTTGTCCAAGTTGCTGGTGCCGGCGTTGCGCGTCGGTTACGTGGTCGCGGCCGAGCCGATGATCAGGGCGCTGGGGCACTATGTGTCGCTGACCGACGGCATGGGCAATACGGTGACCGAGGATGCGGTCTCGCAGTTGATTACCAGCGGGGCATTGAGGCGTCATGCCCGCAAGGTGCGCAAGATCTACGCCGAACGCCGCGCCCGTTTCGCTGAAAAGCTGCGCGAAGCGTTCGGCGACCGCATCGCTTTCGATACCCCCGACGGCGGGCTCGCCTTCTGGGTACGCTTCCCCGGCATCGACCTTACCGCGCTGGAGCGTGAAGCGAAGGCGCTGGGTCTGCGTTTCGCTTCTTCGGAATCGTTCATGGTACAGGACAAGGCCGAACGCGGCCTGCGCATCGGCTTTGCCAGCCTCAATGCCGTCGAAGCCGATGGCGCGATCCGCACGCTGCTCACCGCGCTGGACAGGGTGGGGTAGCGTCGGGGCGCCGGACGTCAGTTCGGGGCCGCTGCCGGGTTCAGAATGTAGCCTTGCGGCGTCCTGATAACGTCGCGGCGAAGCGGTATCGTCGTCAATTCCCGAACTGCGGCCCCCTAACTGCGGCAAGGCGCCTGTCTCTCGTGCCGGTTCTCTCACTGCCGTCGACGGCGCACGATCAAGCCTTGACGGTGGCGGCTGCGAGCGCCCGCTTCCATCCGGACAGCAGGCGATCGCGCAATTCGTCGGTCATGGCCGGAGTGTAGCAGGTTTTTTCGCGCCCGGCCGAGGCGATCGCGTCGGTATCAGGCCAGACGCCGACCGCCAGTCCGGCAAGGAAGGCCGCGCCCAGCGCGGTCGTCTCCAGATGCGCGGGGCGCTCCACCGGGATGCCCAGCACGTCGGCAAGGAACTGGCATAGCCAGGCATTGGCCGCCATGCCGCCGTCCACCCGGATGGCGGAAGGGCGGGTTTCCCCATTGCTGCGGCCGTCGGCGATCATCGCTTCGATCAGATCGAGCGTCTGGTAGGCGACCGCTTCCAGCGCGGCGCGGGCGAGGTGGGCGGGCTCGGTGTCGAAGGTCAGGCCGACGATCGTGCCGCGCGCCTCCGGGTCCCAGTGCGGCGCGCCGAGACCGACGAAGGCGGGGACCATGTAGACGCCGTGATTGTCGGCGATGCGCGTCGCCATGTCGTCGGTCTGGCGCGCATGGGTGATGATGCCAAGGCCGTCGCGCAGCCACTTCACCGCCGCGCCCGCCGCGAAGATCGAGCCTTCCAGCGCATATGTCATGCGCCCACCGATGCGGTAGGCGGGCGTCGTCAGCATCCCGTGCTCCGAGGTCACCGCCGTCTCGCCGGTGTTGAGCAGCACGAAGCAGCCGGTGCCGTAAGTCGACTTGACGGTGCCGGGCGCGAAGCACGCCTGCCCGACGAGCGCCGCCTGCTGGTCTCCGGCGATGCCCGCCAGCGTGACCGGCGCGCCGAACAGGTCGGGCAGCGTCTGCCCGAAGACGTGGCTGCTGTCCTCCACCTGAGGCAGCATCGCCATGGGCACGCGCAGGAGCGCGCAAAGGTCCGCGTCCCAGCACTGGGCATGAATGTCGTAGAGCAGGGTGCGGCCCGCGTTGGTGACGTCGGTGGCATGGACCGCGCCGCCGGTCAGGCGCCAGAGCAGGAAGCTGTCGATCGTCCCGAAGGCCAGTTCGCCGCGCTCGGCCCGCTCGCGCGCACCATCCACCGCGTCGAGGATCCAGGCGACCTTGGTTCCGGAGAAGTACGGGTCGAGCAGCAGGCCGGTCCGCGCGCGCACCATGGCCTCGTGACCGGCCTCGCGCAATTCGGCGCAAGTGCGTGCGGTGCGGCGGTCCTGCCAGACGATGGCGCGATGGATCGGCTCACCGGTCGCGCGGTCCCACACCACCACCGTCTCGCGCTGGTTGGTGATGCCGATGGCGGCGAGGTCGGCGGCGGTGATGCCCGCCGTGGCGATGGCCTCGCCGACGGTGGCGACGACGTCGCGCCAGATGTCCTCGGGGTCATGTTCGACCCAGCCGTCCTCGGGATAGTGCTGGGCGAATTCGCGCTGCGCGGTGGCGAGCGGACGGCCTTGGGCATCGAAGACGATGCTGCGAGTCGAGGTCGTGCCCTGGTCGATGGCGAGGACGTAGGAATCGGCTGGCACTGGACATCTCTCCACGCGGCATTGAGGTCAGTTGACTTCGGGCAGATATTTTTCTTCTGGTAAGGCCAATCTACTACTCATATAGAGCACGACGTCAATCGCCCGAACGGGGTGATGGCCCGTGAAAGAGGATGTCGAATGCCTTCTTCGGACAGTTCCGTGCCGCTGGATACCGCTTGGGTGCCGTTGAGTGCCGTTGAGTGCACCTACGATCTGCTCATCGTCGGCGGCGGGATCAACGGTGCGGGTATCGCCCGGGACGCCGCAGGGCGCGGACTTTCGGTGCTTCTGGTGGAGCAGGAGGACCTTGCGCAGCACACCTCCTCGGCCAGCACCAAGCTGATCCACGGCGGCCTGCGCTACCTCGAATACGGCGAATTCCGGCTGGTCCGCGAGGCCCTGATCGAGCGCGAGCGGCTGCTGTCCATGGCCCCGCACATCATCTGGCCGCTGTCTTTCGTGCTGCCGCAAGTCAACAGCCCGCGCCCCGCCTGGCTGGTGCGGCTGGGCCTGTTCCTTTACGATCACCTCGGCGGCCGCAAGGTCCTCCCCGCCACCCGCACCATCGCTAAGCTGGACCGCGATCCGCGCGGTAACGGTCTGAAATCCGGCGCAAAAGCCTTCGTCTATTCGGACTGCTGGGTAGAGGACAGCCGCCTCGTCGTCCTCAACGCGATGGATGCGCAGGCGCGCGGCGCCCGCATCTGCACGCGCACCCGCCTCGTCTCCGCCGAGCGCTCCGACGGCCTGTGGACCGCGATGATTTCCGACGCGCAAGGCAGCCATAACGTCCGCGCCCGCGCCCTCGTGAATGCCGCCGGTCCATGGGTCGCCGACGTGATCGCCCGCGTCCCCGATGGCCGCAGTGATCGCGGCGTCAGGCTGATCAAGGGCAGCCACATCGTCGTCCCGCGTCTCTACGAAGGCGAGCATGCCCTCCTGCTGCAAAACCCTGACAAACGGGTAGTTTTCGCGATCCCTTACCAGGGCGAATTCACCCTCGTCGGCACCACCGACGAAGCCTGGAACGACGCCCCCGGCGCCGCCGCGATCTCGGAAGGCGAGACCCGCTACCTCCTGGACACCGTGGCCCGCTACTTCACCCGCCCGGTGAGTGAAAGCGACCTCGTCTGGAGCTACGCCGGAATCCGCCCGCTTTACGATGACCGCGCCAGCAGCGCTTCGGCGGTGACCCGCGACTATGTGCTCGATCTCGATGTCGAGGACGGCCGCGCGCCGATGCTCAACATCTTCGGCGGCAAGATCACCACCTACCGCAAGCTGGCGGAGCACGCGCTCGAGAAGCTCGCGCCGCTCCTCTCCCCCAAATCCGGCGCCTGGACCGCCGGCGCCACGCTGCCCGGCGGTGACATGCCCGAGGCGGATTTCGAACGCTTCGTCGCGACCCTGATCGCTGAGCGCCCGAACCTCCCCGCCATCCTCCTGCGCCGCCTCGCCCGCGCCTACGGCACCCGCGTCGCCACCCTGCTCGGAGAGGCCCGCGATGTGGCGGGACTCGGCCACCATTTCGGCGGCGATCTCTATGCCGCCGAGGTCGACTATCTGGCCCGTCACGAATGGGCACGCACGGGCCGCGACGTGCTGTTCCGGCGCTCCAAACTGGGCCTGAAGCTCGACAAATCGGTCGAACCCGCGCTCGATGAGCACCTTGCGGAATGGTCGTAATTTGGCTTGTCCAGAATGGTAAGACCTCTCTGGACATGGCGGTTTTCCGCGACTAATCAACGATAAGAATCTTGGGAGACAGAGCATGAAGGCGGTCGGAATCCGGACGCGGGCCAAGGGAGCGAGGCGGTGAGAACCGTGCGTCACTTGCGCTGGTGGATCGTCGCGCTGATCTGCGTCGGCACGATCCTGAACTACCTCGCCCGCAATTCGCTGGGCGCGCTGGCTCCCGAACTGACGAGCGTGCTGCATATCTCGACGCAGGAGTACAGCTACATCGTCGGCGCCTTCCAGCTGGCCTACACGGTGATGCAGCCGGTCTGCGGCTGGATCGTCGACCGGGTGGGCCTGCAGGTCGGTTTCGCGCTGTTCGCCGCCGCATGGTCGATCGCCAACATGGCCCACGCCTTCGCTGGCGGCTGGATGGGCCTCGCCTTTTTCCGAGGGCTTCTGGGCATGAGCGAGGCCGCTGCGATCCCTTCCGGAATGAAGGCCATCGCCGAATGGTTCCCGGCCAAGGAACGCTCGGTCGCCACCGGCTGGTTCAACGCGGGCACCTCGCTGGGCGCGCTGATCGCGCCGCCGCTGGTCATCGCCGTCTCGCTCGCCGCCGACTGGCGCGCCGCCTTCCTCGTCACCGGCGGGGTCGGGCTGTTCTGGGCCTACGGCTGGTATCGTCTCTATCGTTCGCCGCAAAAGCACTGGGCGATCACCCCGGAAGAGCGCGCCTATATCGAGCACGACCGCCCGGTCGTCCCCGCCCGCCGCGCCTCGGCGAAGGAGATCGTCGCCAGCCCGCGCTTCTGGTCGATCGCGATCCCGCGCTTCCTTGCCGAGCCCGCGTGGCAGACCTTCAGCTTCTGGATTCCGCTCTATCTCGCGCATGAGCGCGGCATGGACATCAAGCAGATCGCGCTGTTCGCGTGGCTGCCGTTCCTCGCGGCGGATCTTGGCGGCGTACTGGGCGGCTATCTCTCGCCGTTCTTCATGAAGCGCTTCGGCATGAGCCTGATCCCCTCGCGCGTGACCGCGATCAGCCTTGCCGCCGTGCTGATGATCGCGCCGGGCTGCATCGGCCTTGCCGCCGATCCCTATACCGCGATCGCGCTGTTCTGCGTCGGCGGGTTCGCGCACCAGATCATTTCGGTGCTGATCAACACGCTGAGCGCCGACGTCTTCTCGCCCGAGGAAGTGGGCACCGCCAACGGCTTCGTCGGACAGGCGGGCTGGCTGGGCGGCCTGCTGTTCTCGCTGCTGATCGGGCAGCTGGCCGACAGTGTCGGCTATGCCCCGCTGTTTGCCTGCCTTTCGGTTTTCGACCTTCTCGGCGCGGCCGTGCTGATCGCCATGATCGGCCGCCTGCGCTCCGCCGTTTCGGAGTAAGTTCATGCGTCAAGCGACCCTCTCCCGCCCGCCGCTGTTCCACGTCGCCGAGCGCGATACCGGCCGCGTCACCCTGCGCAGCGACACCGCCGCCGTGGCGCATGTCTTTGTGCTGGAGGAGGACGTCGTGCGCTTGCTTCTCCTGCCCGAAGGCAGCGTGAAGGGGCCGCCGAGCTGGGCCGTCGCGCCCGGCTCAGAGGACGTCGTCGAACCCGGTCGCGACCGTATGAGCGTCGAAGGTTTCAGCTGCCCCGACTACCGCCTCGACGACGCCGACGGCACGCTGGTGATCGAGACCGCGCGCATCCGCCTGACGATCGGCCTCGACGGCTTCCACTGCCGCTGGGAGCAGCGCTTTGGCGACGGCTGGCAGCTGATGATGGCCGACCGCCCGACCCAGAGCTACGATTTCGGCTGGTGGGACGGTCGTGTCTCGCACTACGTCGCGCGTCCGGCGGGAGAGCGCTACTACGGCCTTGGCGAGCGTTCGGGCGGCATGGACCGGGCAGGGCGGCGCCTGCGCATGACGAACCTCGACCCGATGGGCTATGACGCGCAGAGTTCGGACCCGCTCTACAAGACGATCCCCTACCTGCTCGTCGCCGATGCGCAGAACGTCTGCCACGGTGCGTTCTACGACATCATGGCCGACGTCACCGTCGATCTTGGCGAGGAGCTGGACAACTACCACGGCCACTATCGCTCGGTGGTGGCGGAGAGCGGCGACCTCGATCTCTACATGATCGCCGGGCCGGATGCGCTGGCGGTGACGCGCCGGTTTACCTGGCTGACGGGGCGCCCTGCGCTGATGCCGCGCTGGGCGCTGGGCTATTCCGGCTCGACGATGACCTACACCGACGCCCCCGATGCGCAGGCGCGGATGCAGGAGTTCGTGGACAAGCTGGAGGAGCATGACATCGGCTGCACCTCGTTCCACTTGTCCTCGGGCTACACCTCGATCGGGCCGAAGCGGTACGTGTTCAACTGGAACGGCGACAAGTTCCCCGATCCCGCCGCTTTCGTCGAGGGTTATCGCGCTGCGGGGATCGAACTGGTGCCCAACATCAAGCCCGCGTTCCTGCGCGATCATCCGCGCTTTGGCGAACTCGCCGAGGCGGGGCTGCTGGTCGCCGATGCCGAGGGCACGCCGATCGAGGTGCAGTTCTGGGACGAACTGGGCTCCTTCATCGACCTGACCAAGCCCGAGGGCGCGGCCTGGTGGCGGGCGCAGGTGAAGGCGGCGCTGCTCGACTACGGCATGCGGTCGACCTGGAACGACAACAACGAATATGGCGTGTGGGACCGGCGGGCGCTGTTCGATTTCTTCGGCTCGCCGCGCCCGGCTGCCGAGGCGCGGCCTTTGCAGTCGCTGTTGATGATGCGCGCCTCGCGCCGGGCTCAGGTGGAGTATGACGCGGTGCGGCGTCCTTACGTGGTATCGCGCAGCGGCATGGCGGGCCTCCACCGCTATGCCCAGACGTGGACCGGCGACAACCGCACGGACTGGAAGACCATCCGCTACAACGCCAAGATGGGGCTGGGACTGGCGCTTTCGGGCGTGTCCAACAGCGGGCACGACGTGGGTGGTTTCGCGGGCCGCAAGCCGGAGCCGGAACTGTTCCTGCGCTGGGTGCAGGCGGGCGTGCTGATGCCGCGCTTCTCGATCCACAGCTGGAACGACGACGCCAGCGTCAACGAGCCCTGGATGTACGCCGAGCAGCTTCCCGCGATGCGCCGCCTGATGGCGCTGCGCCAGACGCTGATCCCCTATTTCTCGGACCTGCTGTGGCGCTATCACCGTGACTACGAGCCGGTTTCGCGCCCGCTCTGGCTGGACTTCCCCGAGGACGCCGCCGCATGGACGGACGACGATGCGCACCTGCTGGGCCGCGACCTGCTGGTCGTGCTAGCTTGTGAGGAGGGCGTCGAAACCGTCGGGACGACTTTGCCCGCAGGCGCCGACTGGATCGACCCATGGACCGGAGCTGTCCATGCGGGCGGAGAGGCCGTCACCCTCGCGGCGCCGCTGGAGGGCCTGCCGCCGGTGCTCGCCCGTGCAGGCAGTGCGATTCCGGTCGATCTCGCGCAAGGCGGCGTGCGGCCGGGCGCGTTCGAGCGCGGCCTCTGGCTGTTCCCGCCGACGCGCGGTGAAAGCGCGGCGTGGTCGTTCCACGAGGACGACGGCGAGGGTTACGGCGACGCCGATGTATGGAGCGGCACGTGCCGGGCCACTGCCGAGGAAGTCATCGTGACCGTGCAGCGCGCCGGTAAGGGCGTGTTCGGCGACGGCGCAATCACGCTGCTCCTGCCGATCGGCGATTCGCGCAAGCTGGTAGTCGATGGCTACACGGGCACGCCGGTCGAACACGACGGGCGTAGCGGTGTGCGCATAACGGTGGCCTGACCGCGCGGAAGGCTGGTCTGCACAGCGCTTCTTCATTGCGGAAGCGCTGAAAACCGAGGTTTAAGGTTATTATCGGGCGCTCCGGAGAGTTCTCTCTTCGGAGCGTTCTGTTGCATGCTGGCTGCCTCCATCATCGCTGCGAGATAAATTCCGCGAACAGAGCAAAACATTTATTGCCATTGGTAAGGTCAGTTGATAATCCGCTGACCACAGGCTGACAAAGCCGCTGGGATGACCTTCGCTGGACGAAGGGGAGGAGAAAATAGATGAAACTTTGGCATCACCTCTGCGCAACCACGATCATCGCGGGCGCCGGTACGTTCGCCGTGCCTGCGATGGCGCAGGATGCGGCTCCTGCCTCCGCACCCGCCCAGTCCGGCGCGGCTGACAACTACGGCGGCGACATCATCGTGACCGCCAACAAGCGCTCCGAAAGCGTGCAGGAAGTGCCGCTGGCCGTCTCGGTCGTGGCGCCCGGCAAGCTGCAGACCGCCGGTGTCAGCGGTTTCCAGGATCTCTACAAGGTCGCTCCCTCGCTGCGCATCAACCCGGCGCAGCAGCCGCAGAGCGCCAACATCTCGCTGCGCGGCGTCGGCACTTACGCCTTCGGCATCGGTGTCGAGCCCAGCGTCGCGGTGCTGATCGACGAAGTGCCGCTGGCCTTCCAGGCACGCGCCTTCACCGACCTGCCCGACGTGGAGCGCCTCGAAGTGCTGCGCGGTCCGCAGAGCACCCTTTACGGCAAGGCCGCTTCGGCGGGCCTCATCAACCTCATCACCCGTGGCCCCACCGACACGCTGCAGATGCGCGTCAATGGCAAGGTGACCAGCGACGACGAAGTCGCCAGCAGCTTCAGCGTTTCCGGCCCGCTCACCGACACCCTCGGCTTCATCGTCTCGGGCAGCTATTCGTGGTGGGACGGCAACGTCCGCAACATCACGCTGAACAAGGACGTCAACAGCCGCCAGGCTTCCAGCTTCCGCGGCAAGCTGAAGTGGGAGCCCAGCAGCGACGTCGCCATCACCCTGGCGGCCAACTACAACGACGGCGAAACCCACTCGGGCATGCCGTTCATCAATCTGGCTGACGGCGCGCTCTATCGCGGCCGTGCTGGATACACGGCTGACGTCGCGCTGCCGGGGATCACGGTCGGTCCCGACAATCAGCAGGTCGTCGACAACGTCGATTCGGGCACCAACTATCACGGCTATGGCGGCTACCTGCGGGGCGAGTTCGGTATCGGCGACATGACGCTGACCTCGATCACGTCCTACGACCGCTTCAAGCTGCACGACTTCGTCGATCAGGATCAGACCGTCGCTCCGATCGACGGCAACAACATCGAACGCGGCACCTTCAACTCCGAGATGGTGACGCAGGAAGTGCGCCTGCAGTCGCCTGCTGAGGACAAGTTCCGCTATACCGTTGGCGTCTACTTCGCCGACACCAGCTTCAACCGCCCGTTCTATCGCGGGCCGGAGTTCTCGCTGGCGCAGTGGTTCGCCACTGCCAAGCAGCGCCAGATCGCCGGTTTCGTTCAGGCGGACTGGGAACTGGTGCAGGGCCTGACGCTGACCGGCGGCGCCCGCCTGCAGAACGAGAAGGTGTCGTACACCTTCAACGACATCTACAACGGCAACGGCTACTGGTCGGGCAGCGCCAGCGACACGGCCGACACCTACAAGGCCAGCGTCCGCTACGAATTCACGCCTGATATCAGCATGTTCGGCACTTTCGCCACCGGCTACAAGGGCCAGACCTACGATCTCTCGACCGGCTTCAACGCGACCCGCGCGGCGGCCGGCGCTATCAAGCCCGAGACGTCGAAGGACTGGGAACTGGGCCTGCGCAGCCAGTTCCTCGACCGCGCCGTGACCCTCAACGTCACGCTGTTCAACACCACGTACAAGAACCTGCAGGCGCAGCAGATCGAAACGGTCGGCGATACGCAGTACTTCCGCCTCACCAACGTGGGCGGCCTGCGCACGCGCGGCATCGAGACCGAGATCTTCGTGCGGCCGGCGCGCGATCTGACGCTGAGCGCGGCGGGTACGTATCTTGATGCCAAGTACACCTCGTTCGAAGGCGCCGCGTGCTACGTCGGCCAGACTGCGGCGCAGGGTTGCACCGGCGGGTCGGTCAAGAGCCAGGATCTGACCGGTGAGCGCCTGACCTCGCCCACCTGGAACCTGCAGGCCAGCGCCGACTTTACGCCTGCCCTGACGGATGCCTTGCGCGGCGTCGCGCAGGTCAGCTGGCAGTACCAGAGCGCCACTCACGCCAACGACCCGGCGACCCAGATGGACGCCTTCCACATCGTCAACCTGGGGATCGGCGTTCGCGCCGAGGACAAGGCCTGGGAAGTGGTCGCCTTCGTCAACAACGTGTTCGACCAGCAGTATTACGCCACCATCATCAACCGTGCGAGCTTCTTCGGAAACAGTGCAGCAGCCAACGCGATCCTCCCGCGTGACTTCCGCCGCTATGGCGGGGTCCGGTTCAACCTGAATTTCTGAAGCAGGATCGGGGGCGCTTGTCGCTCCCGATTTTTTCGGGGGTGCGGGCAGCGCAAGGTCCGCACCCCCGACTTTCCATGAGGGAGATGACGATGCTCCGCGTGCTGCTGCCTCTGATGCTTGCCGCTGCCGCTCCGCTGGCGATCGCCGCCGGGCAGCCACCCGCCTCGCCGACAATCCCCGGCCCAGACGCGCCGGAACTGGCCGCGCTCGGCAGCCTGCCGGTCGGCACGAGCACGATCGAACTGGTGCAGCCGGGTCAGCTCGATCCGCTTCAGGGCGCCGACAAGCCTGCGAAAGTCGACCGCCATCTGACGGTTCGCCTATGGTATCCCGCTGCCGCCGATGGCGCCCCGATCACGTATCGCGCGCCGCTTCCCGGAGAGGACGGGAGGGACGTGCTGTTCACCGTTCCCGGCGTGGCCGCAGAGAATGTGAGCGTCGCCAAAGGCCGCTTCCCGCTGGTGATCCTCGCGCATGGCTACAGCAACAGCCCCGAAGTGCTGGCCTGGCTGGGCGAGAACCTTGCCAGCAAGGGCTACATCGTCGCGGCGCCCGCCTTCCGCGATCCAGCGATCAGCATCCGCACCGATGCGGCAAGGGCAGGGCCGCTCTCGCGTCGCCCGCTCGACATCGCCTTCGTCGCGTCGGAAGCGGCGCGTCTGGCCAAGCAGGGCGAGGGCGTCTTCGCCGCCGCCGACGTCAGCCGCACCGCGCTCGTCGGCTATTCGATGGGCGGCTACGGTGTGCTCACCGCTGCCGGAGCGCCGCTCGATCCCGTCATGGCGAGCAGGACTCGCTGCGTGCTGGCGCCTTATGTAAAGGGCGCCGCCAAGGCCGATGCGCTCAAGGTGCCCAACCTCAAGGCCGTCGTCGCGATCGCGCCTGCGGGCGGCGCGCCGGGCTTGCAGCCATGGACGGCGCCGGGCGTGGCGGCGATCACCGCGCCCACGCTCTACATCGTCGGCAGTCAGGACAAGGCGGTCGGCTACGATCCCGGCGTGCGCAGCCTGTTCGACGCGCAAGTCCATGCCCCGCGCTATCTCCTGACCTTCCGCGAGGCCGGCCACAGCATTGCCCTGACCGGCGCTCCGCCCGAAGCTCGCGCGAAGTTCTGGGACTTCGAGTGGTTCGAGGACGCCGTCTGGCGCAAAGGCCGGCTGCTGGCGGTGCAGGCGCACTTCATCACCGCGTTCCTCGACCGCACGGTCAAGGGCGACGAGGCCAAGGCCGCCTACATGGACGGGCTGGTCGTGGACTCGAACGATGGCAAATGGCCTGACGCCCCCGGCGGGCGCTATTCGGGCTACAGCCCCGGCGCTCCGGCGGCCACGTTGTGGAAGGGCTTCCAGCCCAACAAGGCGGGCGGCATGTCGCTGGAATTCAAACCCGCTTCCTGAGCATCCGCGCAACCGGGAGAAGACGATGCGCAAGTTGACGATCACGCTGGGCCTTCTGACCCTCGCCTCCGCCGGTCATGCCGAGGACGTGCCGCCGCCGCAGGTCACGGTGGAGCAGGGCACGGTCTCGGGCGTCGATGCCGATGGCGTGACCGCGTTCAAGGGTATCCCCTTCGCCTCGCCGCCGGTGGGCGACTTGCGCTGGCGCGCGCCGCAGCCCGCCGCGAAGTGGGAAGGCGTGCGCGACGGCGCGGCTTATGGCCACGACTGCATGCAGAACTACAACGCGGTGCCGCTGCCGCCGGGGTCGGCGCCCTCGGAGGACTGCCTCTACGTCAACGTCTGGCGCCCCTCGGGCGAGGCGGCGAAGCTGCCGGTGCTGGTGTGGATCTATGGCGGCGGCTTCGTGAACGGCTCGGCCTCGCGCCTGATCTACACGGGCACGCGCCTCGCGCAGCAGGGCGTGATGGTCGTCAGCTTCAACTACCGCCTCGGTCGCTTCGGTACTTTCGCGCATCCGGCTCTGACCAAGGCGAAGGAGGACGGCGGACGCCTCGCCAACTACGGCTTCATGGACCAGATCGCGGCGATGGAGTGGATCAAGCGCAACGTCGCGGCCTTTGGCGGCGACCCGCAGAACATCACGATCATGGGCGAGAGCGCGGGCGGCATGTCGGTCCACAACCTCGTCACCGCTCCGGCGACGCAGGGCAAGGACCTGTTCCAGCGCGCGGTCGTCATGTCGGGCGGTAGCGGGGCGGCGATCAAGGTCTCGACGCTCAAGGATGCCGAGGCTATCGGCCTCGCCTTCGGCAAGGCGGAGGGTGTCGCTGCCAACGACCCGCAGGCGCTGGCGAAACTGCGCGCGATCCCCGCGCGCAACGTCACCGGCGACATCAAGCTGGGCACCGTGCTGACCGGCGGGCCGCGCACCTTCTCCTCGCCGTTCCCGCTGGGCGATGCGGCGACGGACGTGGCGGCAGCCTACAAGGCGGGGCACTTCGCCAGGGTGCCGACCATCATCGGCGCGACCAGCGGCGACCTCGGCGGCAAAGACGGCCTGATGATCAAGGGCGCGCGCGACCTTGCCGGGACCATCGCGGAGCAGGGCGTGCCGACGTGGTACTACCGCTTTTCCTACGTCTCGGACGCGGCGGTCACGCCCAAGAGCGACGGCGCCATCCATGCGGACGACCTGCCCTATTTCTTCGACACCGTGGACATCAAGTACGGCGCCAAAACCCGCCCCGCCGACCAGGCGATGGGCCACACGATCGCGACGTACATCGCCAACTTCGTGAAGACCGGCAACCCGAACGGCCAGACCGTGCCGCAATGGCCGGGCTATGCCGGAGCGGGCGGTGCGATGATGGACTTCGCGGCCGACGGCGCCACCCGCGTCGCCGCCGATCCCTGGGCGACATCCGCCCCCTGACGATCTCTCCCAACCTGCCCTGACAGCAGGACTTTGCCGGGCGGTCTTTCGGGACCGTCCGGCTTTTTTCTGACATTCAGGAGTCATCTGATGTATTGCATCAATGAGGTAAGGCCAATATGAAGGTAGAGAAAGGCGAGTCAGTGCGGGCAGGGGTCCGCCCGGCTCTCAAGGGAGATCACCAGTGAAGATCACTTCGGCCAAGGTCATCGTGACCTGCCCCGGTCGCAATTTCGTGACGCTCAAGATCATGACCGATCAGGGTGTCTACGGCATCGGCGACGCCACCATGAACGGGCGCGAGAAGGCCGTCGTCGCGTATCTCGAAGATCACGTGATCCCCTGCATCATCGGCATGGACCCGCGCCGGATCGAGGACATCTGGCAGTATCTGTACAAGGGCGCCTACTGGCGTCGCGGTCCGGTGACGATGCGCGCGATCGCCGCAGTTGACGTCGCCTTGTGGGACATCAAGGCCAAGATGGCGGGCATGCCGCTCTACCAGTTGCTCGGCGGCCGCAGCCGCGACGGCGTGATGTGCTACGGCCATGCCAACGGCAGCGACATTGCCGAGACGGTCGACGCCGTCGGCCAGTACATCGACCTCGGCTACAAGGCGATCCGCGCGCAGACCGGCGTACCGGGCATCAAGGATGCCTATGGCGTCGGGCGCGGCAAGCTGTTTTACGAACCGGCCGACGCCGCGCTTCCCTCGGTCACCGGCTGGGACACGCGCAAGGCGCTGAACTACGTGCCCAAGCTGTTCGAGAAGCTGCGCGAGACCTACGGCTTCGACCATCACCTGCTGCATGACGGTCACCACCGTTACACGCCGCAGGAAGCCGCCAACCTCGGCAAGATGCTCGAACCCTACCAGCTGTTCTGGCTGGAGGACGTGACTCAGGCCGAGAACCAGGAGGCGTTCAAGCTGATCCGCCAGCACACCGTCACCCCGCTGGCGGTGGGCGAGATCTTCAACACGATCTGGGATGCCAAGGACCTGATCCAGAACCAGCTGATCGACTATATCCGCTGCACGATCGTCAGCGCCGGCGGCGTCACGCATCTGCGCCGCATCGCCGACCTTGCGGCGCTCTACCAGATCCGCACCGGCAGCCATGGCGCCACCGACCTCTCGCCGGTGACGATGGGCACGGCGCTGCACTTCGACACCTGGGTTCCGAACTTCGGCATTCAGGAATACATGCGCCACACCGAGGAGACCGACGCGGTCTTCCCGCACGACTACACCTTCGAGGCAGGCGAGCTGTTCTGCGGCGAGACCCCCGGTCACGGCGTCGACATCGACGAGGAACTGGCCGCCAAGTATCCCTACAAGCCCGCCTACCTGCCGGTCGCCCGGCTGGAAGACGGGACGATGTGGAGCTGGTAAGGGCCGGCGTCATGGCAAGGATCGTCTGCCTCGGCGAGGCGATGGTGGAGCTGTCCGGTTCAGCGGGCGCATGGAGCGTGGGGTTCGGCGGCGATACGCTGAACACCGCGATCCACCTCGCCCGCGCCGGGCATGACGTCGCCTATATGACTGCGCTGGGCACCGATGCCTTCAGCGAGGGGCTGCGCACGGCATGGGCGGCCGAGGGCATCGACTGCGGCCTTGTCCTGCGGCATCCGACGCGGCAGGCTGGGCTCTATGCGATCACCACCGACCCTTCGGGCGAGCGCAGCTTCACGTACTGGCGCGAGACGAGCGCGGCGCGCGCGCTGTTCGAACTGGAGGCGGTGGATGCGGCGATGGACGTCGCCGAAACCGCGGACCTCCTGTGCTTCTCGCTGATTTCGCTGGCGATCCTGCCACCGCAAGGGCGTCAGGATTTGCTCCGACTGGCCGGGCGGGTGCGGGATCGTGGCGGTGTGGTCGCATTCGACGGCAATTACCGCCCGCGCTTGTGGGAATCGCCCGAGGCTGCGGTGCGGATGCGGGACAAGGCGATCGCCTTCGCCGACATCGGCCTGCCGACTTTCGAGGACGAGGCGACGCTGGACGGCACCGGGTCGCCGCAGGAAGTCGCCGCGCATTGGCAGCGTCTGGGGTGCAGCGAAGTCGTGGTGAAGCTGGGCGCCGAAGGGTGCCTCCTGCCCGGGGGCGGGGCGTGCCCGGTGCCGAGCACATTGAGCCCGGTCGACACCAGTGGCGCCGGCGATGCCTTCAATGGCGGCTATCTCGCGGCCCGCATGCAGGGCGCCGCGGTCGCGGACGCGGCATTGGCCGGACACCGGGTGGCGGGATGGAACGTCATGCGGCGCGGCGCGATTCCACCGCTCGACGAAGCCGCGCCTTATACGCTCTGACGAAGTGGTAAGATGACTTGCGGGGGCCTGCCGCTTGTGACATTCAGGATGCATGGCGGAACGCTTGAAACTATACCAGCGCGTGGCGCAGGAGATCGAACAGGGCATCAGGACCGGGCAATATGCGGCAGGCAGCCGGTTGCCCGCAGAGCGTGACCTTGCCGAGCAGTTCCAGGTCAGCCGCCCCACCATACGCGAGGCGATGATCGCGCTGGAAATCCGCGAACTGGTCGAAGTGCGCCATGGCTCGGGCGTCTACGTTACCGAGGAAATGCCCGCCGACCGCACCCCGGCCGAACTCAACGTCGGCGCCTTCGAACTGATCGAGGCGCGCATCATGTTCGAAGGGGAGGCGGCAGCGCTCGCCGCCACCGTCATGTCCGACGAGGAAGTGGCGCGCGTCGGCGAAATCCTCGAACGGATGGAAGCGCTCGACCCGGCAACGGCTGAGGAACTGGCGCTCGACCGGCAGTTCCACATGGCGATTGCCGAGGGCACGCAAAGCTCGTTGGTCGCCCAGACGGTCGAGCACTTGTGGGACTTGCGCGAACAGTCGCCGCTGTGCCGCCACATGTTCGAGCAGGCGCGGCAGGTCGGCATCAACCCGCGTCCCGACGAGCACCGCCGGGTCTACGATGCGTTGGTGCAGCGCGATTCCGAACAGGCCCGCTCCGCCATGCGCGCGCATCTCATGCGCGTGTCGGAGGACTTGCTGGCCGTCACCGAGCTGCAGCTGATCGAGAAGGCCAAGCAGGAGATCGGCGAAAAGCGCAGACGGATCGCGCGCAGTCCGCTGGCAGGTGTTTCGCACTGAAGGGCATTTGACGCGCCTGCCGGTGCTCGCTACCGCTCGGCGCGATGATTGCCCTTCTGTCCCCCGCCAAGACGCTCGATTTCGAGCGCGTGCTCCCGCCGCTCGCCGTTTCCACTCCGCATTTCGTGGAGGAGGCGACCGGCCTTGCGCGTTCTGCCGCGAACCTCACGCAGAAGCGCCTGTCGGAACTGATGCATATTTCGCCGCGCCTGGCGAAGCTGAACGCCGATCGCTTCCGCGACTTCGCTGAACTGCCCGAGAGGCAGGCGCTGTTCGCTTTCGCCGGGGACGTCTACACCGGGTTCGAGGCGCATACGCTGGACGAGCCGGGCGTGACTTTCGCGCAGGATCATTTGCGCATGCTCTCGGGCCTCTATGGCCTGCTGCGCCCGCTCGACACCATCAAGCCCTACCGCCTGGAAATGGGCACGCGCTGGGCGCCGCGCCACAAGTGCCTGACCGACTGGTGGGGCGACCGCATCGCCGCGCTGCTGCGCGAACAAGTGGAGGAGGAAGGATCGGGCGTCGTGCTCAACCTTGCCAGCCAGGAATACTTCGCCGCCGTCTCTGGTCGCCTGTCCGGCATCCGCGTGATCGAGGTCGAGTTCCGCGAGCCCGGCCCCAACGGCCCGCGCTTCATCAGCTTCAACGCCAAGCGCGCGCGCGGGATGATGGCGCGCTGGATGTGCGAGCATCACATCACCGACGTCGATGCGATGCGCGGCTTCGACACCGACGGCTACCGCTACGATGCCGAAGAGAGCGACGCCGACCGCTGGCGCTTCACGCGCGCCTGACGGGGACGCCGCTCTTCACTCACGCTACTTGCGCGAGATCGTCCTCGGCATTCGTGAAGTAGCCGAGGACTTCGGCCGCCTCGATCGGCTTGCTGTAGTAGTAGCCCTGAAGGTGGGTGCATCCGGCCGACTTGGTCGCGCCGATGAGGTGCGCCTCGCTGATCCCTTCGGCGACCACTTCGGCGCCGACGTGGCGGGCCATGGTGACCGCCGCTTCCAGCACCGCGACCGAGGCCGGGTCCTGCCCGAGGTCCATGACGAGGCTGCGGTCGAGCTTCATGCGGTCGAACTTGAAGCTTTTGACCATCGACAGCGACGAATAGCCGGTGCCGAAATCGTCGAGCGCGATGCGGAAGCCCAAGGTGCGCAGCAGGTTCAGCGTCAGCAGCGCCCGCGTGTTGCGCTCGATCGAGAGCGATTCGGTCACTTCCAGGAACAGGCGCTGCGGGACGATGCCGTTGCGGCGGCAGGCATCGAGGAGGAAGCCGCTGAACCCTTCGTGTTGCAGCTGCAGCGGCGACAGGTTGATGCTGAGGAACATCTCGGGCCACTGCGCGAAGTCGGCCAGCGCGCGCTCGATGATCCATTCGCCGAGCCGCACCATCAGCCCGCTGCGCTCTGCGGCGGGGATGAAGCTGGAGGGCGGCACGTCGCCGAGTTCGGGATGGCGCCAGCGCACCAGCGCCTCGACCTCGCGCGCGTCGTCGACGACCGAGTGGATCGGCTGATAGACCATGCGCAGCTGGTCGCGCTCGAAGGCGTATTCGAGATCCTTTTCCAGCGCGCGGTCGATCGAGCGTTCCTGCGCCATGGCGAGGTCGAAGGCGGTGGCGCAGTTGCGGCCGCTCTTCTTGGAGGCATAGAGCGCCATGTCGGCATTGCGCAGTATGTCGTCGACGTCCTGCGCCTCGCCGCCGGCGGTGATGTCGACGACGCCCATAGAACAGGTCACGGCCACCGCGTAGCCGCCAAGGCTGAAAGGCGCACGAACCGCATCGACGACGCCTGATGCGAGGGCGAGGCCCTGTTGCCCTTCTGCCAGCGGCATGGACACGGCGAACTCGTCGCCGCCGATGCGCGCCACCAGGCTCTCGCTGCCGAGGTGGTCCTTCACCCGCTCGCCGATCAGGCGGACGAGGTCGTCACCGGCGGCATGGCCGTAGTCGTCGTTGACGTGCTTGAAGCGGTCGATGTCGATCACCATGCAGGCGAAGCGCCGCTCGCCGCCGGTCGCCAGCAGCTTGCCGAACCGTTCGAGGAAGGCGCGGCGGTTGGGCATGCCCGTCGCGGGGTCGCTGAAGGCGAGGTTCTTCACCGCGCGCGCGTTCTGGCGGAAGGTTTCCAGCGGGCGGGACAGGGCCTGCAGTTCCTTGAGGCGGAAGGTGCCGATCTCGATATCGAGGTCGCCGTCGGCAAGGCGCTGGACGTTGCCGTGCATGCGGCGGATCGCGGGCAGGATGTTGCGCGAAATGTCGAACAACGCGAGCAGCACGACAAGGATCGTCACCAGCCCGGTCGCCAGCACCAGCAATTGCCAGCGTCCGACCGAAGCGACGAGCTGCTGCTGCGCGCTGCGACGCTGGGCATGGGCGCGCTCGACGATGCCGTCTGCGAATTGGCCCATCGCGACGTTGCGCGCCTCGATCCGGCGGGCGAGCGAGCGCGTGGCGCCGTGCTTCTGGACTTCGAGGATTTCGGCGACGTGCCGGTCGAGGTCGGCGAAGGGATTGCCCGCTTGCGGCGCATCGTAGAGCGCCATGCCGCTGTTGCGCAGGCGGCCGAGCTGGTCGCCGATGCCGATGGCCTGGTCGGTCAGCTCGTCGCTGCTGCCGCCGATTTCGCTGGCCACGAGGCCGCGGTTGGTGGCCATGCGCAGCTTGGCGACCGCGTCGGCGAACTGGTCCGCATTCTCGGCGATGGCGGAAGTCTGGATCAGCGCATCGCTCTGTTCGCGCAGGGCATAGGCTTCGCGCTGGGTCACGACCTGCAGCAGCACCGTAAACACCACGATCAGCGTGAGCGCGCCCACCAGGCGTGTCTCGAGAGACGCGAACATGCGCCCGAACTTCGAATTAAGGTTGAACATCTCGCACCCGAATTGTGCCGGGAATTCCCCATTCCCGTGCCGTTGAGCGAGAGGTTAACGCGAATTTCCTAAGAAAATCTAATAAGGACAGTTACTTGACTGTCATTAATAGTCATTGAAATGTCACAATAAGAAAAAAGACCCGGTTCCGCGCACTTGGGCGGAACCGGGGTCAGGATGGGTCCGGTCAATTCTTCGAAGCGGGCGCCTTGCGGTAGTCGAGCGAGGGTGCCTTATCGCCGAGCAGCGAGCGGTAGACGAAGTCAGGGCCGCGCCGTTCGTCCAGTTCCTTCTTCGCGGCGGCCAGCGTGTCCGGGCTCTGGAACAGCTGCGCGGCGGTCAGGGCGAGGGTCTTGGCGGCCACTTCGGCGCCCTTGGTGCCGACGCTGTTGCCGCTGGCGGCGACGGCCTGCCAGCTGTGTGGCGGCGTGCCGGGCGCCCAGGTGCCGGCCGACATGCCGGCGGTCGGGGTGGTGTAGCTGACGTCGCCGACGTCGGTGGAGGCGGACATGATCTCGCCGCTGGAATAGGGCTCGATCCCGGCGGTGCGCTTGCGGCCGCCCTTGGGCAGGGTGGTCTCGATCTTGTCGATGAACTGCTGCTCCTGGGGCGTGTAGGCGGGCAGCGGAACCCGCTTGAGGTTGTCGTACATGATCCGGCCCAGCGTATCGTTGGGCAGGAGATCGAAGGTGCCGCCGATCTGGTCGTACTCGACCGTGGTGCCGGTGCCGAGCGCGGCGCCTTCGGCGGCCTTCTTCACGCGCTCCATGATGTCGGCGACCTGCTGCTGGTCGGGGTGACGCACGTAGTAGTAGACCTCGGCGGTGTCGGGCACGACGTTGGGGGCCTTGCCGCCATCGGTGATGACGTAGTGGATGCGCGTTTCCTGCGGTACGTGCTCGCGCATCATGTTGACCATGTTGTCCATCGCCTCGACGCCGTCGAGCGCGGAGCGGCCGCGCTCGGGCGCGGCAGCGGCGTGGGAGGCGAGGCCATGGAAGCGGAACTTGGCGCTGACGTTGGCGAGGGCATGGCCCTGCATGGCGCTATAACCGTCGCCCGCGTGCCAGTGCAGCATGGCGGAAACGTCCTTGGTCAGGCCCGAGCGGACGAGGAAGACCTTGCCCGAGCCGCCTTCTTCGGCAGGCGCGCCGTAGACGCGCAGCTCGCCCTTGATGCCGTTGGCGACCATCCAGTTCCTGGTGGCGATCGCGGCAGCCACCGATGCGGCGCCGAACAGGTTGTGGCCGCAGGCATGACCGGCGATGCCGTCGATGACGTGGCGCTCGGGCTCGGCCGCCTGGGCGAGACCGGGGAGGGCGTCGTACTCGGCGAGGATGCCGATTACCGGGCCGTCTCCGGTCTTGAAGCTGGCGACGAAGGCGGTGGGCATTCCGGCGACACCGGCGGTCACCTTGAAGCCTGCCGCCTTGAGATCCTTCTGGAGCAGCCCCGAGCTTTTGGTCTCCTGGAAGCCGACTTCGGCCCAGGACCAGATCTGCAGCGCATTGCGCGCCATCGC